>NZ_RAWK01000134.1 GCF_003612165.1 Corallococcus aberystwythensis | reverse complement strand
CCAGGGGACACCGCCCTGGAGGCCCTGTCGGTGGAGGGAGGGAGCTGGGGGCTCGAAGCCCGGGGGCCGGTGCGGGTCCACGCCGTGACCTTCCGGAACCAGGCCCGGGGAGTGATCCAGCTGAGAGCCGGTTCGCTCGAAGGCAGGGGCCTGCGATTCGAGGCAGGCGCGGGCCACCAGGCGCCGGTGGGCGTGCTCGTGGAGGAGGGAACGGGAGGGGGCCCCGCCCCGTCCCTGATCCTCCGGGACAGTGCGTTCGTGGGGGCCTACGACCGCGCGGTTCGGGCCCGGGGTGGGGCCACGGTCCTCCTGGAGGGGGTGGACTTCCAGGGCCCCCGGATGGCGCTGAGCCAGGATGGCGGCGTGGCGAAGGTCGAACGGGCCCAGGTCTCCGGGGGAACAGGCACGGCGTTCTCCATGGTGGAGGGCACGCTCACGCTGGTGGACGTGCGGGTCCAGGGCCACGAGTACGGCGTGACGGCGCTCCAGACCCGGTTGTCGGTGCGGGGCTTCACCTCGACGAGCGCCTCGCGCGCGGGCCTGGGGCTCACGGCGACGACCGGCCTGCTGGAGGACGTGACCGTGAAGGACGCGGGCAACTACGGGGCGCTGCAGCTCACCGCCTCGGACCTGGAGGTGCGGCGCTTCCGCCTGGAGGGCTCGCGGGAATACGGCGTGATGGCGGTGCAGGGGCGGGTGCGCCTGCGGGAGGGCGTCATCACGGGCGTGAGCACCGAGGATGGCATCGCGGGGGACGGGCTCCACCTGCGCCAGGTGGAAGCGGACGTCGACACCGTGACCGTCGAGGGGGCGAAGGGCACCTGCGTGCTGGCGACACAGCGGGCGCACGCGGCACTCCGGAACGCCCGGCTCTCGGGGTGCGGACTCGCCGCGTTGGCGGTGGACACGCACGCGACCCTGGAGTCCAGGAACGTCGACGTGCGCGACACCCCCGGCTCCGTCCTGGTGGCCATTGAAGAGGGCCAGCTGCACGTGGAGGACCTCACCGCGAAGGACGCGCGCGGCGAGCTGGTCTCCACCGACTGCGAGGGCCAGACACGCGTCCACCTCCGCCATATCGACGCGAGCACCACGCGCGGGCTGCGCTCCCCCTGCGTCCAGCTCGACGCCAGTCCACGCGCCCCCACGCGTCAGCCCTGAGCAGGCGCGGGCGTAGGGGGCAGGGGCGTGGCCCGCTGTTCCAGCCACTCGCGGATGACGGGGTAGACCTCCATCGGCGCGCCGGTGCCGAAGATGAGGTCGCCGTGGCCGTAGTCCATCTTGTCCCCACGGTCCCGGCCGAAGACGTGCAGCGTGCGGTCCGGGGACGTGAGCAGCGCGTACTGCGCCTCCACGTTGGCCGCGGTGGCCAGGCGGTCCGCGCTGCCGCCCATCACCAGCACGGGCAACTGGAGCTTCGCGATGCCCGCGCGCCAGTCCGTCTTGCGGTCGTAGGAACGGAACGCGTCGTGGGAGATCCAGTCCTGGAACTGGAGCAGCACCTTGCGGCTCATCGCCGCCATCATGTTGACGGACAACTGCCGCATGACGCGCGGCGGGACGTGCCGGGGATTCACGACGATGTCCGACAGGGGCAGCGCGAGGTAGCCCAGGAAGGGGGCCATGCTGGCGCTCATCCACGCCTGCCGGATGCTCCCGGGCCACGCGGCGCGCACGCCCAGCGAGATGAGCGTCCGCAGGAACGGCTCTGACTTGAGGTACACCGGCGCGCCCAACTCGAGCAGGCCCGCCAGCTTCCCGCCGTCGGGGCCCTGCGCCACTCCGTACCCCACCAGTCCGCCCAGGGAGTGGCCCAGCCAGAAGGCCTGCTTCGCGCCGGTCTCCTTCAGCGCCAGCTCCAGCAGCGCCGGCCCGTCGTGCTGGATGTGGTCGTCGACGGTGAAGTCCGTGGGCCGCCGGCCGCGAGGCGGGCGCTGCGAGTGCCCTGTGCCGCGCCACTCCACGCTGAAGCAATCGAAGCCCGCTTCGGTGAGGTAGTGGGCCACGGAGTAGGGTGGCTCGAAGTCGAAGGTGAAGCGGTTGGCCGCCAGCCCGTGGCACAGCAGGACGGGCTCGGCGAAGCGGCGCACCGGCGCCCGCCGGGCGTGCACGGTCAGCTCCCACCCATCCGCGCAGCGCACGCGCAGCATCTCGGGAAGGGGCCCCCTGAGGCGGTACCACCGCCGCACGAGCAGGACCCACCCGACATTCACCAGCAGCAGGACGGCCGCCGCGGTCAATCCCCACAGGGCCCACTGCCCGTACGGCATTTCTCCTCCCATGCGACCGGGGACTGACTCCGGCGCGAATAAAACCCTGCTAAGGTCCGTTCCCTCGCCGTTTCTGCCACATGGGCAGCCGACCAACTGGGGAAGTCGAGGGAACGATGAAGCTGCGGAAACTGATGTTCGTGCTCCCGAACCTCTTCACCGTCACTTCCATCTTCTGTGGCTTCTACGCCATCACCTTGTGCTCGGGTGAGGCAGAACCGGTGCAGCTGTACCAGGCGGCCCTGGCCATCCTCTTCGCCATGTTCTTCGACGGGTTCGACGGACGGGTGGCCCGCCTGACGAAGACGCAGAGCGACTTCGGCATGCAACTCGACAGCCTCGCGGACGTCATGTCCTTCGGCGCGGCGCCGGCGCTCCTCGTCTACAAGTGGGCGTTGGCCCCCATGGGCTTCTGGGGCCTGTTCATCTCCTTCGCGTTCATGGCCTGCGGCGCCATGCGGCTGGCGCGCTTCAACGTGCTCGCCATGCGCAACCCGCACGGCGGTGGCGGTGGCTTCTTCGTGGGGCTCCCCATTCCGCTGGCGGCCGGCGTGCTCGTCTCGCTCATCATCTCCCACCACGTTGCCAGCCAGGGTGAGGCGCTCCATGACGGCGCGCGCCTGCCGGTGGCGGTGGCGGTGGGGGCCCTGTCGCTGCTGATGGTGTCCACGGTGCGCTACCGCACCTTCAAGGATGCGCGCCCCAGCCGGAAGTCGGCGCTCGTGTTCATGGCCATGGCGCTCACCGGCGCGTTCATCGCCCAGCGGTTCCACCCGGCCTGGGTGCTGGTGACGTACTTCTTCGCGTACCTGCTGATGGGGCTGGTGGAGTCCGCGTTCTCGGTCCGCAGCCGGCTGGCGTCGCGCAAGGTCGGCGCTGTCGCGGCGGTGGCGGTGGCTGCCGGGCTCGACGAGGACGACGACGAGGACTCCGAGCCCAACGGCACCACGGACGACGGTCCCGCGTTCCTCTGAGCCGCCGGGCGCGAGAGCCAGGACGCGGACCGTGCCCTCCCGGCCCGGGGCCGCTAGGATGCCCGGCCCATGCGCGTCGAGCTGCTGTGCACCGGTGACGAGCTCGTCACCGGCCTCATCACGGACACCAACAGCACCTACCTGGAAGCCCGCCTCTTCGACCTGGGTGTGAAGGTCGCACGGGTGACGCTGGTGGGAGACGTGCGTCCGGACATCACGGGCGCGCTGCTGGAGGCCTCGGCGCGCGCGGACGTGGTCATCGTCTCGGGGGGCCTGGGGCCCACGTCCGACGACTTCACGCTGGAGTGCGCCGCCGCCGCCGCGGGCGTGTCCATGCAAGAGGATGCGCGGGTGCTCGGCTGGTTGAAGGAGCGCTACGCCGCACGGGGCATGGCCATGAATCCGGGCGCCCTGCGCATGGCGCGCATCCCCGCGGGCACCGAGCCGGTGCGCAATCCCCAGGGCTCGGCACCGCTGGTCATCCAGCAACTGGGCCGCGCCCACCTGTTCTTCCTGCCAGGCGTCCCGCGCGAATACAGGGCCCTCGTGGACGGAGAGGTGCTGCCGCGCGTGCGGACCTGGCTCGCCGCCGAGCCCCACCGCACGTTCCGCGCCTTCCGCCTGCTGAGGACGGTGCGCCTGCCCGAATCCGTGCTGAACGAGCACGTGATGCCCCTGGCCCCCAATCATCCGCGGGTGGTGTTCGGCTTCCGGACGCACGCGCCGGAGAACCACCTGAAGCTGATGGCGGAAGCCCCCTCGCAAGCGGAAGCCGACGCCGCGCTCGCCGCCGCGGAGGCCGCATGCCGGCAGGTGCTGGGCACGCATGTGTATGGCGCGGATGACAGCGAATACGCTCCCGTCCTCCTGGGCCTGCTGGCGCGCGCCGGTCACACGCTGGCGGTGGCGGAGAGCTGCACGGGCGGCCTCGTCGCGCAGGAGCTCACGGCGGTCCCGGGCTCCAGTCAGGTCTTCATCGGGGGCGCGGTCGCCTACTCGGAGAAGATGAAGTCCGCCTGGGTGGGCGTGTCCCCGGACATCCTCGCGAAGCACAGCGCCGTGTCCTCCCAGACGGCGCTCGCCATGGCGGAGGGCGTCCGCGCTGCCTGCGGCGCCACGTTTGGCCTGTCCGTCACGGGCTACGCGGGACCCGGCGGCGGCACGCCCGAGGATCCCGTGGGCACCGTCTACTGCGGGCTGGCCGGCCCCGGCATGCAGCCCCGCTGCGAACGGATTTCGCTCGCGGGTGACCGGGACCGGGTCCGCCTGTTCGCCGCGTCCCACGTGCTGGAGATGTTGAGGTTGCACCTGCTCACCGCCCCCGTGTCGCCATGAGTCGCTCCAAATCAAAGCGTCCCCGTCCTTCCGCCCCGGAAACATCGTCCACGGTGCCCCCGGCCCCCGCCATCCCGGAGGCGCCGCTCCCGGCCACGCCTGATTCCTCCGTGCCGCTCGCCAGCCCCACCGCGGCGATGGACTCCTCCAGTCCGCCCACGTCTGCCCCGGGGGCAGGAGCGCATCCGGTGCGGAACGCGGTGCGCCTGTGGCTGTCCGCCTACCGGGTGGAGGTGATGCTGTTCCTGGTCGCGTTCGCGGTGCTGTCCAGCTTCAGCTCACAGCGCTTCCTCCGCCAGAGCGCCGCGCCGCACTTCATCTACCAGGCGCAGTCCTGGCTGGAGGGACGGCTCGACGTGGATCCGCGGGTGTTGCCCAACCTGGAGGACTGGGCCTGCGTCCGGATGGTGGATGGGCACAAGGTGCGGTGCGAGGGACGCCTGCTCCAGGATGACCGCTGGTTCGTCAGCTTCCCATCCTTCCCCGCAGTCGTGATGCTTCCGTTCGTCGCGCTGCACGGCTACCAGTTCAACGACACGTCCTTCGGCGTCTTCGTGGGCGCGCTCGCGGTGGCGCTCTTCTATTCGCTGCTGCGCTTCCTCGCGCAGGAAGGGGAGACAGAGCGCAACCGCGACGACAACGTGGTGCTGTCGCTGGTGCTCGCCTTCGGCACGTTGTTCTTCTACTGCGCCATCCGGGGCGAGGTCTGGTTCGGCGCGCAGGTGATGGGCGTGGCGCTCACGTGTCTGTACGTGCGCAACGCCGCCAAGGCCCGGCGTCCCGTGCTCGCGGGCGTTTTCTTCTCCATGGCCGTGCTCACCCGCACACCGCTGGTGTTCGCGGGCCTCTTCTTCGTCCTGGAGGCGCTCTGCCCCGGCCCGGACCGGCTGGCCCAGCTCAAGGCCCTCCCGACCGCGTGGAAGCCCGCCCTCCGCAAGCTCGTGCTCTTCGGCGCGGGAGCCGCGCCCCTCGCAGTCCTCGCGGCCGCCTACAACGTCTACCGCTTCGGCAAGCCGGGAGAGTTCGGCCATTCGTACCTCTACAACAACCGGGTGAACGTCGACATCGACCGCTTCGGGCTCTTCAACCTCGAGTACCTGTCGCGCAACCTCCAGGCCGCTTTCCTCAAGCTGCCCCAGGTGTCGCTGTCTCCGCCGCGGTTGTCGTACGACCCGCATGGGCTGACGCTGCTGCTCACGCTGCCCTTGCTGGTGTTCCTGCTGGTCCCCCGCACGCGTCCCCGTCTGCACTGGCCCTTGTGGCTGACCGTGGCGGTGTGCGCGCTGCCGGGCCTTTTCTACCAGAACACCGGGTACATGCAGTTCGGCTTCCGGTTCAGCTTGGACTACACGCCCTACCTGTTGCTGCTCTTCGCCATTGGCGGATGGTCGCTGCGCAACCGCGCGGTGGTGGCGGTGCTGGCGCTTGGCGTGCTGGTGAACTTCTGGGGAGCCGTGGCCTTCCGTGGCTACACGGAGTTCGTTCGGAACTGGTAGGCCTCCGGACCCCGGCGGCTTGATTCTGCCGGGCCTCACCCGCACATCAAGGGCGACATGCAACCTCCCCCCGGTCAGCCCCCTCCAGGCAAGCGTTGGCACACCCGTGAGGACAGCGGCATCCGTCTGGATGCGGCGATGCGCTGGTGGCACGACGACGAGCCCATCGAGCATCCGAAAATCATCGAGCTCTTCAACGCCTCGCTGGTCCTGGATGATGACGGGCGCTACCAGCTCCGCATTGCCCAGGACTGGTGCTACGTCCAGGTGGAGGACGCGGCCTATGAAGTGCGCACCGTGGACGTCACCCCGGATGAGCACGTGTCCCTGCGACTGAGCGACCGCACGGCGGAGGCCCTGGACCTGGAATCGCTCCAGCTCACCCCAGATGGCGTCCTCACCTGCCGCGTGAAGCAGGGCAGGGCGAAGGCCCGCTTCTCTCGCGATGCGCAGTACCAGTTCGGTGAACTGCTGGAAGAGGGCCCCCAAGGGCACCTGGTGCTGCGCGCGGGCCAACGCCAATGGGAGGTCCCCCTCTCGCTGGATGCACTCCAGGCCGCGACCTAGGCCGCCTCGGCGGATGCGGGCGACACGGAAGGCGCGGTGGCGCCCACCAGGTCCCGGGCAAGGGCGTCCAGGACGCCCGGGTGCTCCCGCAGCCACTCGCACGCCCGCTCGCGGCCCTGGCCAATGCGTTCACCCCGCAGGCTGAAGTGGCTGCCCGACTTCTCCACCACGCCCGCGCTCACGGCCAGGTCCAGCACCTCCGCGGCGCGGTGGATGCCGGTGCCGTAGAGCACGTCGAACTCCGCTTCCTGGAACGGGGGCGCCATCTTGTTCTTCACCACCTTCACGCGGGCGCGTGAGCCCACCACCGCGTCGCCCTCCTTGAGGTTGCCCGTGCGGCGGATCTCCATCCGCACCGATGAATAGAACTTCAGCGCGTTGCCACCCGTCGTCGTCTCCGGATTGCCGAACATCACGCCAATCTTCATGCGGATCTGATTGATGAAGATGATGCAGGTGCCGGAACGGCTCACGGCTCCGGTGAGCTTCCGCAGCGCCTGGCTCATCAGCCGCGCCTGGACGCCCATGTGCGCGTCGCCCATCTCCCCTTCGATTTCCGCACGGGGCACCAGCGCCGCCACCGAGTCCACCACGATGAGGTCCACGGCGCCTGAGCGCACGAGCTGTTCGGTGATCTCCAGTGCCTGCTCCCCGGTGTCCGGCTGCGCCACGAGCAGCTCCTCGGTGCGCACCCCCAGCTTGCGCGCATAGGACAGGTCCAGCGCATGCTCCGCGTCGATGAAGGCCGCGACGCCTCCGACGGCCTGCACCTGGGCAATGGCATGCAGGGTGAGCGTCGTCTTTCCGGAAGACTCGTTGCCGAACAGCTCGACCACGCGCCCTCGCGGATAGCCCCCCACGCCCAGCGCCCGGTCCAATCCCACCGACCCCGTGGGAATGACCGCCACCTTCTGCTCCGGTGCGTCCGCGCCGAGCGTCATCACCGCGCCCCGGCCGAACTGCTTCTCGATGGACGCCACCGCCGCCGCCACTGCCTTCAACTTCTCCGTCAGCCTGCTCATCTCGTCTGACTCCCTCGCCGCCCTGCGGGCTGGATGCCTCGGCGGTGGGCAGAGCAACGGTCATGCCGCGCGGGCTTCCGGGGAGACGGTCCTGCAAGGGCGTCCAGGTCTGCACGGCCCGTCCGAACTGCCGGAGCGGCGTGGCTGTCTCCCGTGTGCTGAGAAGGTGCAAGGTGGGGGTGTATCCGCATAAGCAGACACGAGGGGACGTGATAGCCAGCTTGATGGGATGGAAGGCTTTGCGTTGAAAGCCCGGTGCGGCGGCGTGACATTTCCTCTCGTGAATACGACCCGTGAGAACCTTCCCCATGTGGTCATCCTGGGAGGCGGCTTCGGCGGCCTCTACGCGGCCCGGTACCTGCGAAAGGCAGGGGTTCGCGTCACGATGGTGGACCGTCACAACCACCACCTCTTCCAGCCCCTGCTGTACCAGGTGGCTACGGCGACGCTCAGCCCCAGCGACATCGCCGCGCCGCTCCGGGCGATGCTCGGACGCAATCACGTCCAGGTGCTGCTCGCGGAAGTGACTGGCGTGGACACCGCGCGCAAGCACGTCCTCCTGGCCGACGGCGAGCTGGCGTACGACTTCCTCATCGTGGCCACTGGGGCAACGCATTCGTACTTCGGCAACGAAGCCTGGTCGCGCCACTCGATGGGGTTGAAGACAGTCGAGGACGCCCTGGAGGTCCGCCGCCGCGTGCTGCTCGCCTTCGAGCAGGCTGAACGCGAATCGGACCCCGAACGCCGTCGCGCGCTGCTCACGTTCGCCATCATTGGCGCGGGCCCCACGGGCGTGGAGCTGGCGGGAGCGCTGGCGGAGATCAGCCGCAATTCATTGTCGGGGGACTTCCAGAACATCGACCCCCGGGATGCGCGCGTCATCCTCATCGAGGGAATGGACCGCGTGCTCCCCACCTATCCCGAGAACCTTTCGGGCGAGGCCCGCCGGGTACTGGAGAAGCTCGGCGTCGAGGTCCGCACGGGTACCCGTGTCACGAACATCGACGCAGCGGGCGTGGACATGGGCGCCGAACATCTGGCGGCTCGCACGGTGCTCTGGGCCGCCGGCGTGGAGGCCTCGCCCGTGGCCCGCTCGCTTGGCGTGACGCTGGACAGGGCAGGCCGCGTCCCGGTGACGCCCGAACTCACCGTGCCCGGCCATCCCGACATCTTCGTCGTAGGCGACCTGGCGCTCGTGAAGCAGGAGGATGGCAGCGCGGTCCCTGGCGTTGCACCCGCGGCGATGCAGGAGGGCAAGCACGCGGTGCTCAACCTCCGCCGCCAGCTCGAGGGCCAGCCCATGCAGCCCTTCCATTACTGGGACCGGGGAACCTACGCCGTCATTGGCAGAGGCCATGCGGTGGGGGTGGCCTTCCGCCGCGTGAAGCAGTCCGGCTTCGTCGCCTGGCTGGCCTGGCTCTTCATCCACATCACCTTCCTCATCGGCTTCCGAAGCAAGCTGGCCGTGCTGCTCAACTGGGCGTACTCGTACCTGACCTTCGGCAGGTCGGCGCGCATCATCACGGGCCCCGCCCCCCGCCTGGATGCCCGGAGGGACGCAACGGCCTTGCCCCCTGACACCCAACGCCTCACCCAGGCCCCGAAGCCCCCCGTGGACCTGCGGTCCTGACGGTGTTGCCTAGGGCGCGGACCACGCAGGGGAAGGGCGGCGCGGCGCGCTCGTGGTCCCCTGGGTGTTGGTATGCAGCCAGCCCCGGCGATCCAGCATCCGGCAGTCGACGGCGAGTTGCAGGTCGACGTCCTCGATACGTCCGTGGTCTTCCAGGTCTGCGCGGGTCAGCGCCAGCTTGAGGATGCGGTCATGCGCCCGCGCTGACAAACCATACTGCTGGACCGCTGTTTCCAGAGCCTTCTCCGCTTTCGAGGACAGCATGCAGAACCGGCGCAGCAGATGTGGAGGCATCTGCGCGTTGCAGTGCACGCCTGGCGTGTCCTGGAAGCGGACGCGCTGCCGCTCGCGCGCGGCCTGCACGCGCTGCCGGTAGTACTGGCTTGGCTGCTCGGGTGTCTTCGCCGCGAGCTGGTGGTACTCCACCGGCCGCGTCTGCACGGTGATGTCGATGCGGTCCATCAAAGGTCCGCTGATGCGCGTGTGATAGTCGAAGATGCGATGCTCGTGGCAGGTGCATGCGTGCCCCGGGACGTTGAAATAGCCGCAAGGGCAGGGGTTCATCGCCGCGACCAGCATGACGCGGCATGGATAGGTGATGTGCTGGGTCGCCCGCGCCAGGTGGATGACCCCTTCTTCCAGGGGCTGTCGCAGCACCTCCAGGACGTTCTTCCGGAACTCCGGAAGCTCATCGAGGAACAGCACTCCATGATGCGCCAGGGACAGCTCTCCCGGACGCGCCATGGGGCCTCCACCCACGAGCCCTGCGTCGGACAGCGTGTGGTGGGGCGAGCGGAACGGCCGCTCTCGCACCAGCGCCTGCTCGTCTCCTAGCAGCCCCTGGATGGAGTAGACCTTCGTCACCTCCAGCGCCTCGTCGAAGGTCATCTCCGGCAGGATGCTTGGCAGCCGCCGCGCCAGCATGGTCTTGCCTGAACCTGGGGGCCCGGCCATCAAGAGGTTGTGCCCGCCAGCCGCCGCCAGCTCCAATGCGAGCTTCAGCTCCGGCTGACCGCGCACGTCGGCCATGTCCGCGGCCTCCTTGCGAGGAGCCCCTGGCGCTGTCCCCAAACGAGTCAGCGGTGCGAGGGGCGCCTCCCCCGTGAGGTGCCCCACCGCTTCGCGCAGGTGGGCCACCGGCACCACCTGGATCCCCTCCACCAGCGCCGCCTCCGCCGCGTTCGCGGCCGGCACCATGACCCCCCGATAGCCTCCATCCCGCGCCGCCACGGCCAGGGGCAGCACGCCCTTGATGGGTTTGACGGATCCGTCCAGCGACAGCTCTCCGCCAAAGAGGTATCGCCCGAGCGGCTCCTCCTCCATCAGCCTCGCCGCGGCGAGGACGCCCAGGGCGATGGGCAGCTCGAAGGCCGCCCCCTCCTTGCGGATCTCCGCGGGAGCCAGGTTGACGGTGATCCGCTTCTGCGGAAGGTCGAACCCGGCGTTCTTCAGCGCGGAGACAACCCGCACCTTCGACTCGCGCGCCGCCCCTTCCGGCAACCCCACGACGTTGAAGTAGGGCAGGCCGAGCGCCATGTCGACCTCGCACTCCACCACCACCGCGTCGATGCCCATCAACGCCCCCGACCGCACCCGAGCCAGCATTGTCATCCCCTCCCCACCACGTACCGGGCAGGGGAAGAGCAATGCGCGTACCGAGGCCCTGCCCACTGGGATGGCCTTTCATGCCCATCCATGCCGTCAGACGCCGGGTCCCGGGCGGGGACATGGGGCGCCAAAAAGAAGAAGCCCGCTGGCGTCGGAACGCCAGCGGGCCTCGGATGAAATCAGTGACGGCGTGTCCGCGCGTCAACCCTGACGGAAGGAGTGGATCAGGGCGTCGGCGGGGCAGGGGGCGCGGGCGGCGCACCGTCCGGCGTGGTCTCCGTTCCCTGGATGACCGCGTTCGGGGGAAGCTCGGTGGCCATGCCCAGGATCTTCGCACCCGCGGCGCGGGCGCCATCGAGCGCCACCACGAGCTTGCCGTAGTTCGCCGCGTCATCCGCCATGAAGAAGACGACCTTCTCGTCCGGCTTCTTGGCGTTCAACATCCGCTTGAGGCGGGCGACGTACTCCGCCGCGGGGATCTGCTCCGTGTTGATGGAGTAGGCACCGGCCTTGTCCACCTGCACGACGATCTGCTGGGCATCGGGCTCCGGCGGCTGCTCCTCCTCCACCTCTGTCTCCGGGACCCGGACGAGGATGTCCTTCTCCAGGAGGGGCGTCACCACCATGAAGATGATGAGGAGCACCAACACCACGTCCACCAGGGGCGTGACGTTGATCTCCGAGTTCGGCGCGGACGCGGGCTTCACCCACTGACGCTGCTTGTGTCCTCGGGACATTACTTCTTCTCCTCGACACCCAGGGCGATCTGCTTCGCCTTCGCCTTGCGGGCCGTGTCCAGCACCTTGCGCACGTCACCCACGTTCAGGGCGTTGTCGCCCTTCAGGAGGATCTTCTTGCCTGGATCCTTCACCAGCTCCGCGGCGATCTTCTCCTGGAGACCCTTCTCGTCGACCTCGTCATTCTCCACGAACATCTTCTTGTCCGGGGTGATGGAGAGGATCAACGGATCGGCGTCCGTCTTGCCTTCCTTCTCGATCTCCGTGGCCTTGGGCAGCTCCACGGACTTGCCGCGCTGGAGCATGGGCGTCACGACCATGAAGATGATGAGGAGCACCAGCACCACGTCCACGAGGGGCGTGACGTTGATCTCGCTCTTGATGCCCCCTTTGGGGCCTGCTGACATTCCCATGCGTGCACCTGTTTCCGGGAAGGGAAGCCCACCCTGGAGCAGCGCGGCTTCTCAGCCGGACCGCCCTCATGGGTGGGTTATCCCAGGTGGGGCTTCGAACTAACCCGCGTGCGACGAACCGCCGCCCACGTGCCGCGCCACCACGTCCAGGAACTCGTTGGAGGACTCGGAGATGTCCACGGAACGGGCATCCACCCAGCCCTGCAGGAAGTTGTAGGCCATCACGGCGGGGATGGCCACCAGGAGGCCGAACGCCGTGGTGATGAGCGCCTCGGAGATACCGGCGGAGATGGTCGCCAGACCACCGGAACCCGCGGCCGCCATGAGCTGGAAGGCGTTCACGATACCCATCGTGGTGCCCAGCAGGCCCACGAACGGCGCCGTCGAACCCACCGTGGCCAGCAGGCCCAGGCCGCGCTTGAGGCTCTGCACCTCGCGCTGCGCCTGGCGCTCCAGCGCGCGGGCCACGGACTCCACCGCCAGGTCCTTGTTGCCCGGGGTGATCCGGTACGCCGTCAGGCCGGAGTTGATCACGCGGCCCAGGTGGCCCACGTCCTTGCCCAGGTTGGTGTTCGCCGCGGTGGTCAGGTCGCCCTTCGCGAGGATGGCGCCCATCTTGGCGGCGAAGTTGCGGCTGTCCGAGCGGGTCTTGCGGAAGACGATGATCCGCTCCGCCATGACGACCAGCGACGCCACCGACATGATGGCGAGGGTGAAGATGATCATGCGGGCGAAGAGGCCCGTGTGGTGCCAGATATCAAGCAGGGTAAATTGCATGGCTGTGGAGCGCTCCTCCTCACGAGCGCGAGGTGATGTTCGGCGGACTGCTCAAGCGGGACTGCCTGCTTTGGATCAGCGAGGCAGCTTCAGGTTGAAGTTGAACGTGTACTGCACTTCCACCGGCCTGCCCTGGAACGTGACCGGCTTGTAACGTGAGGCGGTGAGCACGTCCATCACGGCCTGCTCCATGTGAGGGAGCGGCTTGATCGTGCGGCAGCGCTCGACCTTTCCCTCGGTCGTGATCACGCACTTCACGATCATCAGACCCTGCACGCGCGCTTCAAGCGCCTCACGCGTATAGGACACTTCCGGACCCGCGATCTTCTCGGGACGCGTCATGCCCTGGCCGAACGCCAGCACGTCCGTGCCCGTTCCACCCAGCTGACCGCCCACCACGCCGCCAATCACACCGCCGACCACGCCACCCACCACACCGCCCGCGACGCCGCCCTCCACGCCACCCTCGACCTCGGACTCGCTCGCCTCTTCTTCGGGCTCGGGCGCGGTCTCCGTCTCCTCGGGCTTCTGCTGCGGGATCTCCTTCGGCTGCACGATCACGTCCTTGGGCTTCTTGGGCGTGACCTTCTTCTCCGTCTTCGGCTTCGACGCCGGAGGAGGCGGAGGAGGCGGAGGAGGCGGAGGCGCCATCGTGGCCTTCAGCGTGACCTCGACCTCCTTCTCCTCCACGGGAGGCGGGCGTGTGGAGAGATAGGCCACAAGACCCAGCAGGCCAACGTGGAGCAGCGTGGAGACGCCGGCACCCACGCCGAAGCGCGACCTGGGTCCTTGCCCGCGGTCAAGGACTGAATCGAACATGTACGTAACTCCTCTTCACCAGTGGACTACCGTCCCCGCCATGCCCGGATTTCGAAGGGCGGCCACCATACAGAAAAGGGCTCCGGGTTCAAGCAACCGTGTCTGGTGCCGCCGCGTGATCGGGCCAATGCCCCACTGGTCACCAAAAAGCAACGGTCTATTGACAACTGCTTGACCTCGGATATTTTCCGAGGTCATTTTCGGTTGCAGCCCACCTTGGAGGGGTTAGGTATGCAAGTGAAACAAGTACTTCGGGAAACCGGAGTCGTCCTTGCTGCAGGTCTGTTGTACGGATCCGCGGCTTTCGCGCAGTCCAGCGTCATCATCGGCACTGTCATCAACACTGAGGACAAGAAGCCGGCAGCTGATGTCGTTGTGACGGCCACCTCGCCCAACCTGCAGGGCGAGCAGACCGTGGTTACCGACGCTCAGGGTAACTACCGTATTCCCCAGCTTCCACCGGGCACGTATACCCTGCGGTTCGAAAAGGAGTCGTTCAAGCCTTTCGCCCGTCCTGAAATCCAGCTGCTGCTCAACCGCACCATCCGCGTGAACGTGGAGCTGCTCCCTGAGAGCTTCTCGTCGACGGAGACGATCGTTGGCGCCCCGCCGACGATCGACGTCGGTTCGACGAACCAGGGCGTCAACGTTGATCAGGAGTTCATCAAGCGCATCGCGGTGGCCCGTCCGGTCGGCAAGGGCGGCGCGACGCGCTCGTTCGAGTCCCTGGCCGAGCTCGCCCCGGGCGCCCAGTCCGACCAGTACGGCGTGTCCATCAACGGCACGACCTCGCCTGAGAACGGCTACGTGGTGGACGGTCTGTCCACGAACGACCCGGCCTTCGGCGTGAACGCCAGCCCGCTGAGCATCGAGTTCGTGCAGGACGTGAACATCATCACCGGCGGTTACATGCCGGAGTTCGGTCGCTCCACGGGCGGTGTGATCAACGCGGTGACCCGGTCCGGTTCCAACGAGTTCCACGGCTCCGTGTTCGCCAACTGGACGCCGGGCTTCGCGGAAGGCAACCGGAAGCTGGTCATCGAGGACGGCACCACGATCACCGGCCTGAACGCCCTGAGCAACCTGGGCGACTTCGGCGCGACCCTCGGTGGTCCCATCCTCAAGGACAAGCTCTGGTTCTTCGCCGGCTTCGCGCCGTCGTTCCAGCGCTACGAGCACACCCGCGCCCTCAACGCCTTCACGCTGGATGACAACGGCGCGGTGGCGAAGGACGAGAACGGCTTCAGCGTTGTCCAGCAGATCCCGGGTTCCGAGCGGACGTACTTCGCGGACTCCCGCACGATCCAGTTCATGGGCAAGCTGACGTACCTGATCAACCAGGACCACAACGTGTCGTTCGCCCTGAACGGCACCCCGACCGTGTCGGGTGGTACGGGCAAGCTGCAGATCAGCCCCCGCTCGGGTGGTCTGCCCGCGGCGCAGAACACGCGTCCCGAGGACATCGGCAATACTGAGAACCGCGCCAACACCACGGCGCTCGCCCTCAAGTACGCCGGCGCCTTCATGGACAAGAAGGTCCTGGTCGACGCCAACCTCGGTTGGTTCCACCAGACCGCGGGCACGCCTCCGTCCGACGGCACCGCCATCGGTTCGACGGAAGGCTTCGCGGGCTACTCGCTGGCTCAGTACACGCGCCGTCGTTCGCTGACCACGTTCGAGAACGTCCCCAACGCCGCTGAGTACTGCGGTGTGACGCCGCAAGAGCAGGCCCTGCGCTGCCCGGTGACGAACTACTACGTCGGCGGTCCCGGCTTCATGTCCGAGGCGACGCTGGACCGCTACCAGATCAACGCCAAGGCTACCTACCTGCTGAACGCCCTGGGCACGCACGTGTTCAAGGCGGGCGTGGACACGGAGTTCCTGACCTTCGATCAGAAGAAGGCCTACTCCGGCAGCGTGTTCCTGCAGGAGGCCGGCTCCCTCAGTGACGTGCAGCTCAACGGCGTGACCCGTCGCATCTGGACGGACAACCGCCGCTACGGCTACCAGACGGCCCCGGACACGCCCGTGTTCGAGACCCTGCAGGAGTCCTCGACGAGCGGCACCACCATCGGTGGCTTCCTCCAGGACAGCTGGTCCATCGCCAACCGCGTCACGCTGAACCTCGGCGTGCGCTACGACGTGCAGTCCATGTACGGCGGCGACGGCAACCTGGCGCTGAAGCTCGGCAACCAGTGGTCGCCCCGCATCGGCGCCGTGGTGGATCCGTTCGCCAACGGCCGCGCGAAGCTGTTCGTGAACTTCGCCCGTTACTACGAGCAGGTTCCGCTCAACATGATGGACCGCGCCTTCCCGGGTGAGCGCCGCTTCAGCGCGCGTCGCTACCTGTCGGAGCCGGGGTCGACCACGCCGGGCTGCGACCCGTCCACGCTGGAAGGCCAGCGCGGCGGCTGCTCGGACAAGAACTTCATCGTGCCTCGCGCCGAGGCCACGCTGAACTCGAACCAGTACTTCAGCGGCGGTCTGGTGCAGAGCGAGCCGGTCGATCCGGACATCGAGCCCCAGTCGTCCGACGAAATCGTGGTCGGCGGCGAGTACGAGCTCCTGGCGAACACCCGCCTGGGCGCGAGCTACACGCACCGCGACATGGGCAAGGTCATCGAGGACATGAGCCGCGATGACGGCAACACGTACTTCCTCGGTAACCCTGGCAGTGGCTTCGCCAAGGAGTTCCCGACGCCCGTGCGTGACTACGACGCGGTCACCGTCTACCTGAACCGCACGTTCACGGAAGGCTGGCTGGCGCAGGCGAGCTACACGTGGTCCCGCCTGTACGGCAACTACCCCGGTCTGTTCCGTCCGGAGAACAACCAGCTCGACCCGAACATCCTCGCGGACTTCGACCTGGTGGCCCTCCTGAACAACCGCAAGGGTCTGCTGCCCTTCGACCGTACGCACGCCATCAAGGTGTTCGGCGCCAAGGAGTTCAACATCTCCAACGCGCTGTCGGCGAGCATCGGTCTGTCCTACCGTGGCAACTCCGGTACGCCCATCAGCTACCTCGGCGCGTACCCGGGCTACGGCCAGGATGAGACGTTCATCCTGCCGCGCGGCAGCGGCGGTCGCACCCCGTGGATCAACAGCGTTGACTCCAACGTGGGCGTGAACTACCGCGTGAGCAAGGACAGCGTGGTGTCCTTCACCCTGGACGTGTTCAACCTGTTCAACTTCCAGGGCGTGGACAGCGTCGACGAGTCCTACACGTTCTCGCAGGTGCTCCCGGTCTACGACCCGAAGACGGGGACCCCGGGCACCGTGGCCGACCTGCCGACCGAGGACAGCCCTGGCAACGTCCCGGGCGCCGGTGGCGGCACGCTGGCCTTCGAAGACGTGAACCAGAACTACAAGAACCCGGACCGTTACCAGGCCCCGCGGCAGATCCGCTTCGGTGTCCGGTACACGTTCTAATCACCCGACCACGAGAGGAAGATCAGCAACATGCGCAAGAGCATTCTTTCGACGGTGGTGATGCTGACGGCCGCGGGCAGCCTGACCGCCTGCGACGTCGAGCAGCCGAATCCCGGGTGCATCGTTCAGGACGCGAGCTTCGCGACCTGGTGGGCGAAGTACGACGTCGTCAGCGCCCCGACCGGCACCAAGACGGACGGAAGCGCCTGCGGCGCGACCGAGGCGCTTGAAGTGGGCGACAACCTGGGTGTGTGGAAGTTCTCCGACCCGAAGGCGGGGAGCAACATCCTGGTGGTCCGGCCTCAGTACGTGTCCCGGTTGGGCGCGGCGGATGCGAACAACACGTTCGACAGCCTCCAGGTCACCGGCGCACTGAGCAGCGACACGACGGACGACTTCTGCCTGGCGCCGGAGTTCAACACGGCGACCGTGAACCCCACGTCCAATGGGGTGACGTCGTCGGTGGCCTACTCGCTGGCGAACGTGAAGGTGTACTCGTCGCCCAGCTCTCCGGGCACCCAGATGACGGGTGAGGTCAACTTCACCCGTAACGGCTGCACCTCCACGTACATCATGCGTGCGGTGTGGCCGGCCACCGCCTGCGATCCCCGCGTGGACCAGGCGGATCCGGATCTGGGTTACGCCAACTGCGGCTCGGGCTCGGGCATCAACCCGGACTTCGCCGTGCAGTGCGAGGCGGTTCCGGAGCGTTTCTGGACCGGCGCCTTCCTGTCCGAGGAAGAGGCGGCCTACGTGGACGAGAACGACGAGTACCCCTCGAGCTACAACGAGGGCCGTTGCGTCCCGTCGAACGCCATCCCGTCTTTCAAGTAGTCGGCACTGACCGACCCTGAAGGCCAACGCGGCCCCGGCAGCCCCTCCCCCACGCGGGAGTGGCGGTCCGGGGCCGCGCTGTTGTTAGTGTCTGATTTCCACTGTCGGGAGGACCATGGAGGGCCGTTACGAACTCATCGAGCACGTCTGCTCGCTTCTTGCGGACGAGGCGGGGACGCTCCGCAAGGAGGCGCCCTACCGGGTCGCGCTCTGCTACCCGAGCCCCTACCACGTGGGCATGAGCTCGCTGGGCTACCAGGCCATCTACCGGGAGGTGCATTCGCACGCGGGCGCGACCGCCGAGCGTGTCTTCCTTCCCGATGATGTCGAGACATACAAGAGAACACGGACGCCATTGTTTACCTGGGAATCCCAGGCACCGGTGTCTGGCTTTGAAATGCTGGCTTTCTCTGTTGCCTATGAATTAGAGCTTTCAGGGTTGTTCACGATGTTGGAGTTGTCTGGTTTGCCGGTTCTTGCTGCTGAGCGGAATGCAAGGCATCCGCTGGTGGTAGCGGGCGGCCCGCTGACGTTCTCCAACCCGGATCCGCTGGAGCCCTTCGTGGACGTGCTCGTCCAGGGAGAGGCGGAGGATCTGATCCACGTGCTGCTGGAGGCCGCGGCCTCCATGGAGCGCGAGGCGCTGTTGGAGTACCTGGCGAAGGTCCCCGGCTTCCGGGTGCCCGGGCGGGGTGGGGCGCGCTACCACGTGGCGAAGGCGACGGACGCCCGGCTGCCGGCGCGCACGCAGATCATCACGCCGCACACGGAGCTTCGCTCGATGTTCCTCATCGAGCCGGAGCGGGGGTGCTCGCGTGGCTGCCACTATTGCGTCATGCGCCGCACGACGAATGGCGGCATGCGCACGGTGCCCCCGGAGCGCATCCTGTCGCTCATCCCGGAGCATGCGAAGCGGGTGGGGCTGGTGGGCGCGGCGGTGACGGACCACCCGCGCATCGTGGAGATCCTGCGCACCATCGTGGACTCGGGGCGCGAGGTGGGCGTGTCCTCGCTGCGCGCGGACCGGCTCACGCAGGAACTGGTGGATCAGCTGCGGCGGGGTGGGGCGACGAACCTCACGGTGGCCGCGGACGGGGCCTCGCAGAAGATGCGGGACCTGGTGGACCGCAAGCACTCCGAGGAGCAGATCGTCCGGGCGGCGCAGTTCGCGCGAACGGCGGGCATGAAGCAGCTCAAGGTCTACAACGTGGTGGGCCTGCCGCATGAGGACGACGCGGACATCGACGAGCTGATCCGCTTCACCACGGAGCTGTCTCGCATCCTGCCCGTGGCGCTGGGCGTGGCTCCCTTCGTGGCCAAGCGCAACACGCCGCTGGATGGGGCGCCCTTCGCGGGGCTGCGTGAGGTGGAGAACAAGCTGGAGCGGCTGCGCAAGGGGCTCCGCGGACGGGCGGAGGTGCGGCCCACATCCGCGCGCTGGGCCTGGGTGGAGTACATGCTGGCCCAGTGCGGCCCGGAGGCGGGACTGGCCGCCATGGACGCCTGGCGCGCCGGGGGCAGCTTCGCCGCGTGGAAGCGGGCCTTCCAGGAGCGCGGGTGCGAGCCCTACATGGCCCGCCGCGTGGAGGACGGGCGGCGCCAGCCCACGGTGTGGCCCATCGTGCCGGGCCGCCCGCCGCCCCAGCCGTCCGCCGCCTGACGGGGCCCGCAAAGGCCGTATTCGCCGGGCTCCGCTTTCGCTAGAAGACGGGCAGCGGGGCCGATGGCCGGCACTCGCATGGCCTCGGAGAGCATCTGGTGAGCACGCAGCGCGTGGAAAAGTCGTGGCAGAAGACGGGCCTCAAGGACTACTCGACGGAGGCCCTGCTGAGCACGCTGGGGCACTACGGCGTTCCCGTGGGCGAAGAGGACTACCGCAAGCTGGCGGAGTCCGCCTATCCGCTCGGCATCGCCCAGCAGTGGGCGGCGAAGTGGAAGGGCACCGGCCCCTTCAAGGACTACGTCGTGGCCGCGGCCGTGGAGCTGTGGCGCCGGTGGATGCCGGACCGCGTGTCCCCGCAGGACTTCACGCAAGCGCTGGCGACGCTGATGCAGGTGCTCGTGCACAAGCTCAACGGCGCGAAGGAGGCCCCGGTGGCCTCCTCCTTCGAGCACGTGAAGGCGCTGCGCTCGAAGCTGACGGTGGATGATAAGGGCGCGCTGCCCCAGGCGTTCCTCCAGGAGGCGCTGGCGCCCTTCTCGGAGAAGGACGCGGAGCTGTTCGACAGCCTGGCGGAGTCGCTGGCCGCGCAGGGCCACCTGGACGACGCCACGGCGTTCGCCGACGTGGAGGAGTTCCTGCTGCCCGACCGGCGCGGCATCTCCCAGGCGGTGGTGCGCGCCGCGAAGGGCGAGCGCGAGCCCGCCATCCAGGACCTCAAGAACCTCATCCACGACACGGCGCGCGCGCCCATCTCCCGCCTGCTGGCGGTGGACGGCCTCATCCACCTGCAGGCGTGGATTGACGCGTCCGTCGAGGGCCGCGGCCTGCTGGCGGAGGCGGAGAAGGCGAACGACATCCACCTGGCGCTGGACCTGGTGCCCCGCCTGGAGCACGTCTTCAAGCAGCAGAACGACCGGTCCGCGCTGCTGGAGCTGATGGGCACGCAGGAGCGGCTGGAGGCCCTGCACGACAAGATGCACCCGGGCCACCGGGCGCACCGGCACCAGCACGCGCAGCCGCAGCGCCGTCGTTAGTAGGCAGCCGGGCTTCTACGTCCCCGTGCGCCGGGGGCCCTGGGACTCCGGGGCCTCGGGCGCTTGGGAGTCGCTGGCCGCGGAGGGCGCCTGGCCTTCCGCGTCCGGCGTAACGGGCGTCACCGGCACCGGGCGCTTGAGCTTCACCGTGACGACGCCGGGCACACCTTCCGCCACGTCCCGCACGGGCACCACGGCGCCCACGGTGGTGTAGCGGATGGCGCCCGTCTGGGTGAAGGCGTGCTTCAGGGCGTACTCTTTCGCGCGCGGCAGGAACCACTCGCGCACCCGGGGCAGGGGCAGCGCGTGCAGCTCGCCCTGCGTGAGGAACACGTACAGCATCAGGTCCGCGCCGCTGTAGAGGAAGCAGCCCGGCGTGTCCTTCTCCAGGTTGGAGATGAGCTCGAAGAAGTAGCGGCGGCGGGTGGCCTGGCGGTCGCCCTTCACTTCAATGCCGCGCACCTCTCCCGTGGGCAGCTCCCAGAGCAGGTCCACGCCCCGGTGCTGGAAGCGCGGATCCAACTGCACGTCGTGCACGCGGGACCCGGGCTCCGTCTCCAGGAGCCACGCGCGGGCGTGCTGCACGGCCCGGTCGGCCGCGCCCTGCACACCGCGCATGCTGAAGCTGCGGCCTCCCATCGCGGCTAGCGGCGCAGCTCGACGCCGGAGGCCACGAGCTGCACCTCGCGGGGCTTGCCGTCGGTGCCGCGCGGGACGATGGCGCCTTCGGCCTCGTAGTGCTTCGCGTGGGCGTCGCTCAGCTCCGCCACCTTCACCACGCCCTCCACGCGCGCCTGCGAGCCCGCCGAGTCCAGCGGCACGAAGAAGCCGTAGTCCTTGAACGTCACGCGCACGCCGGGGCTCTTGGCGTCGGAGGCCAGCTCCAGCCAGCAGCCCTTCTTCTCACACGCCTTGCGCACCTGGCCCTCCACGCGCACGACCTTGCCGTCGTGGGCCTGGGGCTTCGCGAGCAGCTCCGCGAGCTTCACCGTGGGCTCGCCCTTGAGGGCCTCGCCGCGGGTGAGCGTCCAGCCGCCGGAGCTGGCGGCCTTGGCGGCCTCGGGCGTCTTCGCGTCGGCGGGGTGGTGGCAGTCGCTCGCCGCGGCTTCGGCCTTGGCCTTGGTGGGCGCGGGCGTCTTGTCCGCCGCGAGGGCCACGAGGGGAGCGGCGACCAGCATCACGAGTGCGGTGCGGAGCATGTGCATGCCCGTTCGCTTAGCCCAGGTTTCCGGGGGCCGGCAAGGCACCCCTTCCATCCTCGCGACTTGTCCCGCACACTCGGCGCGAGGTGCGCATGAAGGTCACCATCCCCGCTCCCAACCGCCGGTTGGGCACATTCGAATGGCTCGGGCTCGTGGGACTCGCGGGGCTGCTCGTGGGGCGCTACGTCCCCGTGGCCCGCATCATCCCGTTCTGGGGCTGTGTGCTGCGCGAGCACACAGGCTGGCCCTGCCTGGGCTGTGGGCTCACCCGCGTGGCGGACCGCGTCGCGCACTTCAACATCCCGGGCGCGTGGGAGGCCAACCCCCTGGGCACCGTGTGCGCGCTGCTGTTCGCGCTGGCCGCGGTGGCGACGGTGCTGCACTTCCTCTTCGCGCTGCCCATCCCGGAGGTGGAGCTGGAGGAGCGCGAGTGGCGGTGGGTGCGCATCGCGTTACCCCTGGTGTTGCTGGCCAATTACGCCTACGTCGTGGTGCACACCCGCTTCCCGCACCTGCTGTCCTGAGGGGCAGGACCTCTCTTCTTCCGTGCTCTCCGCCTTCCTCCTGCTGGGCTACCTCTGCGGCTCCGTCCCCTTCGGCGTGCTGCTGACGCGGTGGCTGCTCGGGGTGGACGTGCGCGCCAGCGGCAGCGGCAACATTGGCGCCACCAACGTCACGCGCGTCGCCGGCAAGAAGCTGGGCGCGGTGGTGCTGCTGTTGGACGCGCTCAAGGCCGTGCTGCCCGTGGGGCTGGCCGTGCACTTCATGCCCGGGGACGCGCGGGCGCACGCGCTGGTGGGCCTGGCGGCGGTGCTGGGCCACGTGTACCCGGTGTGGCTCAGGCTCAAGGGCGGCAAGGGCGTGGCCAGCGCGCTGGGCGTGCTGGTGGTGCTGGTGCCCAAGGCGGCGCTCGCCGGGGCCCTCATCTACGGGCTGGTGGTGGCCCGGTGGCGCGTGAGCTCCGTGGGCTCGCTGTCCGCGGCGGTGGTCGCCATCGCCACCGCGTTCCTCACCGCGCCCTCCCGTGAGTACGTGCTGCTCACCGCGGGCCTATTCGTCCTGATGCTCTGGACCCACCGGAGCAACCTCCTGAGACTCGCCCGGCGCTCCGAGCACCGGCTTTGAGCCGGGGGGCAGCGACGGGGCGCGGTAGCCCAGGAGCGTGCAGGGGATGGGGCCGTTCCACACGTCGCGCCGGGCCATGGGGCGCGCGTGGAAGGCGCTCTCGAAGGCGGGGTTGCCGGACAGCACCCACACACGCCAGCCCGGCAGCGCGCGCAAGCTGTCGCCCAGCTTGAAGTAGAAGGTCTTCATGCCCTTCTGGCCACCGGAGCCCAACCGGTCGCCATAGGGCGGGTTGGTGAGGATGAGCCCACCGCCTTCAGGCAGCGGCGGGAGCTTCGTCGCGTCGCCCTCCGCGAGCGTTATCTCCTCCCCCAGCCGCGCCGCCTTCACGTTGCGGTCCGCGGCCTCCAGGGCCTCGTCGCTCTTGTCGAAGCCGAGGATGGGGACCTCCACCTTGCGCTCGTTGCGCCGCGCGTCCGCGCGCAGGTCCGCGAGCAGCTCCTTCGCGCGGGTGCCCAGGTGCGGCCAGCGCTCCACCGCGAAGCTCCGGTTGATGCCCGGGGCCCGCTTGCGCGCGATGAGGCCGCCCTCGATGACGAGGGTGCCCGAGCCGCACATGGGGTCCACCAGCGCCTCCGTGCCGGTGTAGCCCGCCGCGCGCAGCAGGGCCGCCGCCAGGTTCTCCTTCAGGGGCGCGGGGGTGGGGCGCACGCGGTAGCCGCGCCGGTGCAGCGGCTCTCCGACGAGGTCCAGGGAGAGGGACAGCTTCTCCTTCACCAGGTGGGCGACCACGGACACGTCCGGGTTGCGCGTGTCCACGTCCGGCCGCGAGCCCAGCTTGTCGCGCAGGCGGTCCACGATGGCGTCCTTCACCTTCAGCGCCACGAAGCCGGAGTGCGCGTGCTCGGTGTCCTTCAGGTTCGCGTCCACCGCGAACGTCACGTTCGTGGTGAGGTGCTCCTCCCACGGCACGCTGGCCACGGCGTCGTAGAGCCCCTGGGCACCCTTCGCGTCGAACTCGCCCAGCGGGTAGAGGACCCGCATGGCGATGCGGGACCAGAGGCAGACGTTGAGCGCCTCGTCGAGCGCGGCCATGAAGCGCACGCCGCCGCGGTCCTGGCGGATGCGCTTCGCGCCAAGCTCCTTCAGTTCCTCGGCGAGCAGGTCCTCGGTGCCGCGAGCGGCGGTGGCGAATAGGGCAAGACGTTCAGCCATGGTGCACCGCCCTTAGACGACCCCGGGGCGATTGGGAACTGCTCAGGTGGCCACGACCTCGTAGAACGTGAAGGTGGCGTCCTCCTGGGACGCGCTGGCCCCCTTCGCCCGCTGGAAGTCCTCCGACTGGAAGTAGGCCCGCATGGCGTCCCGGTCCTGCCAGCGCGTGACGAGCAGGATTTCAGGCGAGCGCTCGAACGAGCGCAGCACCTCCAGGCCCAGGAAGCCCGCGTAACCGTCCACGCGCCGCGAGCGCTCCTGGAGCCGGTGGACCCAGCCGTCGGCCTCTTCGGGGGATGCTCGGAAGCGGGAGATGGCGACAATCATTCGAGGGGAAAACCTCCGGGAGACGGGTGTCCGTTCCCGGAGGCCTTGAAGCGGTGGTGGCGGGCTACATCGCCCCGGCGCCGGGCATGTCGCCCAGGCCGCGCAGCAGGACCTCGCGGGGCTTGGCGCCGTCCGCGGGGCCCACCACGCCGTCGCGCTCCATGCGTTCAATCATGCGCGCCGCGCGGTTGTAGCCGATGCGCATCTTGCGCTGGAGCATGGAGATGGAAACGGAGCGCATCTCGCTGACCGCCGCGAGCGCCTGGTCGTAGAGCTCGTCGGACAGCTCGTCCTCCTCGCCTCCGCCGCCCTCGCTTTCGTCGTCGCGCGGCTTGAGGATGGACTCGTCGAAGACGGGCTTGCCCTGGGCCTTGAGGTGGTCCACCGCCTTCTTGATTTCCTGCTCGGAGACGTAGGCGCCGTGCACGCGCTGCAGGTGGGCGCTCGTGGGCGGCATGATGAGCATGTCGCCCATGCCCAGCAGGGCCTCAGCGCCCACCGTGCCCAGAATGGTCATCGAGTCCGGCTTCGAGCGCAGCATGAAGCTGATGCGCGTGGGGAAGTTGGCCTTGATGATGCCGGTGACGACGTCCGTGGACGGACGCTGCGTCGCGACCATCAGGTGGATGCCGGCCGCGCGCGCCATCTGCGCGAGGCGTGCGACATAGGTTTCCACCTCGCGGCTGGCGACCATCATCAGGTCCGCGAGCTCGTCGATGATGACCACGATGTAGGGCAGCTTCTTGAGCTCCTTCTTCTCCGGGGAGGCGGCCTCCGCGGGCGTGGACTCCTCGCCGTCCTCCTCGAACTCCGCGTCCTCCTCGCCGTCGGCCTCCAGGTTGGGGGCGGGCTCGGAGACGATGGCCTCGCGCAGGTCCTCGTCGTCCTCACGCGGCGCGGCCACGCCCAGCCCGTCGCTGGCGGAAGCGGGGGCCGGCACGGTGCTGCCCTCCACGTCCACGACGAACATCTTCTTGGGCTTGGTCTTCTTCTTCGCGGCGGGCGCGGCGGCGGGCTTCTCCTCCGACGCCTGCGTCTCCACCAACTTGTTGTAGCCGGCGATGTTGCGCACGCCCGCCTCGGACAGCAGCTGGTAGCGGCGCTCCATCTCCTCCACCGCCCAGCGCAGCGCGAGCGCGGCCTTCTTGGGGTCGGTGACGACGGGGAGCAGCAGGTGCGGGATGCCCTCGTAGACGGAGAGCTCCAGCATCTTCGGGTCCACCATGATGAAGCGGACCTCCTCGGGCGTGGCCTTGAGGAGGATGCTCATGATCATCGAGTTGACCGCCACGGACTTGCCGGAGCCGGTGGTGCCCGCGATGAGCAGGTGGGGGGCCTTCACCAGGTCGAAGACGTACGGCATGCCTTCGATGTCCTTGCCCACGCACATGGTGAGCTTGCTGCTGCTCTTCTGGAACGTGTCCTGTTCAGCGATCTCCTTGAGGAACACCGTCTCGCGGTCGCGGTTGGGGACTTCGATACCGACCACGCCCTTGCCGGGGATGGGGGCGACGATGCGCACGCGCATGGCCTCCATGGCCATGGCCAGGTCGTCCTGGAGCGCGGCGATCTTGCTGACCTTGATGCCGGGTCCCGGCAGGAACTCGTACATGGTGACGACGGGGCCGGGGCGGATCTCCACGACCTCGCCCACGATGCCGAAGTCCGCCAGCTTCGCGCGCAGCTTCTCCGCCGTGACGAGGAACGCGTCCTTGTCCAGCGCGGAGCGCTCCTTCTTGTCCGCCTCCAGCACGTCCAGCGGCGGAAGGGAGAAGCTCTTGCGGTCACCCACGAACTCGAACTGGTCGTGCGGCCGCTTCGAAACGGCGGTGGGCTTGGGCGGCGCCTTGGGCTCCACGATGAGCGGCATGCGCGCCAGCGCGGAGGGCGGCGCGGGGATGAGGGCGTTGCCAGGCGCGGCGGCGGCCGGCTTCTCCGCGGCCACGGGCTTCGCGGCGGGCTCGGCCACTCCGGGCGCGAGCGCCGCGGCGGGCACGGGCGGCGAGGACGGCGCGGCGGGCGGGGTGACGATCTGCGGCGTCTTGCGCGGGCGGCGCGGCGCCTCGCCCGCGTCCGCGTTGGCGGGCAGCTGCGGCTGGGGGGCGAGGAAGGACGCGGCCCAGGCGGGGTCGGCGCCCTGCGGACGGCGCTCGGCACGCTCCGGCGGCAGGGAGGGCTGCTCGTCGGAGTCGGCGTCCTCCTCCTCGGGCTCCTCGTCGCGGGAGAGCTTCTTCTCCAGCTTCTCGCGGTCCTTCTGCTCCTTGAGGGCCTTCTTCGCGTTGGCGAGCTGCTCCTTCTCGTTCTGCCGGGCCAGGCGCACGGCCTCCTCGGCCAGGGCCTCCGCCTCGGCGGCCTCGGCTTCGGCGGCCAGTCGCTCGGCCTCGGAGAGCTCCTCCTCCTCGGCCTCCAGCTCCGCGAGGAACGCGGCCTCCTCTTCCTTCTCCTGCGCGAGCCGCTCCTGGCGGGCCGCGTAGTTGACCTTCTGCTGCTCCCAGAAGACGTTCGCGGCGTCGGAGACGCGGCGGCCCAGCACGGTGAGGCCGGCCCACACCAGCGAGCACAGCTTGAAGAACGTGTACTGGGTGCCGACGATGAGCGCCGCCGCGCTGATGGCGGTGACGAGGATGATGGTGCCGACGGTGGAGAACATCCCCTCCATCAGGCCGCCCAGGCTCGCGCCGAGCGCGCCGCCGGGCGGGTGGGCCCAGCCCTTGTCCTTGGCGAACATGAGCTGCGCGAGCACGGACACGCTGCAGGTGAGCAGCGCCAGGGAGATGATCTGCGGCAGGCGGCGACGCTCGCGGTTGCCCACGAAGAGCACCACGGCGGTGTAGATGCCCCCCGCGGGGATGAGGTAGGCGCACACGCCCAGCGCGCCGCGCAGCGTCTCCGCGATGAGGTGGCCCATGGGGCCGACCGCGTTGTGGAAGCCGGGCCCCACCCGGTCATGCGCGTCGAACGTGGCGACCGCCAGCAAGGCCAGCAACGAGGCGGCCAGGATGAAAACGCCGATGAGCGCCCGCTTGGCGGGGCTGGCCGCGCCCGGGGCCTTCATCTTCTTGTTGTTGAGCGCCTTGCGGCGCGTCGCGATCTCCTGCCGGGAGAGCACCGCCTTCTCCGCCCGACCACCCTTCTTTGCCGCTGTCATGGACCCCTGTTCCCTCTGCCCGATTCCAGCCGCGTAGCGAGCTGTAGCAATCCGCCCGGCGAGAATAGGGAGGGAGGGGGCG
>NZ_RAWK01000133.1 GCF_003612165.1 Corallococcus aberystwythensis | reverse complement strand
CCCAGGAAGAAACCCAGGCAGGTGGAGGCAGGCAGCAGGCAGGCCAGCCCCACCCCCACGGCGGACGGCGTCCAGCGGCGGAAGCGCGCTGGCAGGGCCTGCTCGCCCAGGGTGAGGACGGCCGCCGCGCCCGCGGCCCAGACCATGGCGATCCGCAGGTCCGCCGACACCGCGCCCCACCCCGACGCCAGCACCTGGGCCACGCCCGCCGTCACCGTCGCGGCCGGCGCCGGGAAGCGCTCCGAGCCCAGCACGGACGGCTCCGGCACCAGCAGGTAGAACAGCGGCACCACCACCAGCGCTCCGACGACACACCCCAACAGCTGCGCCAGGAACACGCGGCGGGGATTGGCGCCCAGCAGGTGCCCCGCCTTCAGGTCCGTGAGCAGGTCCGCGGACGAGGACGCCGCGTTGACCGTGATGCCCGCCGTCGCCAGGTTCGCGCGCACGTCGCCCGGCAGCAGCACGCCATACGTGAGCTGCGTCACCTGTCCCAGCGCGCCCACGGGGCTCACGTCCGTCTCCCCGGTGACACGGCAGGAGATGAGACACAGCACGAAGGACAGCGCCACCGCGAGCAGCGCGTGCGGCACCGGCACGTCGAAGCCCACCCGCGCCAGCGCCACCGTCGCGGGCGTCAGCACCAGCATCCCCGCCACCCACCACCGCCCGGGCACCTGGAGCGCTTCAATCGCATGAGGCGCCTCACGCGGCTGCCCACCCCAGAGTCCCCTCAGCGCGCGGCCCCACACCCGGGCCTGGAGCGCGAACTGCAACAGCGACGCGGTGGTGAGCGCCGCCGCGCCCGGCCACAGCGCCCACGCGAGGAAGTCCCCGTCCGGGGCCACCACGCCCGCGGCCATCAACCGGGGCGCGACGACGCCATGGACGACGAGCGCTCCCAGCAACATGGACGCGGTGACGCGCACGCCCAGGAGCGCGCCGCCCCCCACCGGCATCAACCCCGTCTCCAGCGCGAACCCCAGCCGCTCCAGCGACACGCCCCCCAGCGTCCCGGGAAACGCATACGCATACGGCACGCGCCCGAAGCCATCGCGCGCGAGCGTCAGCAAGCCCGCCACCAGCCCGCCCACGCCCAGCATCCGCAGCCGGGGCCCCGCCGTCTCACCGCCCGCGTGCAGCGCGCGAGCCGTCGCCGCCGCGGCCGTCCCGGACGCGAACGGAAGCTGCTCCCGGTCCACCAGCTGCCGCTTGAGCGGCACCGCGAACAGCACGCCCAGCGCGGACAGCAGGAACGTCCAGGCCAGCAGCGTCATCCCGGGCAGGTGGTGCCCCGTCGTCAACAGCCACGCGCCCTGCACCGACACGAGCGCGCCGCCCGTCGCGTACCCCGCGGACGACGCCACCGTCTGCGCGCATCCGAGCTCCAGCAGTGACAGCGGAGAGCCCGCTACCCGGGGGCTCAAGCGCCGGAGCGCCCCATGCGTCGCGGACGCGAGCAGCGCGGCGGTGACAGCCACGCCGAACGCCACGCCCGTCTTCAGGCCCGCGTAGAGGTTCGTGGCGCAGGTGAGCACGCCCAGCCCCGCGCCCAGCGCCACCGCGCGCAGCGTGAGCTGGGGCAGCCGGTCGCCCTGGTACACGCGGGTGAGCCAGTAGGTGTCCACCTCCGCCTGCGTCGCCCCGGGGATGCTCAGCAGCGTCAGCGAAGCGTCGGTGGGCGCATCCCCGGCGGGGACGGCGCGGGGAGCGGTGGCCGGCATGGGCGGACCATCCTCTCCGGTCGTCCCGTCCCGCGCCACCGTCACGCCTCGCGCGAACGCAGCAGGTAGAAGACGTAGCCGTAGCTGTCCCCGTGGCGGCGGTACAGGTTCACCTCCTGCTCCGCCGCCGCGATGACCTCGCGCAGGGCCGCGTCCGCGGTGGGGCGCAGCCGTTCGATGCGCTGCAAGAGCGGCGTGTAGTAGTCGTCCCACCACGCGGACGCGGGCAGCGTGAAGGTGTCCACCACCGTGAAGCCCGCCGCCTCCGCGGTGGCCCGGTTCTGGGCGACGTTGGCCATGGATGGATACGCGGCCGACCAGAAGCGCACCGCCTCCGGGGGCCGGACGTCGGTGAGCCACGAGCACTCGGTGACGGCCACCTGTCCACCGGGCGCGAGCAACGGCCGCCACTGACGCAGGCCCTCTCCGAAGCCCACCACGTAGATGGCGCCCTCGGACCAGATGAGGTCGAAGGACGCGGGCGGCAGCGTCAGCGCGCCCATGTCCTCCTGCCGCGTGACGATGGCGTCCGACAGCCCCTGCTCGCGGGCCTCGCGCTCCAGCCGGTCGAGGTAGGGCCGGTGCAGGTCCACGGCGGTGACGCGGGTGCCCAGCTCGCGCGCGAGCACCAGCGATTGCCGGCCGGTGCCCGCGCCCAGGTCCAGCACACGCGGCGAGGGCGGCGGAGGAGCCAGGCGCCGCAGGGCCTCGCGGGTGCAGTCGTCGCTGCCGGGGCCCAGCCGGGGCAGCTCGCTGTAGAGGGTGAAGAAGGCGTTGGCCGTCTGGCGCAATTCGCCCGCGCTGCGCTTCACGTTGCCCTGAAGGAGCGGGACGCGCTTCCAGTGTTCTTCAATGCGTTGCTTGAACAGCTCCGGCATGGGCAGGTCCGCGCGCAGCGTGGTCCACGCATCGAGCGCGACCTCCACGGCGCCCCGCACCACCGGGAGGACGTCCTCGTCGCTCAGGCCCAGCTTGCGCGCCAGCCGCTCGAAGCTCTGGAGCGACACGTCCTCGAAGCGCTTGGACTTGGCCAGGTTCAGCGCGAGCTGGTCCTGCGGCATGTACTGGATGGTGGAGACGAAGTCGTACGCGGGCGACAGCGTGGGGTGCGTGCCGTCCGGGTAGTAGAGCGACCAGTTCTTGTGGTGCGCGTCGCCGTTGCCGCACGTGATGATGAACACCAGCCGCCGCAGGAACTCCTGGAGCGAGTCCAGTCCCGCCACCTTGAGCAGCACGTTGGCGATGGTCTCGTAGTTGTACTTCTTGTACTTCTCATCGGAGTACAGCCCCAGCACCTGCGCCATGTCCTCCATGTGCACGCGACGCCCCGGGGACGGCCGGTCGAAGCGGCGGATGGCGTACGACAGGTCCTCGCGCAGCGTGATGCCTTCCGGGAGGCCGTGCAGGTCGGAGACCTTGAGCAGTTGAATCTCTGGCACGTCGATACCGGTCGCGCGCGCCCAGGTCATCACGGACAGCTCGTTCTCCGGCACGCGGTCGTAGCGGTTGTCCGGGAGCTTGACGATCCAGTCGCCGCCCAGGCCACCCATGGGCAGCGTCATGCCCCGGTCACGCCGGAGCATGGAGAACTTCAGCTGCACACCCGCGAGCGAGAAGCGCAGCGGTTCGCCGTCGGACACGGGTTCGGTGGGGACGTCCGTCAGGGGCGCGTCGTGGCCAGCGAGCTCACCCGCGGGGCGGACGGTGACGGCGCCGGAGAGGTCCGTGCCCAGGTGGGCGATGAAGAAGAACTCACGCTGCCGGGCGATGTGCTGGCGCTCGGAGATGAGGTCGCGCAGCGGGCCTTCGGGCAGGAGGTTGGAGAAGAACGGCGGCAGCCGCATGCGGCTGGTGTGGCGGCGCGACAGGTCGTCCTCGAAGAACTGGCCCAGGACGGGGCGCGGGTAGCGCTGGCGGTAGTCCTCGGAGAGGCTGAACTCGATGCGTTCGTCCGCGAGCAGCGTGAGCGTGCCGACGTGCACGTCGCCGATGAGGACATCGAGGATGCCGGTGGTGGACACGGGGAGCAGGGGGTCCATGTCAGTCCTCATCGTCGTCGATGATCATCGACTGGAGCGAAGGCCGGTCCGAGTCGTCCCAGCGTGTGCGCGTTTCCATGAACTGGCGCAGGACGGGCTCCAGCACGGCCTGCCGCAGATGGAGGAACGCGCCGTCATTGTGCCGCAAGGACTCCAGGGACTCCGCCGTGAGCCCGTGGCTGTGGAGGACCTCCTCGCTCGGGGGCGGCTGCGCTTCGAGCACCTCGAGGAGGGAGCGCCCCTGCACCGGGGGATGGAAGAGGTAGTTGAAGGTTCCTTCCATCAAGCGCCGGACCGTCCTGCGGTCCTGGGCCCGCTGCGTGCGCCACCGCACGTCATCCGGGGGGAGGAGGAGCTGGAAGCCCTCGCCCTTCTGCTCCAGCAGCTCTCCCGGATCCAGCACCGCGCCCGTCAGCAGGTGGCGCGGCTGGAGCGACAGCATCGCGATGCGCAGGACCAGCGGAGGCCTCACGGTGGCGTGGGGCATGACCGGCAGGCCGGTCTCCATCCACCAGCGGATGAGCGGCGGCGGAACCTGTCCCAGCAGTGTCTGGAGCGAGCGTTCCTCGTCGGAGCGCATCGCCGCGAAGACCTGCAGGGCCTCCGCGGGCTTCAGCTCCCAGCCGCCAAAGACGATGTGGCGCCAGAACCAGCGCGACAACAGTTCGCGTGAACGCGGTGACGGTTCCGGGTGCAGCTGGAAGAACCGAGTCAGGAGGACCAGCGAGTTCTCTGGAGCGGGCAGCAGTTTGAGGTGCGGGATGAAGGCATCGCGCTTGAGGAACACGATGGCATCGCGAAGCGCCCGGTCCGTGCGCCGGACCGTCTCCGTCAGCTCGTCGTCCTGGTTGAGCTGTTCCTGGTAGCCGCGCGTGAAGTCCAGGCCGCGCACGGCCAGCACGGTCCGCAGCAGCAGGGACTCCGGGATGCTGCCGAAGCCCAGCTCCCGCAGCCCTTCCGTCACCGACTCCAGGCTGAGCGAGCGCGAGCCCACGTACAGCGCGTTGAACACCTCTTCATCCGTGAGCGGCCGGCCCGCGGTGTTGAGGCGCTTGAAGATGATCCGCAGGACCTTCTCGTCCGCGGTGTCCACGACGTAGGCGGGGACCTGGTACTCGCGGATGGCCTTGCCCAGGCGGATGGCGGCGCGCAGGTGTTCCGGGTGGGCCTCGCGGTCCGGATAGCGGTTGAGCCAGTGGAGCAGTGACTCGCTGTCCAGCACCTCGTTCATGGGCAGCCAGTGCGGCGGAGGCGTGCCCTCCTCCGGAGGCGGATGCAGTTCCTCCGTCTCCAGGTCGAAGTACAGGTGGAAGCCGTCGCGTCTGGTGTCATCGCCATAGGCCGGATGCAGCAGCACGCCCGCCAGCGCTGTCACGCGCTGCTGTCCGTCCACGGCCCACAGGCCCTGGCTGGTGGAGGGCGCGTCAATGCGCACGGGACCGAAGCTGACGTTGGCGGCGGGCGCTTCCCGGCGCCAGAACAGCAGCGTCCCGATGGGATAGCCCCGGTACACGCTGTCCAGCAGGTCGCGCACGTCGCCCGCGGTCCACCGCAAGGGGCGCTGGAAGTCGGGGATGCGCACCTCGCCGCGCCGCACGCGGTCGAGCAGGTCCTCGATGCTGAACGACTTCGTCTCCGGCCGCCGCGTCAGGGGAGCGGGCATCACGAGCCTCCTGCCCCAGGTCTGTAGCCCGAATCCCCGCCGGGGCGAAGCCCTGGGACGCTTGATGACCGCTACATCGACCGTGAGCGGCTACAATGCCGCGGCAGAGGGAGCGAGCCATGAAATCCATTGCATCCGGAATCCAGTTCGGTTTTTCCGAAATGCTGTCGATCGAATCAGGGCGATACGCTGTCGACCCCGCCCTGACCCAGGAGAACTGGGGTCGTCTCCTGTCGCGCCTCTCAGTAGAGGGACTCAGCCTCTCCATCTATGACAGCGAATACCCATCCCCCAGCGACCCAGGGGCCTACATCACTTTCTTCCAGAGAAATCCGCCTGAGCCTCAGTGGAGAATGACTCTCGGAAATCATGGGTGGTCTGGAGGGTCCTACGTGATTCCCCTCGATACACTGACCCACTATCTGGCATCGGCGGTGGTTGACGGAACGATTCAGGAGTTCGAAATCGAAAGCGGCGGACGCCGGGGTTACGCGGACGAAGGGACCGCCGCGAACGCGGCGATGCTCGACAGGCTGACGAACCTGCATCGGCGGTGACGTCCGGGCCTCAAGCGATTCTGCTCAGGGCATCGGCTCCGTCCGGTGCCTGCGCGCCGGGTTCTCCAATCCCACGCGGAACCAGCGGTAGCCGTAGCCCTCCAGCGTCAACCCGTGGCGGCCGTCGTCCGCGGGCTCGGAGTGGTCCTCGCTGAGCACGTTGAACAGCGTGCACGGCTCATCGCCACCCACGTCCAGCTTCACCGTGCACGGCCGCGACGACAGGTTGTGCAGCACCACCAGCGCGTTGCCCTTCCAGTCATACCGGATGGCCAGCACGCCCTTGTTACCCGAGCGCAGCACCTTCCACGCGCCCCACCCCAGCTCCGGGCACTCCTTGCGCGCGCGGATGATGCGCTCCGTCCAGTTGAGCTGTGAGGCCGGATCCCGGCGCTGCTGCGCCACGTTCACGTGCTTGAAGCCGAACGGCCCCTCCGACACCAGGGGCTTCACTGGCGCCTCCGCCAGCGTGAAGCCGCCGTGCGGCTCCGGGCTCCACTGCATGGGCGTGCGCACCGACTGCCGCTCCACCAGCGCCAGGTTCTCCCCCATGCCCAGCTCGTCGCCGTACCAGAGCACCGGCGTCCCCGGCAGCGAGAACATCAGGCTGTACGCCACCTCGATGCGGCGGCGGTCCCCGTCCAGCATGGACGCGAACCTGCGGCGCAGGCCCCGGTCATACAGCTGCATGCCCTTGTCCGGCCCCAGCGCCTGGAACACCTCCTGCCGGTCCTCGTCCGACAGGCGTCCCAGGTCCAGCTCGTCGTGGTTGCGCAGGAAGTTCGCCCACTGCGCCGTGTGGGGCAGCTTCGGCGACGACTTCAGCGCCTGCACCAGCGGCGTCACGTCCCCGCGCGTGATGGACAGGTAGAAGTTCTGGTTCGCCAGGAAGTTGAAGACCAGCTGCATGCGGTCGTTCTCGCCGAAGAACTCCACCACCTCGTCCATGGTGACGTTGGCCTCGGCGAGCAGGATGGCGTCGCCCTTTCGCCACGACAGGAACTCGCGCATCTCCTCCAGCAGCTTGTAGGGGTCCTTCACGTCCGGGTTCTTCACGCCCTTCAACTCGACGAGGAAGGGCACCGCGTCCACGCGGAAGCCGGACACGCCCAGCTCCAGCCAGAACCCCATCACCTTGAGGATCTGCTCGCGCACCTCCGGGTTCGACACGTTGAGGTCGGGCTGGTAGTCGAAGAAGCGGTGGAAGTACCAGAGGCGCGCCTCCTTGTCGTACGTCCACGTGGAGGGCTGCACGCCCGGGAAGACCATGCCCTTGTGGGCGTCCTTGGGCTTCTTCTTCGCCCAGACGTAGTAGTCGCGGAAGCGGCTGTCCGGGTCCTTGCGCGCCGCCTGGAACCACGGGTGCTGATCCGACGTGTGGTTCACCACCAGGTCCATGATGACGCGGATGCCGTGCAGCTTCGCCTCGTGGGTGAAGGCCACGAAGTCGCCCAGGTCCCCCAGGCGCGGATCCACGCCGTAGTAGTCGCTGATGTCGTAGCCGTTGTCGCGGTTGGGCGTGGGCTGGAAGGGCAGCAGCCACAGGCACGTGATGCCCAGGCCCGCCAGGTAGTCCAGCTTGCGCCTGAGGCCCGTGAAGTCCCCCACGCCGTCGCCGTTGCCGTCCATGAACGTCTCGACGTCGAGGCAGTAGACGACCGCGTTCTTGTACCAGAGGTCTTCAATCATCCTTTCCGTTTAGCCCTCCCCTCGCGGGCGTCGGCCGTTTGGATGAGACCGCCGTGCGGTACCCCACACCCCAGGGCAATCGGACTTCATTCAGCCAACACTCCGGCGAAGACAATCCTCCCGGCGGCGGCGCTCCCGCTCCAGGGTGGCACCCGCATGCCACTCATCGGCTTTCACGCGTCGCACGAACAATTCCCGCCCAGCGAGCTCCTGCGCCAGTCCCAGAAGGCGGAAGCCGCGGGCTTCCAGGCCGCGCTCAACTCCGACCACTTCCACCCGTGGACGGACGCGCAGGGACAGAGCGGCTTCGCCTGGGCCTTCATGGGCGCGGCGCTCGCGACCACGAAGCTGTCCTTCGGCTCCGTCACGGCGCCGGGCCAGCGCTACCATCCGGCCATCGTCGCGCAGGCGCTTGCCACGCTGAACGAGATGTTCCCCGGCCGGGCGTGGATGGCGCTCGGCAGCGGCCAGTACCTCAACGAGGCCATCACCGGCACCGGCTGGCCCGCCAAGGACCTGCGCAACGCGCGCCTCAAGGAGTGCGTGGACATCATGCGCGCCCTCTTCCGCGGGGAGACGGTGACGCACCGGGGGCTCGTCACCGTGGAGGAGGCGAAGCTCTACACGCGCCCCAAGGACATGCCCCTGCTCGTGGGCGCCGCCGTCACGCCAAAGACGGCCCGATGGGTGGCGGGCTGGGCGGACGGCCTCATCACCACCGCCCGGCCTCCAGAGGAGCTGCGCAAGGTGGTGGACGCCTTCCGCGAGGGCGGCGGCGAGGGCAAGCCCATGTTCCTCAAGGTGCAGCTGTCCTTCGCGAAGGACGACGAGCTCGCCCGCGAAGGCGCTTACAACCAGTGGGCGTCCAACATCTTCACCAACAGCGTCCTCACCGACCTGCGCACGCCCGCGCAGTTCCAGGAGGCGGCGGACGTGGTGCAGCCGCACGACCTGGACGGTCCGCTGCGCGTCTCCAGCAGCCTCCAGCAGCACATGGACTGGCTGGGCGAGGACCTGCGCCTGGGCTTCGACCGGCTGTACCTGCACAACGTCAACCGCGACCAGGACGCGTTCATCGACACGTTCGGAGCGAAGGTGATTCCGGCCCTCACGCGCTGAAGGCCGCTGGCTATGCTGGGCCCATGCCCAGCGACATCCTGTCCCAGCAGGCCCTCAACCGCGCCCTGCTCGCGCGCCAGCTGCTGCTCACGCGCGAGAAGATGACCGTGCCGCGCGCCATCGAGCACCTGGTGGGGCTCCAGGCACAGCTCGCGCGTCCGCCGTACCTGGCCCTGTGGTCCCGGCTCCAGGGCTTCCAGCGCGACAGCCTCACAAAGCTGGCGCTGAAGCGGGAGCTGGCGCGCGGCACGATGATGCGGGGCACGCTGCACCTGATGACCGCGAAGGACTACCTGCGCTACCGCGGCCTCTTTCAGCCCCTGCTCGCGGCGGCCCTGCGCTCCGTGCTGAAGGAGCGCGCCACGGCGCTGGACCTGCCCGCGCTGCTGGCCACCGCGAAGCCCTTCCTCGAGGAGCAGCCCCGGACGTTCGAGGAGGTGCGCGCGCACCTGCTGAAGCACCACGTGGGCGGCGACGAGCGGGCCATGGGCTTCGCCACACGCATGATGCTGCCGCTCGTCCAGGTGCCCGAGGAGGGGCTGGAGTGGGGCTGGCCGGGCAACTCCGGCTTTACGCTGGCGGAGTCCTGGCTGGGCGAGAAGCTGTCCACGGACGACGACGTGTCGCCACTGGTCTTGCGATACCTGGCCGCCTTCGGCCCCGCCACCGTGGCGGACATGCAGTCCTGGTCCGGCATCAAGCCGCTGAAGGACACATTCGAGAAGGTGCGCGGCAAGCTGGTGGAGTTCCGCGACGAGAAGAAGCGCGTCCTCTTTGATTTGCCCAAAGCCCCGCGCCCGCCCGAGGACACGCCCGCGCCGGTGCGCTTCCTGCCGGACTTCGACAACCTCATCCTGTCCCACGCGGACCGCACCCGCGTCGTCCCCGAGGAGCACCGCCCGCTCTTGTCCACGAAGAACCTGCGCGTGCTGAACGTGTTCCTGGTGGACGGGCGCACCGCGGGCACCTGGACCACCGAGCGCAAGAAGGGCGCCGCGACGCTGGTCTGCAATGCCTTCGATCCGCTGAAGAAGCCCGTTCGCGACGCATTGGTGCAGGAGGGAGAGGACCTCCTGCGCTTCAGCGACCCGGATGCCGCGAAGGTGGCGGTGACGTTCGCGAAGTAGCTCCGGGAGGACGTCGATGACTTCCACGATACGAGCTTGCGCCACACTCATCCTCTTCATCACGGCATGCGCTACGACCCCTGGAGGGTCGACGCCGCCACGAACCCCAAGGATTGCCAACCTCCAGCGAGCTGCGTCGCTACCTTGGAAGGATGGTGGGCATTGCGTTGTTCGCGAGGCTTCCCAGCCTTGGCCGATGTTGGTGGAGCAGTGTTATCAGGCCCTCGACCATGAGCGGCTTGAGTTTCATGACACCACGGGAAGATGCGCGGTCGCCTCCGCGGGCGCCGCTGCCGTGGGACTTGGATTCTGCGTGCTGGCCGCTCCTGAGATTGTCGTGGGAGCCGTGATCGTCCTAGGTGTGGTGGTGGTCGCCGTCGCCATCAAGGAAGAGATGGATGCATACGAACTTCGCCACGCCTACCCCGAGGAAGCAGGGACCTCACGAGGAACGAAGGTGGCATCCCGGGAAGCTGAAGCGCAACGCAAGCCCAAGCTGAAGCCCGAGCCAGCGGGGCAGGACTGGCAGCCCCCAGTGCCACCCGTGCCCGTGGACCGGACGGGCCGCGCCAGTTGCGAGCCTGTTCCAGTGCCGCACGCGGGCAAGGACGACCCACATAATGAGTGCGCCGACAGGTTCCCGCCCAACCGTTATCCTGGAATGGACGTGCTCGTTGACGGCGTACGCTTCGATGCGCTGCAAGTCGGCGTGCGCGTGCTGTGGGAGATCAAGACCCATCAATTCGACACGTACCCTGACTTCATCCGAAGGCGGGAGATTGAAAAGGAGTTGGAGCAGATACAAAGGGAGCGAACTGCTGCGGCGGCATGTGGATATGACTTCGTCATTGGGGTGAGCACCGAAGCGCACAAAGACGCGCTGATCGAAGCGGACTTCTCACTCAATGTCGTCGTTACGGAGTGCAAACGATGACCAAGCGTAAGGCCCTCACCCTCATCGTCTACGCGCCTGCGCTCGTAGGCAAAGACGGCCGCACGCTCGCTGTCGTCCATGGGATGGAAAAGGCGCTCCCCGGCCTGCGCCTGGAGTGGGAAGTAGGCAGAGGAGGGAGCCCCATCGCATTGCCGCAGCGTGACGCGTGGCTTCCGGAAAGGACGCAGGGCGGGAAATTCCCACTTCTGTGCAACGGGGACGAGAGTTACCCCGTGACGGTTAACGGGAGGGGAAGACCTGGGCTCCTCAGCCCAGGCGGTCAGTCCCTGTCTGAAGTGCAGGCAGAACTGCCACTAGACGAGCCCGTGATCGCGGCAGCGGCGGCTTTGCTTGAGGGCGTGGCGGAGGGGGCGCGCTCGTTCTGGGGGCATGCGTCGCCGTATGGTTACGGATCGGAGGTCGCGCCGCAGTTTCGCCGAGCTCCTCATGGCCCAGGGTGTTCACCCCGGGGGCTGCCCATGATCAATCTACCAGAAAAGCTCTCAGCGCCTGAGGTTCCTTGGTTCCTCGGGTGGCTGAACTACTGGTCAGCCGCTGCCGCAACGGCCATCGGGTTCCCGGATCCTGCTCGCGACACCGAACTGCTTTCACGGGCGCGGCGCACTTCATCGGGCGGGTGGGTCGTGCAGCTCACGGACACGCCGCTCGACCTGGACGACCCTGCCCACCTCGATGCGCTCAAGCGGGCCTATGAGCGCTTTCCAAACATTGGCGGCCGCGCGGTGTCCTGACCCAACCGCTGACGTGCCCTGGGGGCCTGCATCGCCCGATTGTGCCGAGGTGTCGGATCCGGCGGTTATGACCGGGTCCTGCACGCCGCACCGGAGTGCGGCCAGGAGGCGTGAGCGATGGACAACCGCTGGTGGGCGGTGCTGTGGCTATGGCTTCTTCCCCTTCGAGGGGAGACCGCGGCGGCGTCCGACTCCGAGCCCGCCCCGCCAACGCGCTCCTGGTCTTCACTGGCACGGATGGAGGTGGCAACGCTCGCGCTCCTTCCGCGCTCAGGTGGCGGTGAGACCGAAGGCTTCGTCCAACTGGAGCCCACGCTCATCCTGGATGGCGGCCCGGAGTTCGGGCTCAACCTGGGCGCTCCCATCCGACTGCGAGCGTGGGGCGGCCCGGGCCGCGTGCGACGCGAGGACTGGGACCGTCTCTCCGACTGGGGCCAGCTCGTGCGTGGCCTCAAGCTGGGCTCGGACGCGGCGCCCGTGGGCGTGTGGCTGGGTGCCCTGGAGGACTACAGCCTGCTGTCGGCGCATCTGGTGCGCCGCTACTCCAACCGGACGAATCCTGACTACCACCCGGCGGGCGGCTTCCTCACGGGCACCGTGGGGCCGCTCTACACGGAGGCCTTCGCCTCGGATGTGCTGGGCGCGCGGCTGATGGGCGGTGAGGTCGCGCTGGACGTGGGACGCGTCCTCTTTGGATCCGGTCATTCGCCGGGACGCTATTCGCTCGCTGTTTCCGCCGTGCATGACTGGGGACGGACCGGAGGCACTGCGCCGTCCGTGACGTTGGCGCACCTGGACGGAACGGCGGTGGTGCTCAAGCGTCCGGGCCTGGAAGCGCACCTGCTGGCGGGTTGGGGAGGACGGCCGGGCGTCGGAGGCGCCTGGGGCGCGGTGCTTGGTGTGGGAGCGGATGCGGTAACGCCGACACGGGACATCGCGCTGCGCCTGGAGGCACGCAGGCAGCATGGTGGATTCCGGCAGGGCTTCTTCGGTCCGGACTACGAACTGGCACGCATCCAGTCAGTGGACCCGGAGGGCGTGCCGTTGGCTTCCGCTCGCTTCCCGGACGGGTACTCGCTCCAGGCGGAAGCGCGGGTGGGTTGGGATGCCGTGGGCTATCTCGGCCTGCAACGGCACCTGGCGCTGTCGCTGAGCTTGGAGGCCTTCTCCTGGGGCCGCCTGGATGCGGACGGGCGCGTGGCGGTGCAGCTCCTGGAGCGCAGCCTGGAGATCGCGGTGAAGGGATTGGGCGTGGGCATGGGCCAATCCGGGGCGCGCTACCTGGGCGCGGCGGAAGCACGCTGGCGATTCCTGGCGGGGAAGCTCTGCGCGGTGGCCACGGGTGGCACGCTGTTGTTCCCGGACGGTGATGGGACGTTGCGCCCAGGTGCGTTCGCATCGGTGGGCCTGGGGGTGGACAGTGCGCGCTGACGTCCTGATTGGGTGCGTGGCCCTCCTATTCACCGGCTGCGCCTCGGTGCCTGCCAGGCCCGGAAAGATACTGAGCTACACGTCCAGCACGGCCACGGAGTCCCCTGGGGAAGGATTCGCCAGCGACGAAACGCCGCGCGTCTCCGATTCGGCGTTGAGCGTCACACGGATTGAGGAAGCGCCGCCATTGTATCGCCGCAAGGCCGTGCGCGAAGTGGTGACGGGGGCGAGCCCCGTGCGTGCAGTGGCCATGGCGGGTGTCACCAGCCCCGACGTGCAACCGGACGGCTGGGATCGGTTGTTGACGAACGCCGGAATGGAGGCTTGGGACGAGCGCCCCGTGGGCGAAGTGCTGACGCCCACGCAAGCCGCGCGGCTGCTGGGCGTGCTCCTGGGAAAGCCCGTCACGTTGAGCACCTTCCCGCCGCGCATGGCCGCGGGGCTCCTCATACGAGAGGTGATGGGCGGAGGCGAAGTCACACGGGAGGAACTCTCTCGGCGGGTAGAGCGCTTCTCCCAGGAGCAGATCGCGGTGCTGCGACCCGATGGCTATCTGGCGTGGGCCCTCACCGGGCGTACCCAGCAGAAGGTTGCAACGGTTGAATGGAAGAACGGCGCCTTCCGCGCGCATGGCTTTGAGTTGGGCCGGTTCTACAGCGGCAAGGGTGGCGTCTTCCGGACCGTGGACGCGCAGCTCCAGGCCTCGGATTGGCGGCCCCTGGCCGAGGTGTACGACGACGCGGACGTCATCAGCCGCACCCTGGATGGCGCCGAGGACGCCTTCGTGGAGCTGTACCACGCGATGGGACAGGTGCTCACGCGTCCCGTGGACAGCCTCGCGGGGCTGAGTCACCTGCCAGCGGGCGTGGCGGCACTCATCGCGTCATCGCCCATGTTCTGGGAGCGCTTCCAGTCCATGACCCGTGGAGAGCAGATCCGCGAAATGTCGCGGCTGACGACGGGCCTGCTCATCACCGGAGGAGCGGCCTCGGCCACCACGCGGACCCTGAAAGGGATGGCGGTGGGTGCGGAAGTTACGGTGCCGGTGCTCTCGCTGTCGGCGGAGGGCGCTCTGGCGTTGGAGCGCATCGCGGTGCCAGCAGGGCGCGCGACGGCGGCACTGAGCGGCGGCCCTGGGGCGGCCATCATCCTCCAGCGGGCGAACACGGCCCCGAAGGGAGGAGCACCTTCCCAGGGACCGGGACAGTGGGGGCCAGCAAAGGAGTCGATGTCCACGCGTGCTCGGCGCTACCAGGAGCAGATAACGGGACATTCCGCCGATGATGCGTACTGGGTCGGCGGAGTGGGCAAGAACAGTGGAGGCGTGAAGTTCGATGGATTTAAAGAAGATGTGCTGGTGGAGGCCAAAGGCCCCGGTTACGCGAACAAGTTTCTCGATACGCTTGATCCGAAATCCTGGTTTGAGCCGACAGGCGCCAAGGGGCTCCTGGATCAAGCCCTGCGACAGAGGGACAGCGTTCTGGGCACGGGGATCGCGATTGAGTGGCACGTCGCGGAGGAAGGGGCAGCGAAGGCCATCCGAAAACTGCTCCAGGACAACAAGGTGTATGAGATTACGGTCATCCACACTCCGGCACTGTGAAGAGAGAAAACCGTGACAGCCAAGGCCAAGCCCCCTCTCGAAACCTACTACGCAGGGGCCTACTGGGGAGCGCGCAAGGAGTCGCCTGAAGAGTGCGCCCGACGCACAGCTGAGTTCCTGACCTTGCTGGCGCCAAGCGATCCGTTCCTCTCTCAGTGGTACTTGCCCACACGATCATCCCGGGAGTCGCGTGAGCACCCGCTGATACCGCCCGATGTGCCGACGCTGACAGAGCAGTTCCGGCTTGGCGCCAACCGCGAGAAAGGAGGCCCTGTCATTGAGCGACTGGGCTTTGGCTTCTGGTTCGGTAATGGGGGGCGTGATTACGACCGGGCGAGTCTGCGCATCTACTGTGGGAGCTACTCAGAAGCGGGCTCGAACTCCTGCGTGCTGACGTTGCCAACGCTCGGTCGCAGTCCGAATGCTGAGCGGGTGCTCACCGCTTCCGTGCTGACAGAGGTCGTGCGTGGAATGGCGCTGGCCTGGGAACCGGATTGGGCCGTGGCCATGTCCCACGCGCATCGGGACCTGGAGGATGAGAAGGGCAAGGCGGACATCTTGCTGGGCTGGGTCACCTACTTGTCCCGTCAGCGGGGCACGGTGCCGCCGCTGCCCGCCCCGGTGCGCATCGAGCCCGTGGAGGACAGGGGCTCGTTGATCATCCTGACGCCCGAGCGCTTCACCGTGGCCAACCCCGAGCACATCGCGCTGGCGCGGCGGGTGCGCGAGCTGCTGGCCCGAGCGGGGCTCATGCGAACAGCTGGAGCAGATCCTCGCGGGTGATGGCCGCTGCGCCCGAGGCCTCGCTGAGCGCGGCCTCGAACAGGGCGCGCTTCTTCTCCTGGAGGCCCAGGATCTTCTCCTCCACCGTGCCCTGGGACACCAGCCGGTAGACCATCACCGGCCGCTCCTGCCCGATGCGGTGCGCGCGGTCCGCCGCCTGCGCCTCCACTGCCGGGTTCCACCACGGATCCATCAGGAACACGTGGTCCGCAGCCGTGAGGTTCAGGCCCGTGCCGCCGGCCTTCAGCGACATCAGCAGCACCGGCGCACCGTCCTGCCCCTGGAAGCGGGACGTCACCTCGCCGCGGTTCGCGGTCGCGCCGTCCAGCCGCTCGAAGCCGATTCCCGCGCCCTTGAGGCCCGGCTCGATGAGGTCCAACAGCGACGTCCACTGAGAGAACACCAGCGCCTTGTGGCCCTCCGACACCGCCGTCTCCAGCGCGTCCACCAGCGTCTGCACCTTGGAGGACGTCTTCGCGTGCTGCCCCGGCACCAGCGCCGAGTGACAGGCCGCCTGCCGCAGCCGGAGCAACGCCTCCAGCGCCTTGAGCACGCTGCCGCCCTCGTTGAGCAGCGCCACCACCTCCGCGCGCGTCGCGGCCATCACCGCGTCGTAGACGGAGCGCTCACGCTCATCCAGCTGCACGTGCATCACGGAGTCCGTGCGCGGCGGCAGCTCCGGCGCCACGTCCTTCTTCAGGCGGCGCAGGATGAACGGGCGGATGCGGCGGCGCAGGCCTTCCGCCGCGCCCGGCTTGCCGTCCGCGATGGGCTGCGCCGTCTTCTCCTCGAACTGGCGCCGTCCCCCCAAGAGGCCCGGGTTGGTGAAGTGCATCAGGCTCCAGAGCTCGTCCAGGCGGTTCTCCAGCGGCGTGCCGCTGAGCGCCAGCCGCAGGTTCGCCTTGAGCCCGAACGCCGCGCGCGACACCTGGCTCTCCGGGTTCTTGATGGCCTGCGCCTCGTCCAGCACCACCGCCTCCCACGTGGGCGCGCCCAGCACCGGCGCGTCCAGGCGCAACAGCGCGTACGTGGTGAGCGTGATGTCCGCCGTGGGGTCCAGCTTGCGACCAGGGCCGTGGTAGACGCAGACCTTCAGCGAAGGACGGAAGCGCTGGAGCTCCGCCACCCAGTTGGGCAACACGCTCGTGGGACACACCACCAGCGACTTCGGCCCCAGGATGCAGATGGTCTGGAGCGTCTTTCCCAGACCCATGTCGTCCGCGAGGATGCCGCCCAGTCCCGCGCCCTTGAGGAACGACAGCCAGCTGACGCCCTGCTGCTGGTACGCGCGCAGCGTGGCGTTGAGCTCCGTGGGCAGCACCGGCGGCGGCAGCTTCTCGAAGCCCTCGACGAGCGGCGCCAGCTTGTCCAATCCCGGCGGCGGCGGCTGATCCAACGACTCACACAGCTGCGTCAGCTCCGGCAGCGCGTGGTTCGCGACACGGCCGTCCTCCTGACGCGCGGCCAGCAGGTCCGCGACGCGCTGCCCGTTCTTGTCCAGCCACGCGCGCGGCAGCGGCGCCCAGCCACCTCCGTCCAGCGGCACCAGCCCCAGCCCTTCCGTCCACGCCCGCACCACGGCCGCCGCGTCCACCGTGCGCGCGCCGCCCTTGCCGCCCTCCACCTCGAACTCCAGCGTGAAGCGCACCTCCGGCACGCCCGCGCCGGAAGCGCCACCCTCCACGCGCAGGGACGGCTTGAGGCGCATGTCCGGGCTGACGATGCCCGCCGCGTCACCGCCCAGGTCGCCCCGGAACTTCCGCAGCTTGTCAGCGAAGCGCATCATCTCCGGGCCCGCCACCGTGAGCCTTCGGCCGGGCACCAGGTTCAACTCGTCGCGCAGCTGGTGCAGCAGCTTCTGCTCCGCGACCTCGTCGCGCAGCGGCACCGCGCCGCGCAGGTACACCATGCGCCCGTTGTCGATCCGCACCGACGGCGGCGCGCCGTACACCAGCGTGGGCAGCACCGACAGGCCCTGGGTGAGCTGGTTCAGCTCCAGCAGGATGCGCGGCTTCAGGTCGCGGTCCAGCGCCGGCAGGCGGCGGCTCTTCATGTCCACCGGCATGCGCCGCGCCAGCTCCGGCAGAATCTTGGCGGACAGCTCGCCCAGCTGCTCCGGCGAATAGGTGCGCACCAGCGGCAGGTGCTGGAGCCACGCGCCCGTCATCGCCGTCTCGCCCAGACGCACCAGCGACTCCGCCGTCAGCGCGACGCCAGGGCTCACCACCTCCGTGATGCGCGGGTCGCGCGTGATGGTGATGACCCACTGCTGGCCCCGGTCCTCCACCTTCGCGCGCGGGGGCAGCACCTCGCTGGACACCGCCACCGGCCGGCCGTCCAGCAGCACGTTGCGCGCGGGCTCCAGGGCCCGCAGGAGCGCGTCCAGCTTCTCCGCCAGCAAGGGCCCCCGGGTGCGCCGCTCCAAGAGGCGCTCCATCACCAGGTCCACCTGCTCCACCTGCAACGTGACGCCGCCCTGGGGCTTCGCGATGCGCCCGGTGAGGTCCTCCAGCGGCTCCTCCGTGCCGTCCGCGTGCGCGAGGACGCGCTGCAGTTGCAGCCCGCCCTCCACGCGCGTGAAGCGGTACACCACGCGCGACCAGCGCTCCGCCACCGCCTCCAGCGGCGCGTCCTGCTTCTCCGCCTGGTCCAGGGAGATGGCCCCGGCGACGACGTGCTCACACGGGTCCACCGGGCTGGGGCAGTCGCACTCCCAAGCCTCGTCGCCTGGGTAGAGGACGACGGTGAAGGCCACCGCCCGGCCCGTCACCTTCACGCGCAGCTCGATTTCAGAGGCCGTGCGCGACTGGAGCGCCACGGCCCCATCGCGCGCGAGGCTGACGCCCCTGGACCAGAGTCCCGGCTTGGCTTCTTTGCGGACGGCTTCGAGGAGCTGGGTGTTCTCGGACATGGCAGGCGGCTTCCCTACGCCCCGCCACGCCCTTGCGCAACGTTGGATGCGCCCCGGCTGATGGCCAGGCTACTCGTCGTCGTACGTCGGCTCGAAGAGGTAGGTGAGCTTCACCAGGAACTCCCGGCTGAACACCGGCAGGGGTGCGTGGCCGCCGTTGTAGGGCTGGGCCACCCGGAAGTCGCTGCCCAGCAGGTTGTAGACGCCCGCGCCAATCTCCAGCCCCTTCGTCCCCACGTTCTCCGCGCGCACGAAGAGGTTGAGCAGCAGCCGGGGCGACAGCGACTGGACCTCCGACACGCCCTCCTCGTCCGCCGCGCCCACCGCGAAGCGCCGGCCCACCAGCACGGCCGTGGGGCTGACGGACAGCCACGGCAGCACCTTCACCGTGCCCGCCAGCGTCGCCTTGTGCGTGGGCAGGCCGGTGAAGGCATCGGGCTCGCCGGGGACCAGGTAGTCCTCCACGTCGTTGCGTCCACCCGGCCGGTAGAAGGAATAGCCCACCTGCGCGCGGCCCCACGACCCGCGCAGCCGGTAGTCCAGTTCAATGCCCCGGCTGCCCAGGCGGCCCAGGTTCCGGTACGCCTCCGAGCCCGTGTCCGCGTCGTACGAATAGATGATGGGGTCCGTGACGCCCACGTCGAAGGCGTTGGCGCTCAGGCTCTGGCCCTCGCCCAGGCGCACGGTGGCCTCCAGCTCGTACACCGTGGTGCGCTCCGGCCGGACGTCCTCGCCCAGGGAGATGTTCTCGATGCCGGGCGCGCGGAAGGCGCGGCTGTAGAGGGCCTTGCCGCTCACCGGCCCGAAGGACTTGAGCAGCACCAGGCGCGGCACGAACGAGCTGCCGAAGAAGCTGTGGTCCTCGAAGCGCGCGCCCGCCACCACCGTCGCGATGGGGTTGTCCGAGTACGCCTCCATGAAGGCCGCGACGTTGCGGTAGGAGACGACGTCCTCGTCCCCGTTGAAGGGCTCCTGCTGGCCCACGCCCGCCGGCCCCCGCAGCTGGCCCTGATCAAACGCCAGGTCCACGCCGCCCGTGAGCTGGAGGAAGTCGAACGCCGCCCAGCGCGCCAGGGCCCGGCCCCGGATGCGCCGGTAGCGCTTGTCGTAGAAGAAGTCCGAGTCCTCGTCCGAGTCCCGGTAGGACTCGCCCAGCGTGAGGTTCAGCCGGGGGATGATCTCAATGCGGTCCGTGGGCCGGAAGCGGTCGCTCAATTCGGCGTGGAAGGACTCGAAGTCGGTGCTCGCGGGCTCCGGCAGCACCTCGTCCACGGAGACCACCGACGTGGTGTCCTGGCGCTGGTACAGGAAGCTCAACTGGAGGTCGCGGTAGCCCACGCCCGCCTGCACCACCGTGGGGTCCATCCGCGACGCGCCGTTCATGCTCGCGGAGCCGCCATAGAAATCGTCGAAGACGGCGTCGCTGCGCTGCCCCTGCCCCAGCGACGCGGAGGCGAAGGCGCTCAGGCCCGCCACGCTCTCGAAGACCTTGCGGCCCGACAGCGTGAGGCTGCGGCGGCCGTTGCCGTGCGACAGCTGTCCGTACGTGCCCACCACCAGCGCGTCCGTGCTGCCCTGGATGCCCCGGGTGATGACGTTGATGACGGCCAGCTCCGCGTTGCCGCCGTAGATGACGGAGCCGGGGCCGCGAACCACTTCGATGCGCTCAATCAGCTCCACCGGGAACTCGTGGCCCAGCTGCATGGTGGAGTAGAGCTGCTCGTTGATCTCCTTGCCGTCGATGATGAGCAGCACCTTGCCTTCCTGGCCCCACAGGCCCCGGAAGCCCGGCCCCACCGTGCCCGACACGTCCACGCCGAAGAAGAAGCCGGGCACCTGCAACAGCACGTCCATCAGGTCGCGCGCACCGGAGGCGCGAATCTCCTCCGCGGTGATGGCCGTCACCACCGCCGGCGAGTCGTGCAGCTTCGTGATGGCGAACGACGCCACCTGGCTGTGCACCTCCGGCTCGTCCTCCAGCCGGATTTCGCGCTGCTCATCGGCGGAGGGCGTCTCCGGCGGCCCGGGGTCCAGGGTGGGCTCCGGCGCCGTCTGCGCGAAGCCCGTGCCCGCGCCCAGCAACGCCAGCCATACACACACACGACGCCCCTGCCTGGTGAAACCCATACGAAACAAGCCTCTCGAACGTGGAGGGCGGAGTGTACCGGCTCCAGCACCATCCGAAAGTTCTGGGATTACGCGCAGTGCGTCGAATGCGGGCGTGAGCCTTGTTTCACTTCACGCGCACGCGGGTGCTGCGGCCCGGCTCCACTTCCACCGTCATGCGCCGCTTCACCTCGCCGTTGACGCGGACCTCCACGCGCGCGGGGCCGGAAGGCAGCGCTTGCGCGGAGATGGGCGGAAAGCCATACGGCCGGCCGTTGATCCACACCTCGCCATAGAGCCCCGGCGACGTCACCTCCAGGTCGCCCCGCTGCGCCACGGCGGCGCTCGCCACGGACGGCTTCGGCGGCGGCGTGGGCTCCGGGGTGTTCGCGCCCGGCCCGCCCGAGGGCGCCGCGCTCGCCGCGGCGGGCGAGGCAGGGACCACCGCCGCCACCGGCGACGCGGCCGGCTTCGGGGCTTGCGGCGTCAGCTCCGCGGTGAGGTCGCGGTTGAGCGAGCGCACCGACTCCGAGTCCACCTCCACCGTCTCCTCGTACAGGCGGCGCTCGCCCTGCGCGAGCACCACGCGGTGCGTGCCCGCGGACACCGGCAGCCGCGCGGGCGTCATGTCCACCGCCCTGCCATCCACCATCACCACCAGCCCCGGCGGCGTGGACGTCACCAGCAAGAGCCCGCCCTTCGCCTCCTCCTGCGGAGCGGCCTGCGCGGCCTGCTGCTCACGGGCGGCCCTGGCGGCGGCGAGCTTCGCGGCGCGCGTGCGGGGCGGCGCGCGCGAGGGTGACGGCTCACGCGGCGTGGGCGCCTGCGCGGTCCGGGACTGGTCGCGCGAGCGCAGGTCGGTGGCGATGCCCAACAGCCGCGGCAGGTCGCTGTCCTTGTCGTTCGGACGCAGCTTGAGCGCTTCGGTGAACTGCGCCACCGCGCGGTCGTAGTCGCGGTCCTCCAGCGCGGCCAGCCCGGACGCGCGCAGCGCCCGCGCGAGCCCCCCGTTCACGTCCTCCGACGGCGGAGCCGCGGGCGGAGGTGAGGACACGTCGGGCGGGGGGACGCGGGTGCGCGCGGCGACGGGCTCGGACGGCGCGGCCTTGCGCGAGCGGACCATCAGGTACGCCCCGGCGTTCACGGCCACGGTGCCCAGCAGGATGACGGCGACCCAGGTCTTCTGATTCTTCACGTTCGATGTCCCACTTCCCACGACGACACGATGCGCCCGCCCTTCACGCGATGAACAGCCAGAACACCGCGCTGCCCACCAACGCGACGCCCGCCGCGGCGGCCAGCCCCCAGGGGAACGCCTCGGCCGCGGCCACCGGCTCCGGCGGCGGAATGACGCCCGTGGTGGACCCCGTCCCGGTGCTCCGCGGCAGCATGCCGGTGGGCACCAGCGCGCTGGACTCGTGCAGCTCCACCACGTGCTCCGGCATCGCGACCGGCGGCGGGCTGGAGATGCCCGAGCCCCCCACCTGGCTGGAGGAGCCCGGCATGGACCCCGGCACCGCCAGCGCCGTGGACACCCGGCCGGACGCATCCGGCGGGAAGAGCGTGGACATCAGCGTCGCCAGCTCCCGGCCACTGGACGTCCAGTGCTGCGCCGAACGGTAGCGCTCCAGGTCGTCGTGCAGCTCGCGCGCCGTCTGGTGGCGCTGCGCCGGGTCCTTCGCGAGCAGCTTGAGCAGGATGCGCTCCAGCTCCGCCGGGAAGCCCGGGGCCACCTGCGACGGCGGCGGCACGTCCCCCTGCGACGCGGCCACGATGGTGGCCTCCATGGTGTCGCGCTTGAACAGCCGGCGCCCCGTGGACAGCTCGTAGAGGACGATGCCCAGCGAATACAGGTCCGAGCGGTGGTCCAGCTCCCGGTTCGTGATCTGCTCCGGGGACATGTACGCGTACTTGCCCTTCACCACCCCGGCCACCGTGCGCTCCAGGTTCACGGAGCTCTTCACGATGCCGAAGTCCGCCAGCTTCACGATGCCGTCGCGCGACACCAGCACGTTGCCCGGCGTGATGTCCCGGTGCACCAGCTTCAGCGGCGTTCCGTCCGACAGCGTCTTCGCGTGCGCGTACGTGAGCGCGTCCGACATCGCGATGCCCACGTCCACCGTCACCCGCGCGCCCAGCGGGATGTTCGCCGCCGCCGCGTGCCGCATGATGCGGTCCAGCGACTGGCCTTGGATCCACTCCATCGCCAGGTAGTACTGGCCGTCGATCTTCCCGAAGTCGAACACCTGCACGATGTTCGGGTGCGTGAGCAGCGCCGCCACCTTCGCCTCGTCCGCGAACATCCGCGAGAAGGGCTCCAGGTTCGCGTACTCCGGCAGGATGCGCTTGATGACGCACGGCTTGGAGAAGCCGTCCGGCCCATCCAGGGTCGCCAGGAAGATGTGCGCCATGCCGCCCGTGGCCAGCCGCTGCACCATGCGGTACTTCCCGAAGCGGGTGTCCACCCCGGGCGCGGCAGGCGAAGGCGTCACGGTATCAACCCTGTCCAAATTGTACTCCCGGGACGGAACTCGCAATTCCCGGAAGATACCGATGACACGCCCGGCTCACAAGTTTCGCATACCGTGTCAACAGGTTTTACGGCGAATCCACTTTAACAACGTGACGGATGGGGCCTGGGGAGGTGTCCCGGCATATCCTTCCGGTCCTTCCGCGCATGGCGACCTCCTCCTCCGACGCCTCGTCCCCGCTGGCCGCTCCCCGTCCCCTGTCCGCCCAGGACGTCCGCACCCTGGGGCTGGCGGCGCTGGGGGGCGCGCTGGAGTTCTATGACTTCATCATCTTCGTGTTCTTCACGGCGGTGATGGGGCGGCTGTTCTTCCCGCCGGAGACGGCGGAGTGGCTGCGGCAGTTGCAGACGTTCGGGCTGTTCGCGGCGGGCTACCTGGCCCGTCCCCTGGGCGGCATCGTGATGGCCCACTTCGGGGACCGGAGCGGGCGCAAGCGGATGTTCACGTTGAGCGTCTTCCTGATGTCGGTGCCCACGCTGTGCATGGGCCTCCTGCCCACGTACGCCACCGCGGGATACGCGGCGCCGCTCCTCTTGCTCACGCTGCGGCTGTTGCAGGGCGCGGCGGTGGGCGGGGAGGTTCCGGGCGCGTGGGTGTTCGTCTCCGAGCACGTGCCGGAGCGCCGCGTGGGACTGGCGTGCGGGACGCTCACCTCCGGGCTCACGCTGGGCATCCTCCTGGGGTCGCTGGTGGCCACCGCGGTCAACACCGTCTTCACGCCGGAGCAGGTGATGGCGTACGGCTGGCGCGTGCCCTTCGTCGTGGGCGGCGTGTTCGGCTTCTTCGCCGTGTTCCTGCGCCGCTGGCTCCAGGAGACGCCCGTCTTCGAGGAGATGCGTCAGAAGAAGGCGCTGGTGAAGGAGCTGCCGCTCAAGGCCGCGCTCCGGGGCCACGCGCCCGCGGTCGTCGTGTCCATGCTGTTCACCTGGGTGCTGACGGCGGGCATCGTGGTGGTCATCCTGATGACGCCCACGCTGATGCAGCAGCTGCACGGCATCCCGCCCGCGCGGGCGCTGGCGGCCAACAGCGTGGCCACGCTCACGCTCACCCTGGGCTGCGTCTGCTACGGGCTGCTCGCGGACCGGCTGGGGGCCACGCGGGCCATGGCCATCGGGTCGGGCGTGCTGCTCGTCGGCGCGCAGCTGTTCTACCGGGGCGTGGCCGCCGCGCCGGAGCACCTGGTGCCGCTCTACGCGGGCGTGGGATTCTGCGTGGGCGTCGCCGGCGTGGTGCCCGCCGTGATGGTGCACGCCTTCCCTCCGGCGGTGCGCTTCTCCGGCCTGTCGTTCTCCTACAACGTGGCGTACGCGCTGTTCGGCGGCCTCACGCCGCTCGCCGTCACGCTCGCGCTGAAACAGAGCCCGCTCGCGCCCGCGTACTACGTGTCCGGCGTCTGCGCGGTGGGACTCGGGGTGTCGCTGCTGCTGTTCCGGGGCTTCAGCGCCCGCGCCACCGCATCCGGGGAAACCGCCGCGCCCTCGCGCTGATTGCCTGGTGGGCGGGCTGCCCTTCGGCCGGAGATGTTCACCCCCGGCCACTGCTCGAGGGGGCGGGTTCACGAGGGTGGCCCCCGCCGGAAGTGTCAGCTATTCGGCACCGAAACGGAGGGCGCTTCGGGCAGGCCCTGTACCCCGTGCGCATCTTGTCCCGGCGCGTGCTTTCGAGCGGCGGAAGCCACGCGCGATGATCCCTCGCCGTGCGATGGACCCCGGAATGCCCAGCAGTGAGCCAGCCCTCTTCAAGAGCGGCATCTCCAGCTTCGACGTCCTCCTGGGCGGAGGCATCCCCCCGCGCCAGTCCTTCATCGTCACCGGCACCCCCGGGTCCGGGAAGACAGTGCTGTGCAGCCAGGTGGCCTTCGAGGCCGCGGCGCGCGGCCTCCCCGTGGTGGTGGCGACCGTCACCTCGGAGCCTCACGACAAGTTGATGGGGGCCCTGTCCAGCTTCGCCTTCTTCAAGCCGGACGTGCTGGGCGAGAAGCTCTTCATCATCAGCGCCTACTCGGCGCTCAAGCGAGGCGCGAAGGAGGCCCGGGAGCTGCTGCTGCAGACGGTGCGCGAGCGCGGCGCGGCGATGCTCTTCATCGACGGCCTGCGCTCCATCCGGGACCTCTGGCAGGACGAGGCACGGCTGCGCGAGTTCCTCTACGAGCTGGGCATCGGCCTGGCCGCCAGCAACTGCATCGGCTTGTTCACCACGGAGTACCCGCTGGAGCGGCTGATGGCGCTGCCGGAGGCCACCACGGTGGACGGCGTCGTGGCGCTGTCGGTCCAGTCCTCCGGCGCGCGCCGCGTGCGCCGGGTGGAGGTGGTGAAGCTGCGCGGCCGTCCCCACCTGACGGGCGAGCACACCATGACCATCAACGAGGGCGGCGTGGAGTTCATCCCGCGCCTGGAGTCCGTCCCCCTGGACTTCCGGGACGAGCCGCCCACGCTGAAGCGCAAGGGCTTCGGGCTTCCGGAGCTGGATGCGCTGATGAACGGAGGACTTCCGGAGCTCAGCACGACGATGCTCGCGGGGAGCATGGGCATTGGCAAGACGCTGCTGGCCACGCACTTCGCCGCGGACGCCGCGCGCCACGGAGAGCGGTCGCTCTTCGTCTCCTTCTTCGACGCACCGGCCATGCTCCTGGCGCGCGCCCGGCGCGTGGGGCTGGACGTGGATCCGCTGCTGCGCGACAAGATGATGACGCTGTGGCACGTGCCGCCCATGGAGTTCGAGGGGGACGTGCTCGTGCAGGAGCTCCTGCGCAAGGTGGACGCGCTCGGCATCCAGCGGCTGGTGCTGGACGGACTCACGGAGCTGGAGCTGTCCATCATCGACCCCGCCCGGCGGCGCGTCTTCCTGGCCTCGCTCGCGATGCGGCTGCGCATGCGGGGCGTCACCTCCCTCTTCACCCGCGAGGTGCCGAAGATTGTCGGCACGGAGCTGGACTTCACCGACGCGCCGGTGGCCATCCTGGGAGAGAACCTGGTCCTGCTGCGCTACGTGGAGCTGCACGGCAAGATGCACCGCCTCCTGTCCGTGCTGAAGATGCGGGACAGCGAATACTCCCCCGACCTGCGCGAGTTCCAGATCCAGGACACCGGCGTGAAGGTGCTCGCGCCCATGCGCTCCGCCGTGGGACTGCTGACCGGACAGGCGCGTCCCCTGGGGACCACCATCGGAGGGCTGGGTGAATGAGCCTGGTCCTCATCGCGGAGGATGAAGAGGCGCTCCTGGAGGTCTTCTCCGAAGTGGTGGAGGACCTGGGCCACCGCGTGATTCGCGCGCACAACGGCGAGGAGGCGCTGCTGCTGGCGCGCACGGAGACGCCAGACCTGGTGGTCAGCGACCACATGATGCCCCGCCGGACGGGCATGCAGCTGCTGCACGCCATGCGCTCCGAGCCGGGCCTGTCGGACGTGCCGTTCCTGCTCCTGAGCGCGGCGCGTCCCCAGGGGCGCGAGGCCGCGCAGACCTTCCTCGCCAAGCCGGTGGACCTGAGCACCTTCGAGCAGGCGGTGAGCAGCGCGCTCCAGCAGCACGGGGCGGACCGGCAGGAAGCCCCCCCGGCCCCGCGCGAGGCGGCCACCGCGGTGAGCCTGGCCCGCGAGGAGATGCTCAACTGGGTGGCGCACGAGCTGAAGACGCCGCTGAGCTCGGCGCGGCTCAACACGCAGCTGCTCCTGCGCAAGGTCCAGAAGCGCGGCGGCGAAGACGAAGCCCGCTCCGCGGAGGCCGTCCTGCGCCAGCTGGACCGGATGAACGGGCTGGTGAGCTCCATCCTGGACGCCTCGCGGCTGGCGGACGGGAAGCTGGAGCTGAAGCTCGTGCCCACGAAGCTGCCGCCGCTGCTGGAGGAGCTGGTCCAGGAGTGGCGCGACCTCCAGCCGGACATGGACTTCTCCCTCCACATCCTGGAGCCGGTGGAGCCGCTGATGCTGGACGCGGAGCGGCTGCGCGAGGTGCTCAACAACCTGCTGTCCAACGCGGTGAAGTACAGCGGCACCTCGCGCCACGTCGAGGTGGGCATGACGCTCAACCCGGGCCTCGTCCTCGTCCACGTGCGCGACTGGGGCGTGGGCATCCCCGCCAGCGCCCTGCCCCACGTCTTCGACCGCTTCCAGCGCGCGGACGCGGACAAGGGACGCGGCCACGGCCTGGGCCTCTTCATCGCCACCTCGCTCGCCCGGCTGCACGGCGGTTCGCTCTCCGTCCGCTCCACCCTGGGCGAGGGCTCCACCTTCACCCTGCGCCTGCCCCGGCGGAACTGAAGCAGCACTGCACGTTTCCGCCGCAATTCCCTCCAAACCGCCTAGCACAGAAGTCCGTGAACACCCGGCGCTCTCGGTGAATTAGAAAGCGAGTGTGTCCACGCCCCGCCCGCCCCGCCTGTCCTCGCTGCGCGCGTTGAAGCACCGCGACTTCGCCTTCCTGTGGGGAGGGGCGGCGTTGTCCAACATCGGCACGTGGATGGAGGTGCTGGCGCTGGGCGTGTACGTGACGAAGGTCACGGGCCGGGCGGAGTGGACGGGCGGCGTTGCGGCGCTGACGTGGCTGCCGGCCATCCTGCTGTCGCCCTTGGGAGGTGCGCTGGGGGACCGGTTCGACCGGCGGCGCGCGGTGGCGCTGGGGGCGCTGGTGCAGATGGTGCTCGCGGGAGTGCTGGCGGTGCTGGCCTTCAACGGAGGGCTGACCGTGCGGTGGGTGGCGGTCATCTCCTTTCTCAATGGCTGCGCGGTGACGCTGTTCATGCCCGCGTTCTCCGCGCTCATCGCCGTCTCGGTGCCGAAGGAGGACCTGCACAGCGCGCTCAGCCTCAACTCGGCGCAGGCGAACCTGGGGCGCATCTGCGGCCCGGCGCTGGCGGCGCTCCTCATCGCGCACACGGACATTGGCTGGGTGCTGCTGCTCAACACGCTGTCCTTTGGCGCGGTGATGCTGTCGCTCCTGGGGGTGCGGGGGGCTCCGGCC
>NZ_RAWK01000132.1 GCF_003612165.1 Corallococcus aberystwythensis | reverse complement strand
GCCCCCACCCATGGTCCCGCCGCCCCATCCGCTGGAGGACGAGTGGTTGTGGGGATGGGACCCCACGCCGGGCATCGTGTCCGTCTGGGCGGAGCCGGACGGGCGCGCCTTCATCTGGAAGCGGCAGCCGGGCACGCACGCGCGGCTTCGCGAGGACGCGCGGTACCGGCCCTGGGTGCTGCTCGCGTCGCTCCAGGACCTGGAGCACCTGGGGGATGCGCTGCGGCCGGAGGGCGCGCCGCCCGTGCCAGGAGCCGTGACGTACCGCGAGCTGGAAGGCCCCGGCGCGCTGCGCTTCATCGTCAGCGCGGACGACGGCCGCGCGCTGGCGTCCGCGGTGCTCAAGGGCGCGTCCAAGCGGTTGGACCAGCGCGTGGGCCACCTGCGCGACCTGGGCCCGGCCGCGGCGCTGGTGCTGCCCCCGGAGGAGCAGTACCTGGTGGCCACCGGGCGCACGTACTTCCGCGACCTCGTCTTCGACGACCTGCGGCGGCTCCAGTTCGACCTGGAGACCACCGGGTTGGACCCGTCCCGGGACCGCATCTTCCTCGTCGCGGTGAGGGACCCGGACGGCCGCGCGGAGACGCTGGAGGTGACGGCGGACGGCGACGCGGGCGAAGCGGACCTCCTGCGCCGGCTGGTCGCGCGCATCCGCGAGGCGGACCCGGACGTGGTGGAGAACCACAACCTTCACGGCTTCGACCTGCCCTTCCTGGACCAGCGCGCCCAGAGGCTCAACGTGCCGCTGGCGCTGGGCCGTGCGGGGCTGCCGGGCCTGCGCCACCGCCCTTCCGCGAGGGGCGCCGCGCTCAACCGGGGCCCGGGAGGCCGTGACGCGGACCCCATGCGCCGCGCGCGCTACACCGTGCCCGGCCGCGAGTTCATCGACACGCTGGACGCCGTGCGCCGCCACGACTTCTCCGCCCGCGACCTGCCCGGCCACGGCCTCAAGGCGGTGGCCAGGCACCTGGGCCTGTCCGGCCCCGACCGCGAGCTCATCCCCGGCGCACGCATCCATGACGTCTTCCTGAAGGATCCGGAGCGCGTGCGCCGCTACGCGCGCGAGGACGTGACGGAGGCCGCGGGCCTGGCGCACCTGCTGGGCGGCGCGGCGTTCGCGCTCGCGCGCATGGCGCCCCGGCGCTACGAACGGCTGGCGGACGCGGGCCCGGCGACGGGCGTGTTGGATCCGCTGATGGTGCGCGCCTACGTGCGCTCGGGCGCGGCGCTGCCCGCCCATGAAGTGGGCGACGGCACGTCCCACAGCGGCGCGGCGCTGCACCTCTTCGCCACCGGCGTCGCGCGCCACATCGTGAAGGCGGACGTGGCCAGCCTCTATCCGTCGCTGATGCGCCAGTACCGCATCGGCCCCAAGCGCGACCGGCTGAACGCGCTGCTCGCGATGGTGGGCCGGCTGGTGGACCAGCGCCTGGACGCGAAGGCGAAGGCGAAGAAGGCCCCGCCCGGATCGCCGGAGCGCCACACGCACGAGGCGCTCTCCGCGGCGATGAAGATCCTCATCAACTCCGCCTACGGCTACCTGGGCGCGGTGGGCCTCACCCGCTTCTCCGACGTGCACGCCGCCAACGAAGTCACGCGGCACGGGCGTGAGCTGCTGGGCCTGCTGTGCCGCGAGCTCGCGCAGCGGGGCGTGACGCTGCTGGAGGCCGACACGGACGGCGTCTACTTCGCGGTGCCGGAAGCCTGGACGGAGGCCGACGAGCGCCGCGTGGTGTCGGAGGTCGCGGGCCTGCTGCCCCCGCGCGTGAAGCTGGAGTTCGACGGGCGCTATGCCGCCATGCTGTCGCACGAGCCGAAGAACTACGCGCTCCAGCCCTACACCGGACCGCTGCTCCTGCGCGGCGTGGCGTTCCGCTCCAGCCGCGCGGAGCCGTATGGCGAGGACTTCCTGCGCCGCGCCCTCCAGCACCTGCTGGCCGGAGACGTGCGCGCCGTGCGCGACACCTACGTGGACGCGGTGATGGCGCTGCGCCGCCGCCAGGTGCCCACCTTCGAAATCTCCGCGCAGGTGCGGCTGACCAAGTCCCCCTCGCAGTACCTGGCCACGCGCAAGCAGCGCCGGGAGCTGCCGTACGAAGCCCTGCTCACGAACGGCCGCGAGCACTGGTCCCTGGGCGAGCGCGTGCGCATCTACCGCGCCACGGGCGGCCGCGCGGGCCTGCTCACGGAAGCCCTCACCGAGGACGGCGAGCCCGCCCCCCGCCCCGCCCCGGGCGAACCGCCGGGCGACGACGCGCGCGACTACGACGTGGAGTACTACGTCCGGCTGCTCAAGGACTCGTTCGCGGCCCGGCTCGCGCGCGGCCTGGACCCGGAGGACTTCGCCACTGTCTTCGCGGACCCGGACCAGCCCTCCCTCTTCACCCCGTCCCTCGCGGACGCACGGCCCGTGTTGAACATCGTGCGCGAACCCACAGGCCCGGAGTTCGGTGAGGACCCTCAGGTGCTTGGAGCCCCGCCCATCTCACCGTGACTGGAACCCTGCCGTGTCCCGGTTCCTCCGTGAGTCGTCGGAGGCTTCTGCTACGTTGCGTCAACTTCGATGGCCTTCTCGTTGATGACGCGTCCCACGCCGCGCGCGCTGGTGGTTCCCGGCACCGTGGCCCTGCTGCTCCTGCTTCCCTGGCTCATCTATTGGAGCGCGGTCATCCACCGGTATGGCCTGCGTGACGACTACGCCATCCTGCGCGAGGCGCGCGAGGAGCCGGGGAAGATATTGCGCGTCTGCGCCTCACAGGGGCGCCCGCTCTACGGCTGGATGCTGGAGGTGTCCGCGAAGGCGGCCGGCGGCATCGACGGGCTGATGGGGCTGCGCCTCATGGGCGTGGCCGGCCTGGGCGTGCTCGCGGCGGCGGTGTTCCTGCTCCTGCGAAAGGAAGGCTGGCGGCCCGGGTCCGCGGCGCTGCTGGCGGGGTTCCTCACGGTGACGCCGTCCGCGCAGGTCATCGCCAACTGGGGCATCTGCTGGCCGCAGGCGGTGGCGCTGATGCTGGGGCTGGGCGCGTTCGCCTTCGCCCGCCGCGCCATGGGCCCGCCGGGAGCGGACACTCCCGTCCGGTGGCCCTACGCGCTGGCCGCCGTGGGGTGCATGGCCACCGCGACGCTCATCTATCAGGTGAGCGGACTGTTCTCCGCGGTGCTGCTGGCGGCGTCGCTGGTGGTGCACCGCGACGTGTCGACCAGGGACACCGCGCGCTGGATGCTCAAGCACCTGCTGGTGATGGGGGCGGGCCTGGCGCTCGCGTATGCCGTCACCCAGGTGCTCTTCAAGACGGGCGTCTTCCCGCCCTCACCCCGGCTCAGCTTCGAGAAGCACTGGGTGGACAAGACCGTCTGGGCGCTCACGCACGTGTTCCCCAACGCGCTCGCCCTGTCCGCGCTCAACGAGGCGCCGGTGGGCGACATGGACGGCTACTGGGCCATGGTGGTGCTGACGCTGACGCTCCTGGGCGTGGGCGTCGCCGTGGAGGGGCGCCGCTCGGGGTTCGGGGGCGTGGGGCGCTGGCTGCTGGCGCTGGTGACGCTGTCGGGCGCGGCGTACTCGGTGAGCTTCCTCGCCGGGGAGCGGTGGCCCACCTACCGCACGCTCAACGCGCTCACCGGCGTGTGGGCCGTGTTCTTCGCCGCGTCGCTGGTGAACCTGGGCACCATCTGGCCCAGGCATGGCCCGCGCATGGCCATGGGCTTGCTCACCGCGTTCGTGGCCGTCAGCGCCCTGCTCGCGCACGAGCAGTCCCTGGAGCTCTTCGCCCTGCCCCAGGGCCGGGAGCTGGCGCTGATGGAGCAGGGCGCCAGCCTCGTCGTCCCGGACCGGAAGCCGCGCGTCTTCGTCCTCACCGCGAAGCAGTCGGACTCCACCGCGCCGTTCCACTACCTGGACGAGTTCGGCTCCGTCTCCGTGGACGCGGAATGGGTGGCCAAGGAGATGCTCAAGGCCCTGGTGAAGGAGCGCTTCCCCGGCGAGCGCGACGTGAGCGGCCTCTACCGCTTCGCCGCCGGCCCCGTCGCTCCCGAGCCGCGCAACTACGACATCCTCATCGACATGCGCCGCCAGCACGTGAGCGCCGCGAGCCCCATCCTCCAGAAGCCCCGCTAGCCCCCATTCCGTGGGAAGTCCTGACGCGTGCGGCCAACCCCCACCCGGATTTCCGGGGAGAAGCGTCCGCTACGGGGCTCCCGCGGTGCGTCGTGCAGGTTCGGCCCCACCGGACGCGCGAATCCGGGTAATGAATTGGGCAGTGACGTCCTCCGTTCCCCTTTGCCCGGCCGCGAGCCCCGGGGGTGGCCCCGTCCCGCGCCGCGGCAGGAGGCCCGTGTTTCCCCTGGCCCGAGGAGACGCCCGCTGATGGCCGGGGAACGTCCGGTGCGGCATGACTGGGTGTACCTGGGCACAGGCTGGGCGGAGCACCTGCGCTCACCCCTGCTCCCGGACGTCCTTGTCCGAGCGACGGCGTGGCGGGAGCAGGGCCGGCCCTTCGCCGTCTCCCGCCAGGACCTGCCGGACCAGGAGGACGACCTGCGGCTGGGGCTCACCCTGCCCGACCGCCGCCACCTGTCGCTGCACGTGGCCCTGCCCGCCGTGGAGCGGCACCTGCCGCCGCCCACGGTGCAGGAGGCGCGCGCGTCGGCCCCCCCGGCCTGGGGGCCCGCCCTGGATGACGTCATCGCCCTGGGCACCGCGCTGGACCTGACGGTGAGCGTGTTCGGTTCGCTGGCGTGGCAGCACCGCTCGGGCGTGCCCTTCGTGCGGCCGCTGTCGGACGTGGACCTGCTCTTCGCCCCTGCCCGCTGGTCGGATGTGGAGCGGCTGCTGTTCGGCCTGGAGGCGGTGTCCCGCCGCCACTCGGTGGTGCGCCTGGACGGCGAGGTGCTGATGCCCGACGGCGGCGCCGTGTCCTGGCGGGAGCTCGCGCTGGAGCCCGAGCGCATCTGGGTCACCGGCCCGCGCGGCGCCAGCCCCCGCACCCTCCGCGAACTGCGCGCGCTCTTCCCCGCCGAGCCCTAGGCCCGGGGAAGTGGGTCCCCGCGTGAATACACGCGGCCCCGGAGACGTCACGCAGCGCACAGCCACGACCCGTTTCCACCCGCCACTCCGAATGCCTCGCAGGGTTTTTCCAGACCTGCGGGAGGGCCCGGGTGCGGCATTCCCTGGACAAACCTGCAAGAGCGTGAAAGCGGGGCCCCCCTTGCATTCCTCATCAACAAAACCATGGGGTTGCAGTGGCATCAGAGCGGGCGGAGGGGCGAGCACCCGGTGTCCGGCCCGCTTCAACAGGGCGTCCAATTGTCACCCTGTGAATGGTTTGGTAAAGGTTGTCTTTGGGAGCGCTTGGGGGCCTCCCGCCAAGATGATGGGATTTTCCGTACAGCGCTGGGCCGCCTGGGCCCCCGGGCTCGTTCACCCTGCTTCCTGGGAAACGTGGCTCGCGAACCCGCACGCGCTCCCCGCCGAGGGCACGCCCGCGCTGACGGCGATGCCCGCGATGATGCGCCGCCGGGTGGACCGGCTGGGACGCATCGCGTTGCAGGCGGCGTACGACGCGCACGTGGACGCGCCGGCAGCGCCCGTCATCTTCGCGTCGCGTTATGGGGACCTGGGCCGCTCCGTGGAGCTGCTCACGCAGCTGGCGCGCTCGGAGCCGCTGTCGCCCACGTCGTTCAGCCTGTCGGTGCACAACGCCATCGGCGCGCTCTACTCCATCGCACGCGGTGACACGTCCGCCTACGGCGCCATCGCCGCGGGCGAGGAGACGGTGGAGGCCGCCTTCACGGAGGCGTGTGGCCTGCTGTCGGACGGCGTCCCCCGGGTGATGGTCGTCGTCTACGAGGAGCCCGTGCCCTCGCCGTGGGAACACTTCTGCCGGGATGTGGCGTTTCCGCACGCATGGGCTTGCCTCCTTTCAGCCAGCACCGGCGCGGACGCCGTCCACCTGGACTGCGCGGCGGGCCCTCCGGACGCATCCCTCACGGAGCAGGGTCCTTCGGACCTCCCGGTGGACTTGCGCGTCCTGCGCTTCCTCGTTTCTGGCGCCTCGCGGTGGGAGCACGCGGCGGGCGGCCGGCGCTGGCGGTGGGCGCGCCATGGTTAAGCTCGAGCGGGCCTGGCGCATCTTCGCCACCGGGTTGTCCTTCGCCACCTTCGGGCTGGGGGGGCTGGCGCTGCGCATCCTCTACTTCCCGCTGCTCCAGCTCTTCGTGCGCGAACCGAAGCGGCAGCAGCGGCTGGCGCGGCTCGCCGTGCACTACACGTTCCGCTTCTTCATCGGCTACATGCGCGCCCTGGGCGTGCTGCGCTACGAACTGGAGGGCGTGGAGAAGCTGGCGCGCTCCGGGCTGCTCATCCTGGCCAACCACCCGTCGCTCATCGACGTGGTGTTCCTCATCTCGCTGGTCCCCAACGCGGACTGCGTGGTGAAGGCGAGCCTGGCGAACAACCCCTTCACGCGCGGTCCCATCCGGGCCACGCGCTACCTGTGCAACGACTCCGGGCCCGGACTCATCCAGGACTGCATCGCGTCCGTGAAGGCCGGCAACAACCTCATCATCTTCCCGGAGGGCTCGCGCACGCCGCTCGACGGGACCATGCAGCTGCAGCGCGGCGCCGCCAACATCGCGGTGCGCGGCCCCTGCGACATCACGCCCGTCATCATCCGCTGCGAGCCGCGGGGCCTCACCAAGGGCATGCCCTGGTGGAAGGTGCCCGAAAGGCCCATGCACTATTTCATCCGCGTGGAGGACGACATCCGCGTGTCGTCCCAGGACGTGGACGCGGGCGAGGCGGCGAAGGCCGCGCGCCAGCTCACCACCCGTTTGCACGACCATTTCTCCAGGGGGAGCCAGGGCCATGTTGGAGCTTGAGCAGGAAATAAAGCGGCTGGTCATCGACACGTTGAACCTCGAGGACCTCAAGCCGGACGACATCGATCCGGCGGCGCCGCTGTTCGTCGAAGGCCTGGGGCTGGACTCCATTGATGCCCTGGAGCTCGGCCTCGCGTTGCAGAAGTCCTATGGCGTCGTGCTGGCGAGTGACTCCAAGGAGAATCGCCGCCACTTCGCCAGCGTTCGAGCACTCGCGGATTTCGTCAGCAGCCACCGCACCCGCTCCTGAAGCTCCCCTTCAAAAAACCAAGCGAGGAAACACCCCATGACCAAGCAGGAGCTGTTCGAGCGCCTGAGCACCATCCTCCAGGAAACCTTCGACATCGAGCCGTCGCGCATCATCCCGGAGGCGCGGCTGCACGACGACCTGGACATCGACAGCATTGACGCCATTGACCTGCTGGTGCGCCTGAAGCCGGTGGCCGGCCAGCGCGTTCCGCCGGAAGTGTTCCGCTCCGTGCGCACGCTGCAGGACGTGGTGGACGCGCTGTACGGCCTGCTCGGCAGCGACTCCGCCGCGGCGTGAAGCGTCTGCGTCCGGTGCTGTTGGGGCTCGTGAGCCTCGCCTACCCGCCGCTCGTCTATCTGGGCCTGGGCCACTTCGAGCCCCGCTGGATGGCGCTGCCCCTGGCGGCCATGGCGGTGGTGCGCGCGGTGGCCACGCGGGAGAAGATGTGGCTCGCGGCCGCGGTGGGCGCCCTGGTGCTCGCGGGCTCCAGCATGCTGGGCAACAACGCCCTGCCGCTGAAGCTCTACCCGGTGCTGGTGAACGCGGTGCTGCTCACCGTCTTCGCCACCAGCCTCGCGTATCCGCCCAGCGTGATTGAGCGCCTGGCGCGGCTGCGGGAGAAGGACCTGCCGCCGTCGGGCGTGGCCTACACGCGCCGGGTGACGCAGGTGTGGTGCGGCTTCTTCGTCCTCAACGGCACGCTCGCGTTCACCACGGCGCTCTTCGCGAGCGACGCGACGTGGGCGCTCTACAACGGCCTCATCGCCTACGGCCTCATGGGCCTGCTGTTCGCGGGCGAATGGGTGGTGCGGCAGCGGGTGCGCGCACGGCACGCCCATGGCTGAGCCGCTCGCGCTCGAAGACCTCCTCGTCCACGGCCGTCCCGCCGGGCACCCCGTGGCCCGGAGCGAGGACGGCGTGCGGGACTTCGGTGCGTTCCGCGCCCGGGTCTGCGGCTGGCGCGCGGCCTTCGCGGCGCACGGCGGTCAGCGCTACGCCCTCTTCACCGAGGACACCTTCGACTTCGCCACCGCGCTCCTGGGCGCCTGGCACGCGGGCGCATGCGTCTACCTGCCCGCGGACGCGCGCCCCGCCACGCTGGACGCGCTGAAGGCCCACGTGGACGGCTTCGCGGGCCGGGCCCCCCCAGGCCTTCCGCCACTCGCGCCCGCGATGAACGAGGACGGAGCCTCTTCCGCGCTCCAGCCCCTCTCGCCGGAGCTGGCCGCGCTGGTCGTCTACACGTCGGGCTCCAGCGGGGAGCCCACCGCCATCCCCAAGCGCCTGTCGCAGCTGTCCCGCGAGGTGGCCACGCTGGGCCAGCTCTTCGACGCGGAGGTGGGCGACGTACCGGTGCTCGCCACCGTGTCGCACCAGCACATCTACGGCCTCCTGTTCCGGGTGCTGTGGCCGCTGACGTCGGGCCGCCCGTTCGACGCGCACGCCCTGCCCTATCCGGAGGACATCCTCTCCGCGCTCCAGGCTGGCCCCGGCCTGCTGGTGGCGAGCCCCGCGCACTTGAAGCGGCTGCCCTCGACGCTGGATTGGGCGGCCGTGCGCGGGAACCTGCGCGGGCTGTTCTCCTCCGGCGGGCCGCTCACCCTCGAAGCGCTCGGGGCCTGCCGCGACCTCCTGGGCCGCGCGCCGGTGGAGGTCTACGGCAGCTCGGAGACGGGCGGCGTCGCGTGGCGCCGTCGCGACACGGACGAGCACGCATCGTGGCGGACGATGCCGGGCGTGGAGGTGCGCGCCGACGAGGACGCCCTGCGTGTCCGCTCGCCCCACCTGCCCCCGGGCGACTGGTTCACCACCGAGGACCGGGCGCGGCCCGTGCCCGGCGGCTTCGAGCTGTTGGGGCGGCGGGACCGGCTGCTCAAGCTGGAGGAGAAGCGCGTGTCGCTCTCCGCCATGGAGCGGACGCTGGTGGCCGGGGGCCTCCTGCGCGAGGCCCGGGTGCTGCCCCTCACGGAGGGCCACCGGGTGATTCTCGCGGTGGTGGGCGTGCCGGACGCGGACGGCTGGCGGCTCCAGGAGTCGGGGGGCAGGCGGTCCCTGAGCCAGGCCCTGCGCGAGAAGCTGGCCCCGCATTTCGAGCCCAGTGCCTTGCCGCGCCGGTTCCGGTATCTGGAGGCCATGCCGGTCAACTCCCAGGGCAAATCCACCGAGGCGGCGCTCGCCGCGCTCTTCGACCCGAAGCGTCCTCCGTTCCGCGTGCTGGAGCGCTCCGGCGAACGCGTGCTGCTGGAGGTGGAGGTCCCCGCGAACTCGCCATACTTCGACGGGCACTTCCCGGACTCGCCCATCCTGCCCGGCGTCGTGCAGCTGGAGTGGGCGCTCCTGCTGGGCCGCGAGCACTTCGCCATGCCGCCGGACTTCCTGCGGCTGGAGACGCTGAAGTTCCAGCAGGTCATCTCACCCGGCACGCAGCTGACGGTGGAGCTCACCTGGGCGAAGGAGTCCGGGCGGCTGGGGTTCAAGTTGACGTCGGCCAAGGGCTCGCACGCCAGTGGCCGCATCGTGTTGGGGGGAGCGGCAGGATGAAGGTCTGCGCGGTGATTCCGGTCTACAACCACGGCGAGGCCGTGGGCGCGGTGGTGAAGGCCGTGCGAAGCCACGGGCTGCCCTGCGTGCTGGTGGACGACGGCAGCGAGCCCGGCTGCGCGGCGGTGCTGGACGGCCTGGCGCGCGAGGACAGCGAGCACGTGGCGGTGGTCCGCCTGCCCCAGAACGAGGGCAAGGGCGGCGCGATGATGGCGGGCCTGCGCTCGGCGCTGGAGCGGGGCTACAGCCACGCGCTGCAAATCGACGCGGACGGCCAGCACAACGCCAACGACATCCCGCGCTTCCTGGCGCTGGCGAAGGCTCGGCCGGACACGCTGGTGTGCGGCACGCCCGTCTACGACGAGTCCGTGCCCAAGGGCCGGCTGTACGGCCGCTACGCCACGCACATCTGGGTGTGGATCAACACGCTGTCGTTCGCCATCCGCGACTCCATGTGCGGCTTCCGCGTGTATCCGCTCAAGCCCACCGTGGCGCTCATCGACTCGGTGAAGATTGGCAAGCGGATGGACTTCGACGTGGAGGTGCTGGTGCGCCTGTTCTGGCGCGGCATGCACATCCTCAACCAGCCCACCCAGGTGCGCTACCCCACCGACGGCATCTCCCACTTCGACGTGCTCTGGGACAACGTGCGCATCTCCGGCATGCACGCCCGGCTCTTCTTCGGGATGCTGGTGCGGCTGCCGGTGCTGCTCTGGAACAAGGTGGCGAAATGAAGTCCCGCCACTGGGCGGAGATGGGGGAGACCACCTTCGTGGCCGGCATCTGGATCCTCTACTGGGTCCACCGGCTGCTGGGGCGCTGGCCCTTCCGCGTCTGCCTCTACCCGGTGGTGCTGGTGAACTGGCTCCGGCGTCCGGCGCTGCGTCACGCGTCGCGCCAGTACCTGGAGCGGATGCAGGCGGCCACGGGGGGCCTGGGCCGCGCGCCCCACTGGCGCGACAGCGTGCGCCACGTGCTGATGTTCGCGGAGACCATGCTGGACAAGCTGCTCGCGGTGAGCGGCCGCTACCGCTTCGAAAGCGTGCGCACCGAAGGCCGCGAGGAGCTCTACGCCGCGGCAAGGTCGGGCCGGGGCGGCGTCATCGTCACCGCGCACATGGGCTGTCTGGAGCTGTGCCGCACCATGGCGGAGCGCCGGGGCGAGGTGAAGCTCAACATCCTGGTGCACACGCTGCACGCGGAGCAGTTCAACCGCCTGCTCAAGCGGCTCAACCCGGACAACGACTTCCGCCTGATGGAGGTCACGGACATGGGCCCGGCCACCGCCGTCGCGTTGAATGAGCGCGTGGAGGCCGGCGAGTTCGTGGTCATCGCGGGCGACCGCATCCCGGTGAATTCCGCGCAGACGGTGCGCGTCGACTTCCTCGGCCACCCGGCGCCATTTCCGGTGGGCCCGTACGTGCTGGCGGCGCTGCTCAAGTGTCCGCTCTTCCTGCTGGGCTGCATCCATGAAGGCGACGGCTACACCATCCGCTTCGAGCGCCTCTTCGAGCGCGTCGTGCTGCCCCGGGGCAAGCGCGAGGCCGCGCTCACGGACTGCGCGCAGCACTACGCAGGCCGGGTGACCGCGCTCCTCCAGCGCGCGCCCTACGACTGGTTCAACTTCTTTCCCTTCTGGGATCAGGTGCATGTCTCCGCGAAGCCCCCCACTTTCTGACACCCCGGTCCGCTTCGACGGCACCCGGCTGACGCTCGAGGACGTGGGCGCCCTGTCGCGCCGCGAGCGCCCGGCGGAGCTGAGCCCGGCCCCGGCCTTCCGCCAGCGCATCGCCAAGGGCGCCGCGTTCCTGGACCGGCTGCTGGCCGAGGACGGCGTCATCTACGGCGTCACCACCGGCTACGGCGACTCCGTGACGGTGTCCATCCCGCCCGCGCTCGTCGCGGAGCTGCCGCACCACCTCTACACGTACCACGGCATCGGGGCGGGCCGGTTCCTCACCCCGGAGGAGACGCGCGCGGTGCTGGCCACGCGGCTGGCGTCCCTGTCGCAGGGCTTCTCCGGCGTGGGCGTGCCGCTGCTCACCCAGCTGGAGCTGCTGCTCCAGCACGACGTGCTGCCCCTGATTCCCGCGGAGGGCTCCGTGGGCGCGTCCGGGGACCTGACGCCCCTGTCCTACGTGGCGGCGGTGCTCTGCGGCGAGCGCGACGTGTGGCACCGGGGCGAGCGCAAGCCCGCGGCGCAGGTGCTCCAGTCGCTGGGCATCGCGCCGCTGAAGCTGCGGCCCAAGGAAGGCCTGGCCATCATGAACGGCACCGCCGTGATGACGGCCCTGGCGTGCCTGGCGTGGGAGCGGGCGGAGTACCTGTCGCGGCTCTCCACGCGGCTCACCGCCTTCAACGTGCTGGCGAGCGCCGGCAACGCGCACCACTTCGACGAGACGCTCTTCGCGGCGAAGCCTCATGCCGGCCAGCAGCGCGTGGCGGCCCGGCTGCGCGCGGACCTGGTGACGGACCGGCCGCCGCGCAACGAGCAGCGGCTCCAGGACCGGTACTCGCTGCGCTGCGCGCCGCACGTCATCGGCGTGCTGGAGGACGCGCTGCCGTACTTCCGCACGCTCATCGAGAACGAGCTGAACAGCGCCAACGACAACCCGCTCATCGACCCGGACGGCGAGCGGGTGCTGCACGGCGGCCACTTCTACGGTGGCCACATCGCCTTCGCCATGGACGGGCTGAAGACCGCGGTGGCCAACGTGGCGGACCTGCTGGACCGCCAGCTCGCGCTGCTGGTGGACCCGCGCTTCAACCACGGGCTGCCCGCGAACCTCTCCGCGTCCACGGGCGCCCGCGCGGCCATCAACCACGGCCTCAAGGCGGCGCAGATCAGCGTCTCCGCGTGGACCGCGGAAGCGCTGAAGCAGACCATGCCCGCGTCCGTCTTCTCCCGCTCCACGGAGTGCCACAACCAGGACAAGGTGAGCATGGGCACCATCGCCGCGCGTGACTGCCTGCGCGTGCTGGAGCTGACGGAGCAGGTGGCCGCGGCGATGCTCATCGCGGCTCGCCAGGGCGTCACCCTGCGCCAGCGGCTGGACGCGGACGCGAAGCCCGGCCCCGCCATGGCCGCGATGCACGCGGACCTGGAGGCGCGCATCCCCCTGCTGGTGGAGGACCGCGCGCTGGATGGCGAACTGCAGGGCCTCATCACCGCCATCCGCCGCCGCGAGTGGAGGCTGCATGAAGCCTGACCTGAGCTGTGAGCTGGAGCTGGAGCCGCCGTTCCACGACCTCGACATGATGGAGATCGTCTGGCACGGCCACTACGTGAAGTACCTGGAGCTGGCGCGCGCCGTCATCCTGCGCAAGCACGACTACGACTGGCCGCAGATGCGCGAGTCCGGGTACGGCTGGCCCGTGGTGGAGATGAAGCTCAAGTACGTGTCCCCCATCTCCTACAAGCAGCGCATCATCGTGCGCGCTGAAATCACGGAGTGGGAGAACCGCCTTCGCTTCGACTACCTGCTGCGCGACGCGGACACCGGGCGCAAGGTGAACCAGGCGCACACGCTCCAGGTGGCGGTGTCCTTGAAGACAGGGGAGATGCAGTACGTCTGCCCGGAAGTCCTCTGGAAGAAGCTGGGAGTGATGCCGGGATGAAAGCCTTCCTCGTGTTGATGGTGTCGCTGCTGTCCCTGAGCGCCCACGCGGCGGACCTGGTGAAGGACGTGCGCGCGCGGCTGGTGGACGCGCCGCTCGTGCGCGGCCAGTTCGAACAGAAGAAGTCCGTGGCGGGCTTCAAGAAGCCGCTCGTGTCCAGGGGGGACTTCCTCCTCGCGCGCGACCAGGGCGTGCTGTGGAACACGCGCACGCCGTTCGCCTCCACGCTGACGCTCACGCGCAAGTCGCTGAGCGCGCAGCAGGCCTCCGGCGGCGCGGCCTACCACCTGGACTCCACCAAGGAGCCCGCGCTGGCGGCGGTGAACGAGCTGCTCTTCGCGCTCCTGTCGGGCGACGTCGCGGCGCTCCAGAAGCGCTTCAAGGTGGAGGGCGAGCTGGTGGGCACCGCCGGCTGGAAGCTGGAGCTGACGCCCACGGACGCGGGGCTCGCGCGCGTCTTCAAGCACATCCACCTGGAGGGCGACGGGTACGTGCGCCAGGTGCAGCTGGACGAGATGCGCGGCGACAGCAGCATCATCACGTTCGACCAGCTGGCACGGACGCCTCCTCCCGACGCCAAGGAAGCGGAACGCCTTGGCAAATAAGCTGGCCATCCTCTGGGCCCTGGTGGTGCTCGCCGTGGGCGTGCACCAGGTCCGGTTCTGGCGCTCGGCGAGCCTGGACACCGACGTGCTCGCGCTCCTGCCGGAGGACGAGCAGGCGCCGGAGGTGGACGCCGCCACGCGCAAGCTCGCGGACGACGCGGGCCGGCAGGTGGTGCTGCTGGTGGGCGCCAACGACTGGCCGTCCGCGCAGAAGGCCGCGGACGAGGCCACGCGCGTGCTGGAGGAAGCGGCGGGCCTGCTGGAGCCGGCGATGGTGGACACCTCCGCGCTGGACCAGGCGGTGGACTTCTACCGTCCTTACAGAGACCGGCTGCTCACGCCCGCGCAGCGTCAGTGGTTGGCGCACGCGACGCCGGATGAGCTGGGCGGCACGGCGCTGATGAAGCTGTATCAGCCCGCGGGCGCGCAGCTGACGGACTGGAACGCGGATCCGCTGGGCCTGTGGCAGGACTGGTGGCAGGCCCGCGCCGCGGAGACGTCCGCCCGGCCCCGCGACGGACGGATGTGGCTGTCCGGCGAGGGGCGCGAGTGGGTGCTCCTCATGTGGAAGAGCAAGGTGTCCGCCTTCGCGCTGGGGGACGGCTCGCGCGTCACCGCCACCGTGGAGCGGGCGCGCGCGAAGGTGGAGGCCGCCGTTCCCGGAGGGCGGCTCGTGGCAGCGGGCGTGCCGCTGTACGCGGAGGCCGCCGCCGCGCAGGCGAGCTGGGAGATGTCCACCATCGGCTTCGGGTCGCTGGCGGCGGTGCTCCTGCTGGTGTGGCTCACCTTCCGCTCGCTCCGGCCCATCGTTCTCGTGGGCGTGTCGCTCACGCTGGGCTGCGCGGTGGCGCTCACCGTCACCGCGCTCGTCTTCGACCGCGTGCACCTGCTCACGCTCGTCTTCGGCTCCAGCCTGGTGGGCGTGGCGGAGGACTACGGCTTCCACTACTTCGCCGCGCGGCAGGGCAAGGCGCCCTCGGAGCGCGGGCCGGTGATGCGCTCGCTGTTGCCCGGCATGGCGCTGGCGCTCGTCACCAGCGTGGTGGCGTACCTGGCGCTGGGCGTCGCGCCCTTCCCGGGCCTGCGGCAGATGGCCGTATTCTCCGCCGCCGGCCTCACCGCCGCGTTCCTCACCGTGGTGTGCTGGTTCCCCGCGCTGGACACGGGCGCCCTGCCCGTCACCTCCTTCGCGGAGCGCTTCTCCGCGTCCATCACCCGCTGGCCGCGCATCGCGTCCACGCCGGCCTGGTGGGTGTCCGGCGCGGTGGTGGCGGTGCTGGTGGCCGTGGGCCTCTGGAAGCTGGAGCCCCGGGACGACCTGCGCCAGTTGCAGGGCGCGCCCGCGAACCTCATCGCGGATCAGCGCGAACTGGGGCGCCTGTTGGGACTGCCCAGCCCGGCGCAGTTCTTCCTCGTGCAGGGCGACAGCGACGAACAGGTGCTCGCGCGCGAGGCCGTGCTGAAGACGAAGCTGGACGCGCTGGTCGCGGAAAAGGTCTTCGCGGGCTACCGCGCCGTGTCTGACTGGCTCCCGTCCGAAGCGCAGCAGCGCGAGGACGCGGCCCTGAGCGCCCGCGCGGAAGGACAGGCGGTCGCCGCCGTCAGCGCCTCCACGGGTGAAGCCCCCACGCGCGCAGCATTCTCACAGGAACCGCTCACGCCCTCGCACTTCCTCTCCGGTCCCGCCGCGGGCGCCATCCGGCAGCAGTGGCTGGGGACGCTGGGCAAGGCGCAATACAGCGTCCTCATGCTGCGCGGCCTCAACGACCCCAAGGTGCTGCCGCGCCTGGAAGAGGCCGCCCAGGGCCTGGAGGGCATCCGCTGGGTGGACAAGACGGCGGAGATTTCAGGGCTGCTCAGCCGCTACCGCCGCATCATGGGCGGGCTCATCGTCGCGGGCTACCTCGCGGTGCTGCTCACGCTGGTGGCCCGCTTCGGGCGCCAGGCGTGGCGCGCGTGGCTTCCCTCCGTGCTGGGCACGCTCCTGACGCTCGCCATCTTCGGATGGGTGGGCGCGCCGCTGCAGCTCTTCACCGTGCTCGGGCTGGTGCTGCTCCTGGGCATGGGCGTGGACTACGGCATCTTCCTCCTGGAGCACCCCGGTGACGGCTCCGCGTGGCTCGCGGTGGCGCTGGCCGGCGTGAGCACGCTCCTCTCCTTCGGGCTGTTGGGCCTGTCCGCCACGCCCGCGCTGCGCTCGTTCGGCCTCGCCATGTTGCTGGGCGAGGTCACCATCTGGATTCTCACCCCCTGTTTCCGACTACCACCCGGGAAAGCCACACATTGAAAACTGAATCAGCGGACATCCTCATCATTGGCGCGGGCCCCGCGGGCTCCGTCGCGGCCGGCCTCCTTCGCAAGCAGGGGCGTGAAGTCCTCGTGCTGGAGCGCGAGCAGTTCCCGCGCTTCTCCATCGGCGAGAGCCTGCTGCCGCAGAGCATGCAGTACATCGAGGAAGCCGGCTTCCTCCAGGACGTGGTGGAGGCGGGCTTCCAGTTCAAGAACGGCGCGGCCTTCGAGCGCGCCGGCAAGTACACGGACTTCGACTTCCGCGACAAGTTCACCCCTGGCTGGGGCACCACCTACCAGGTGCAGCGCGGCCACTTCGACCACGTGCTGGCCAAGGCCGCGGAGCGCAAGGGCGCCACCGTGCGCTTCCGCCACGAGGTGCTGACCGTGGACTTCTCCGGCGAGAAGCCGGAGGTGACGGTGCGCCCTCCTGAAGGCGAGACGTACCGCGTGCAGGCGCGCTTCATCCTGGACGCGAGCGGCTTCGGCCGCGTGCTGCCGCGCATGCTGAACCTGGAGACGCCGTCCAACTTCCCCGTGCGCGGCGCCATCTTCACGCACGTGGAGGACCGCATCCCCCCGGGCACCTTCGACCGGAACAAGATCCGCGTCACCACGCACCCGGAGCACGTGCACGTCTGGTATTGGACCATCCCCTTCTCCGGCGGCCGGTGCTCGCTCGGCGTGGTCGCGAAGAAGGAATACCTGGAGCAGTACACCGGCACGGACACGGAGCGGCTCCAGGCCATCGTCAATGAGGCGCCGTCCCTGCGCAACCTGCTGAAGGACGCGGTCTGGGACACGCCCACGCGCAAGCTCACCGGCTACGCGGCCAACGTGAAGTCGCTGTGGGGACCGGGCTTCGCGCTCCTGGGCAACGCGGGTGAGTTCCTGGACCCGGTGTTCTCCTCGGGCGTCACCATCGCCTTCAAGTCCGCGAGCCTCGCGTCGGCGTGCATCGCCCGGGAGTTCGCCGGGGAGAAGGTGGACTGGGAGAAGGACTACGCGGTGCCGCTCAAGGCGGGCGTGGACACCTTCCGCACCTTCGTGGAGTCCTGGTACGAGGGCGGCTTCCAGAACGTCATCTTCCACCCCAACCCGTCCGAGGACGTGCGCCGGATGATCTCCGCCATCCTCGCCGGCTACGCGTGGGACAAGAACAACCCCTACGTCGCGGACAGCAAGCGGCGCCTGGGCGTCCTCGAGGAACTGTGCGCGGCCTGATTCCCGCCCTGCTCGTCGCGGGCCTGGTGGCCTGCACTACCACGCCCCGGCCGAGGCCCGCCGCTCCTGGCGAGCCCCTGCCGGAGCTGCGCCTGGCCCCCGCCGCCCTCGGGGCATCCGTGAGCCTGGCGCAGCAGCTGGTGTTCGCGCACGAGCAGGACCCCGGAGGCCCTCGCTCCCTGGAGGCCCTCATGGAGGTGGACCCCGCCCGGATGCAGCTGGCGGGGCTCGCCCTGGGGCAGCGCATCCTCACGCTGCGCTGGGACGGCACCCGGCTGGACGAGGAGCGGGACCCCCGCCTGCCCGCCCAGTTCAACTCCGCGCTGGTGCTCCGGGACGTGCAGCTCGTCTACTGGCCCGCCGACGCCGTGCGCGCCGCCCTGCCCGCGGGCTGGACCCTGGAGGATGGGCCGGGACGGCGGACCCTGTCGAAGAACGGCAGGGAATGGGTGACGGTGCGCTACGATGGGCAGCCGCGCTGGGAAGGGCGCACGCAGCTCACCAATCTGTCCGAGCACTACCAGCTCACCATCGAATCGCACGTCGCGGACGAGTGACACCCCATGCCTCCTGTCTTCCTCAACCAGCTGGGCCTTGTCTGTGCATTGGGCTCCGGGAAGCAGGAGGTGGCCCGGGCCCTCTTCGCGGACACCGTCTCCGGCGTCGCTTCGCATGAGGGCTTCGCGGACCGGCCGCTGCACCTGGGCGCCGTCACCGCGAAGCTCGCGGCGCAGGACGCCCTGCCCCCTTCGCATCACAGCCGCAACAACGCGCTCCTGCTCACGGCGCTGGAGCAGGTCCGCCCCGCGGTGGACGCGGCGCTCGCGAGGTTCGGCCCCGCGCGCGTGGCGGTCGTCCTGGGCACCAGCACCTCTGGCATCGGAGAGAGCGAGGGCGCCATCGCGGGCCACCTGGCCACGGGCGAGCTGCCCTCGCGCTTCCACCTGAACCAGCAGGAATTGGGGTCCCCGGCGCAGGCGCTCGCGCACGTGGTGGGCGCGGGCGGCCCCGCCTATGTCATCTCCACCGCGTGCTCCTCCAGCGCCAAGGCCCTGGCCAGCGCGGCGCGGATGCTGCGCGCGGGCACCGTGGACGCGGTGCTGACGGGCGGCGTGGATTCACTGTGCCGCTTCACCGTCGCGGGCTTCCGCGCGCTGGACTCCGTGAGCGAGGAGCGCTGCAACCCTATGAGCGCCCACCGCCACGGCATCAACATCGGCGAAGCCGCGGCGCTGTTCCTGATGACGCGCGAGCCGGGACCGGTGCGCCTGTCCGGCTGGGGCGAGTCCTCCGACGCACACCACATCTCCGCGCCGGAGCCCGGCGGCAAGGGCGCCATGGCCGCCATCCAGGAGGCCCTGAAGCGCGCCGGGGTGTCTCCGGAGCAGGTGGACTACGTGAACCTGCACGGCACCGCGACGGTGCAGAACGACGCCATGGAGAGCCGCGCCGTGCACGCGCTCCTGGGGCCGGACGTGAAGGCCAGCTCCACCAAGCCGCTCACCGGCCACACGCTGGGGGCCGCGGGCGCGCTGGAGGCGGCCTTCGCGTACCTCACGCTGGTGGACAACCCGGAGGGGCATCTGCCCGGGCACTTCTGGGACGGGGCCGTGGACGCCTCGCTGCCGGCGCTGTCGCTGGTGAAGCCGGGGGAGGCGCTGGGGCGCCCGGTGAAGACCGTGCTGAGCAACTCGTTCGCCTTCGGGGGCAGCAACGCGGCCCTCGTGCTGGAGCGCGCATGATGCGCATCGTGATTGATCAGCCCATCGAGGAGCTGGTGCCCCACGAGGGGCGCATGCGGCTGCTCGACCGCGTCCTGGAGGGCGACGCGGACTCGCTCGTCGCGGAGGTCACCGTGCGCGAGGACAGCCTCTTCTTCGCGGACGGCGTCGTGGGCGGCTGGGTGGGCATCGAGTACATGGCGCAGGCCGTGGCCGCGTGGGCCGGGTGGCATGCGCGCAAGCGCGGCGGCACGCCCCGGGTGGGCTTCCTGCTGGGCACCCGCCGGTATGAATGCAGCCGCCCCGTCTTCAAGCTGGGGGAGTGCCTGCGCGTGGAGGTCCACCGCCAGTTCTCCGCGGACAACGGGCTGGGCCAGTTCGACTGCACCCTCACGGTGGACTCGGAGAAGGTGGCCACGGCGGCGCTGACGGTCTACGAGCCGCAGCCGGGGCAGGACCTGGGAAGGGGCAACACAGATGGGTGACAAGACGGTGCTGGTGACGGGCTCCAGCCGGGGCATCGGCCGCGCCATCGCGCTGCGCCTGGCCCGCGACGGCTACGACGTCGTGGTGCACTGTCGCAGCCGGCGCGACGAAGCGGACGCCGTGGCCGCTCAGGTGCGCGAGGCGGGCCGCGAGGCGCGCGTGCTCCAGTTCGACGTGGCGGACCGCGCGGCCACGCAGGCCGCGCTGCTCGCGGACGTGGAGGCCCACGGCTGCTACTACGGCGTGGTGTGCAACGCGGGCATCGCTCGCGACAACGCCTTCCCCGCCATGACCGCGGACGAGTGGGACAGCGTCATCCACACCAACCTGGACGCCTTCTACAACGTGCTCAACCCGCTCACGATGCCGCTGGTGCGCCGCAAGAAGCCGGGCCGCATCGTCACGCTGGCGTCCGTGTCCGGGCTCATGGGCAACCGGGGCCAGGTGAACTACAGCGCCGCCAAGGCGGGCATCATCGGCGCGACGAAGGCGCTGGCGGTGGAGCTGGCCAAGCGTGACATCACCGTCAACTGCGTGGCGCCGGGCCTCATCGACACGGAGATGGTGCCCCCGGAAGTCCTCGAAGAGGCGATGAAGATCATTCCCGCCCGCCGGGTGGGCAGGCCCGAGGAGGTCGCCGCCGCGGTGAGCTTCCTCATGGCGGAAGACGCCGGCTACATCACGCGGCAGGTGATTTCGGTGAACGGGGGGATGATCGGATGAAGCGCGTGGTCGTGACCGGAGTCGGTGCGCTGAGCCCCCTGGGCCATGACTGGACGACCGTCGAGGCGCGGCTGCGTGCGCGCCAGAACGCCGTCCAGGTGATGGAGCCCTGGAAGGCCTACGAGGGCCTCAACACGCGGCTGGGCGCGCCCGCGCTGCCGTTCGAGCTGCCGCCGTCCACGTACTCGCGTAAGGCCACGCGCACCATGGGCCGCGTGGCGCTGCTGGCGACGCGGGCCAGCGAGCTGGCGCTCCAGGACGCGGGCCTCCTGGGCAGCCCCCTGGTGAAGGGGGGGAAGATGGGCATCGCCTACGGCTCCTCCGCGGGGACGCCGGAGAACATGGGCGACTTCGGGAAGATGATCACCCACAAGACGACGGAGGGCATCACCGCGACGACGTACCTGCGGATGATGTCCCATACGGCGGCGGTGAACATCGGCGTCTTCTTCGGCATTACCGGCCGCATCGTCACCACGTCCAGCGCGTGCACCTCCGGCAGCCAGGGCATCGGCTACGCGTACGAGGCCATCAAGCTGGGCCGCCAGGTGGCGATGCTCGCGGGCGGCGCGGAGGAGCTGGACGCCACGGGCGCGGCGGTGTTCGACACGCTCTTCGCCACCAGCACGAAGCACAACGAAGCGCCGCACCAGTCCCCCCGCCCCTTCCACGCCCAGCGCGACGGGCTGGTGCTGGGCGAGGGCGCGTGCACGCTGGTGCTGGAGGAGCTGGAGCACGCGAAGGCGCGCGGCGCGACCATCCACGCGGAGCTCTTGGGGTACGGCACCAACAGCGACGGGCGGCACGTCACGCAGCCCAACGCGGACACCATGGCGGAGGCGATGCGGCTGGCGCTGGAGGACGCGGGCGTGCCGGCCTCCGCCATCCCGTACGTCAACGCGCACGGCACGGCGACGGACACGGGCGACGTGGCGGAGAGCGCGGCGACGAAGGCCGTCTTCGGGGAGAAGGTCGCCATCTCCAGCCTCAAGAGCTACATGGGCCACACGCTGGGGGCCTGCGGCGCGCTGGAGGCGTGGATGAGCATCCAGATGATGCGCTCGGACTGGTTCGCGCCCACGCTGCACCTGACGGCGGACGCGGTGGATCCGAAATGCGCGCCCCTGGACTATGTCATGGGCGAGGGACGTGCTTTGCAGACGGACCTGGTGATGAGCAACAACTTCGCCTTCGGCGGCATCAACACGTCGTTGATCTTCCGCCGCTGGCCCTGACGCCTGGAGACCCCGCGATGAAGAAAGCCCTCCTGTTGCTGGCCCTGACCGCCGCGAGCCCCGCGCTGGCGCGCGACACCGTGACGAAGGTGAAGCTGGCGGACGTGATGGCCCTGCCCGAGGCCAAGGAGAAGCTGGACGGCTCGGTGAAGTTCTACCTGGACGGCGCGAAGACGCCCAAGGCGCTGAAGACGCTGGGCAGCGACACGACGAACAAGAAGACCAACGGCGTGGGCAAGTCGGACGACTACGCCTGCAAGTGGGCCGCCCTCTCCGCGCTCATCGCCCTGCAGGAGGGCGCGAAGAAGAACGGCGCCAACGCGGTGGTCAACATCGTCAGCTACTACAAGAAGGTGGAGTCCAAGAGCGCCACCGAGATTGAGTGCCACGCCGGCAGCTTCGTCACGGGCGTCGCGCTCAAGGGCGACTACGTCACCATCGCGAAGTAGCCCGCCGTCCTGCCCGGACGCGGCGGCCGCTACCGCCGCGCCGGCACCTCGATGCGGCAGACGCTCGCGGGCGCCAGGTTCCGCGAGCGCATCCAGGACTCCAGGCCGCGGTCGATGCGCGCCGAGTCCTCCGCGGTGAAGCGGCGGTTGTCCTGGAGCTTCCAGCCCTGCGGGTAGTTGCCCGAGTAGCCATTCACCGTGGGCACGCCGTGCTCGACGGACGCCCAGACGGCGTCCAGCTGGTACTTCCACTCCTGCGCCTCGCCGGACGTCGGCGCGTAGAAGAAGGTCGCGCAGCCGGGAGGGATGCGCGCGGCCACCGCCTCCACGTCCGCGCGGGCCTCGTGCCGGTCATACGCGGGGCTGGCGAGTCCCTGCTCCAGGAGGCACAGCGCGCCCAGGCCCACCGCCAGCGCCGCGCGCCCGGAGTCCCACTGCCGCTGGAGGTACAGCGCCAGCCCCACGGCCGCGGGCACCAGCAGCCACATGCCAATGCGGGCCAAGGCCCGGATGGCCGCCGCGCCGGGCACGCCGTGGAAGACGAGCCACCAGGGCGTGAAGCCACCGGTGTAGCGCGAGGCGAGCACCAGGGTGGCCACCGCCACGACGAGCAACAGCCGCACCGCGGGCCGCGAGCGCGCCTGCCACAGGCCAATGGCCGCCAGCACTGGCGTCACGAAGCCGAAGCCCAGCCGGTGCTCCCACGCCACGGGCATGCGCTGGAACTTGGAGAAGCCGTTCGTCCAGCCGTACAGCCAGCTGTCCTGGCCCACGAAGAACCAGCTCCAGAAGCGCGGCACCATGGGGGAGACTTCCGCGAAGGTGCGCAGCCCCACCGTGCCGATGGCCTGACGGGAGTGCAGGACGAGCGGCGCGAGCAGCGCCAGCCCCACGACGCCAAAGCCCACGAGCGCCGGAAGGTGGCGGCGCAGCGCCGTCAGCAGCGGGCCGCGCGTGTCCCGGAAGGCGAGCCCGGCGATGAACGCCAGCAGCAGGAAGAAGAAGAGGAACCAGCCCCAGTAGAAGCCCGCGTAGAGCTGCGCCACGAACGCGCCCACCAGCAGCGCGGCCCACGCCACCCCGCGCCGCCGGTCCGTCTGGGGCCGCGTCAACGCGACCACCGCGCCCACCGCGAGGAGCGCGAAGAACTGCCCTTCCAGCTGCGGGTGGTTGAGCTGGTTGATGCGCGGCGCGCCAGCCGTGAAGAGCACCGCGCCCACGACGGCCGGAAACACGCGCAGGCCAAAGCCTCGCCGCAGCAGCCACACCGCCGCGGCGTAGTTGAGCGCCGCCATGGTGAGCGCCCACGCCTGCCACGACAGGTCCGCGCCCAATCCCAGCGCGCGCCACACCCAGTAGAACGGCGCCACGCCCAGGAGCACGTCGGAGTACGCGGCGACGTTGGACTCGGGGTGGAACATCGGCGGGTCCCAGAAGCGCGCGTGCGCGGGGTCGCCGGACACGAAGCGCCAGCCGTGCTCCAGGACGTAGTGGTTGAAGCGCACGTCGCCCTCGTCGCCCTGCACCAGGCGCAGCCCGGACAGGATGGCGGGATGGTGCGACAGCAGCAGGGCCAGCACGCCGCCAGCGAGGACGAGCAGGGCGACGCGGGTGCGTTCCGAGGCGGCGGTTCCCATGGGCGCCGGGAGCGTTAACACACTGTTTGTCATGTCAGAGCAGCTTCTGTCCCAGCACGTCGAAGGCCTCGACGACGGTCGCGGCGGAACGGCTGGCCGGGTACTCGTCCGCCAGCAGCGTCCAGATCATCGTGTCCCGGAGCACGCCGTCGGGCGCGACGAGCCGCTGTCGCAGCGTGCCTTCATGGACGAAACCCAGCCTCCGGGCGACCGCCGCGCTGGGCACGTTGCGGGGGTCACAATGGATCTCGACCCGGCGGACGCCCTCCACTTCGAAGGCGACACGGGTGAGCGCCCCGGCGATCTCGGTCGCGAGCCCCTGGCCCGTGTGAGCGGCTGAAATCCAGTAGCCGATCTCCAGTGCACCCTCGCCCACCCGGGGATGCAGGCCCGTGCCGCCGAGGACCTCGGAGCCGGCGCGGTTGAAGACGCCATAGGTGAAGTCCTGCCCCATGTCGAAGAGCCCGCGCATCCGGCGGAGCTGCCCCGCCTGTTGCGCCACGCTCATCGGGTAGCGCTTCGCCCATTCCATCCAGGGACGCAGGTGCTCGAGACTGGCTTCAATGGCGCGAAGTGCCAGCGGCGCATCGGCCGGTGACCAGCAGCGCAGCACGGTGTGTTCGGTCTGGACTGTGTATGCAGGACGACATGCGGTCGAAGTCACGCGGCCCTCGGATGGCTCAATCTCATACGGTAGCCAGGACCCAGGAGCATCGCATGCGATGGTTCAACGCGCTCACGTTCTCCAGTGCACTGCTCGCGAGCAGCGCGGCGTTCGCCTGCGAGACGTGCCGGCCGGCGGTGGAGGCCGGCATCTTCAACGAACACTTCTGGGGCCGGCTGGCCATCACCCTGCTCCCCTTCGGCGTCGTCCTGTGCGTCGTGGCGCCGCTGCACTTCCTGGGGCGTGAGCCATGAGCCGGATGCACCGGGGGCCCCTGCTCTCCGCGGGCGTGATGCTGGGCGTGGGCCTGGGCGGCTTCGTCGACGGCATCCTCCTGCACCAGCTCCTGCAATGGCACAACATGCTCTCCAGCCACCTGCCGCCGGACACGCTGGTGAACGCCAAGGTGAACATGTTCTGGGACGGCCTCTTCCACGCCTTCACCTGGCTCATGACCTTCAGCGGCCTGGTGCTGCTCTGGCGCGCGGGCCTGAGGACGGACGTGCCGTGGTCCACGCGCACCTTCGCGGGATGCCTGCTGGGTGGGTGGGGCCTCTTCAACGTCGTTGAAGGGCTCATCGACCACCAGCTCCTCGGCGTGCACCACGTGCGCACCGGCCCGTCCCAGACCGCCTGGGACGTGGGCTTCCTCCTCTTCGGGCTGGCATTGCTGCTGGCAGGCGGCGCGCTCATCCGCGCGGGCCGTGAGGACACCGTCCCCCGGGGCGGCCTGGATACAGCGCGCACTGGCTGACAGCCACCCGGGCCCTGGGGGACGGATGGCCTGGGGATTGCGCAGTGACAGCTTCCCGCCTCGCGGACTCTCCCGCACTCAAGGGATGCTTTCATGCTGTCACTGCGACGCTGTCCGCCTTGCCTCGCTGTCCTGCTGGCACTGTGTCTGGGAGGGTGGCCATGGGCCGAGGCCCAGCCCCTGGCCCCCGTCACCCTCCCTGGAGGCTTCTCCTCCGAGCCCGTCGTCTCGGGCCTGCAATACCCGACGACGTTCGCGAGCCTTCCCGATGGGAGCCTCCTCATCGCCGAAAAGGCAGGCGTGGTCCGGCACTTCAAGGACGGCATCCTCCAGCCCGTGCCCTTCATCGACATCCGTGGGCGGGTGAACTCGCACCATGATCGCGGGCTGCTGGGGCTGGCGGTGGATCCCGCCTTCGCCACCAATGGCTTCATCTACCTGCTCTACACCTACGACGACGATGACACGGATGACTCCGGGACCAAGACGTCGCGGCTGGCGCGCTACACCGCCGTGGGGGACATCGCCTCTCCCACGAGTGAGCTCGTCCTGCTCGGCACCGTGGTGGGCAACTCCTGCAATGACTTTCCCGCGGGCGCGGATTGCATTCCGTCGGACAGCCCGTCGCACTCCGTGGGCACCGTCCGGTTCGCGCCGGACGGCACCCTCTTCGTGACCACGGGCGACGGGTCCCGCTTCGACGCGGTGGATGACGACGCGCTGCGGGCGCAGAGCCTGGACTCCCTGGCGGGCAAGGTCCTGCACATCACCCGCTCGGGCGCGGGCGTGGCTTCGAACCCGTTCTGGAACGGGGACGCCGCGGCCAACCGCTCCAAGGTGTGGGCGCTGGGGCTGCGCAATCCCTATCGCTTCAGCCTGCGCCCCGGCACCTCCACGCCCTACCTGGGCGACGTGGGCTGGGACACCTACGAGGAGATCAACGTCGCGCGTCCGGGAGCGAACCTGGGCTGGCCCTGCTACGAGGGCACCTTCCGCCAGCACGGCTACGAACCCAAGCCCGTCTGTCAGGCGCTCTATGCCCGGGGGCCCGGTGCGGTGCGGCCTCCGCTGTATGTCTGGGACCACGGCGCAGGGGTGACGGCCACGGGTGGCGGCTTCTACACCGGCATGGCGTACCCGGAGACGTGGCGGGGCGCCTACTTCTTCGGCGACTACGGACAGCAGTGGATCCGCTCCCTGCGGGTGGATGCGAATGACGAGCTCGTGCCGGACAGCGTGACGCTGTTCGCGACCGGCGTGGGCGGGCTGGTGGAGCTCGGCATCGGGCCGGACTCCAACCTCTTCTTCGTGGACATCCTCACGGGCGAGCTGCGCCGCATCCGCTACACGGAGGGCAACACGCCGCCCGTGGCCGTGGCCTCGGCGACGCCGCGCCGGGGTGCGCCTCCCCTGCTCGTGCGCTTCTCCAGCGCGGGCTCCAGCGACGCGGACGGAGACGCGCTCCAGTACCGTTGGGACTTCGGGGACGGAACCCCCGTGTCCACGCTGCCAGGCCCGGAGCACACGTACACCACGGCCGGCTTCTACGTGGCCCGGCTGACCGTCAGCGATGGGCGCGGCGGCAGCCATTCCACCGCCGTGAGCATCTCCGTGGGCAACGTGCTGCCCGTCGTGACCATCCACTCGCCCGCGCCGACGTACCGCTTCAAGGTCGGCGACGTGGTGACCTACTCGGGCTCGGCCATCGACCCGATTGAGGGCCCCATTCCCGACAACCGGCTGAGGTGGACCGTCACCCTGCGCCACTGCACCGCGGGAACCTGCCATACCCATCCGTACTCCACGAGCACGGGGGCGACCGGGTCCTTCACCGTTCCAGACCACGGTGACGAGGTGCACTTCGAGCTCAAGCTGACCGCGACCAACTCGGCGGGGCTGACGAGCAGCTGGATGATCACCGTGGACCCGCAGCTGGTGCAGGTGACGCTCCAGACGTCACCGCCGGGGCTGGAGCTGGTGTTCGACGGCACGAGCGGACCGGCGCCCCGGGTCCGCCCGGTCATCGTCGGCTCCACGCACACCCTGGGCGCTCCGTCGCCGCAAGGCGTCTTCGGGTTCCGCGAATGGTCGGACGGCGGGGCCGCGGAGCACGTCATCCAGGCCGGCCCGAGCGACGCCAGCTACACCGCCGTCTTCGAGCCCATCGCCCCCCTGGAGTGCCCGCTCGGACAGTATCGGGCGGAGTACTTCAACAACCGGGACCTGGAGGGTGCCCCCGCCCTGGTTCGATGCGAGGGGGCGCCGCTCGCGAACGCCTGGGGCGCGGGCAGCCCCGTGCCGGAGGTGGGGCCCGACGACTTCTCCGTGCGCTGGACGGGACGGTTCTACTTCGTGTCGGGCCTGCACTACTTCGTCGCCCAGGGGGATGATGGCCTCCGCGTGTTCGTGGACGGCTCGCGCATCATCGACGGGTGGAAGGACCAGTCCACCACGAGCTACTTCGCGGCCCGCGCGATGAGCGCCGGCGAGCACACCGTGGTCATGGAGTACTACGAGCACGGGGGCGCCGCCGTGGCCGGGCTCCGCTGGTATCGCTGAAGCCCTGAGGACACCGCACCGCGCCATGGTCCCGGGGTTCCAGCCCCGGGCCGCGTGTGCGCCCTGACACCTGGAACGCAATGGCTGGGATGAAACCGCCGTTTGCGCTGTTGGCCACGCGCCCGCGTGCGCCAGAGTGCGCCACCCCGTACGGGCACACCCAGGAGCTTCCATGTCGTTCCGTTCCAGACCGCCGTTTGGCGCCGCGCGCATGACGCTCGGCGTCTGCGCGTCCGCGCTCATCAGCGCGTGCGCCTCCACCGCGCCCGCGGAGAAGTCCCCGCCGCAGGCCCAGGC
>NZ_RAWK01000131.1 GCF_003612165.1 Corallococcus aberystwythensis | reverse complement strand
GCGCCTTCCTGCCCTGGAGGCTGTCCCGTATGCACCGTCTTCTCGGTATCACCGTGGCGCTGGCCGCCGTCGTGGCCCTGGCCGCCGAGCCCGCCGCGGGCCCCTGGACGAAGAAGGTCCGGGCCGGCAAGGACGTCTACGCGACCCTGAAGACGAGCCAGGGCGTCATCACCCTGAAGCTCTTCTCCAAGGACGCGCCCAAGACGGTGGAGAACTTCGTGGGCCTGGCCACGGGCGAGAAGGCCTGGACGGACCCGGCGACGGGAGAGCCCGTGAAGGGCAAGCCGCTCTACGCCGGCACCGTCTTCCACCGCGTCATCCCGGGCTTCATGATTCAAGGCGGCGACCCCACCGGCACCGGCAGGGGCGACCCGGGCTACCGCTTCGCGGACGAGTTCCAGAGCGGCCGCAGCTTCGACAAGCAGGGCATCCTGGCCATGGCCAACGCCGGGCCCAACACCAACGGCAGCCAGTTCTTCATCACCACCTCCACGCCCGCGCAGCTCACCGGCCGCCACACCATCTTCGGTGAGGTCGTCACGGGCTACGACGTGGTGGAGAAGATTGGCAACGTGCCCCGGAGCGCGCAGGACCGCCCGCAGACGCCCGTGGTCCTGGAAACGATTACACTGAGTGAAAAGGCGCCCAAGAAGCCGGCCGCGCCCAAGCCCGCCGCCCCCAAGAGCGCCCCGCAATGAGCTTCATGGAGCAGGCCCGCGCGGGCACGGAGCTGTTCGGAACCTTCACCACCACGGAGGGGCGCATCGTGGTGCGCCTGTTCTCCAAGGAGTCGCCCCGGACGGTGGAGAACTTCGTGGGGCTGGCCACGGGCGAGAAGCCGTGGACGGACCCGGTGACGTTCCAGCCGCAGCATGGCCGCCCGCTCTACGACGGGACGCTCTTCTTCCGCTGCATCAAGGACTTCATGATCCAGGGCGGGGATCCGACCAGCCGGGGGAACAACGGCCCGGGCTTCCGTTTCGAGGATGAGTTCCAGGGTGGCCGGCGTTTTGACCGGAAAGGTGTGCTGGCCATGGGCAACACGGGCCCCAACACCAACGGCAGTCAGTTCTTCATCACCGCCGCGCCCCAGCCCCACCTGGACAACCGGTACACCATCTTTGGCGAGGTGGTGGAGGGGCAGGACGTGGTGGACCGCATCGCCAATGAGCTTCCCAAGGATTCAAACGACCGTCCCCGCCGGGACGTGCGCATCCAGCAGTTGACCATCTCCACGGCGCGGCCGTCGTAAAGCAAGCCGTCCGCCGTTCATAGCCGTTCCCCCGGGGCCTTCCCGTGAAGCAGTCGGAAGGCCCACTGATCATCTCCGGAAGTATGGCCTCTCAGTCCCAGAAGAAGACCCCTCGCGCTGGCTTCGCCGCGCTCATCGGCCGGCCCAACGTGGGCAAGAGCACGCTGCTCAATGCGCTCACCGGCGAGAAGATCGCCATCGTCTCGCCCAAGCCGCAGACCACCCGCAACCGCATCCTGGGCGTGGTGACGCGTCCGGAAGGGCAGGTGGCCTTCCTCGACACGCCCGGCATCCACCAGGCCAAGGGAGAGCTCAACCGCTACATGGTGGAAGCCGCCCTCTCCGCGGCCGAGGAGGTGGACCTGGTCCTCTTCCTCATCGAGCCGCCCCAGGGTGAGACGCTGGACGTGACGCCGGGCAACCGCTCCATCCTCGAGCGGCTGGAGAAGGTGGGCAAGCCCACCTTCCTGGTCATCAACAAGATCGACTCCATCCCCAAGTCGAAGCTGCTGCCGCTCATCGCGCTCTACGGCCAGGAGTTCCCCTTCGCGGAGGTGGTGCCCATCTCCGCGCGGGAGAAGGACGGCGTGGACCACCTGTTCCAGGTGGTGCTGGGCCACCTGCCGGAAGGCGAGCCCCTCTTCGCGGAGGACATGCTCACGGACCAGCAGGAGCGCGTGCTGGTGGCCGAGTACATCCGCGAGCAGGTGCTGCGTCACTGCCGCCAGGAGATTCCGTACTCCACCGCGGTGCTGGTGGACGTGTTCGATGAGTCCGAGCGTGAGCCGCGCCCCGGCACGCCCCCCGGCCAGCTGGGCGGCCTCATCCGCATCGCGGCGTCCATCTACGTGGAGCGCGACAGCCAGAAGGCCATCCTGATTGGCAAGCAGGGGCAGATGCTGAAGCTCATTGGCACGGACGCGCGCAAGTCGGTGCAGCGCCTGCTGGGCGCGCACGTGTACCTGGACCTGCGCGTGCGCGTGGAGGCCCGCTGGAGCGAGCGTGCCGCAGGCTTGAGGAAGTTGGGTTACGAGTGATGTCGCCGCTGAAGTCCGTGCCGCTGATGTCGTTGCCGCTGAAGTCGTCGCTGTCGAAAGAGACTCCATGAAGCCGCTGGTCGCCATTGTCGGTCGCCCCAACGTGGGCAAGAGCACGCTGTTCAACCGCCTGGTGGGCCGGCGCATCGCGCTCGTGCAGGACGAGCCGGGTGTCACCCGCGACCGGCACTACTCCGACGCGGAGTGGGAGGGCCGCGCCTTCACCCTCATCGACACGGGCGGCTTCGTCCCCGGTGAGAAGGACTCGCTGCTCAAGCAGGTGCGCGAGCAGGCGCAGTTCGCGGTGGAGGAGTGCGACGTCATCATCTTCGTGGTGGACGCCCGCGCGGGGATGACGACCGCGGACCAGGCCGTCGCCAACTACCTGCGCAAGGCGGGCAAGCCCGTCGTCGTCGCGGCCAACAAGCTCGACAACGAGTCCGGGCAGATGCAGTCGCTGGCGGGCGAGTTCTTCCGCCTGGGCCTGGGCGACGTGACCGCCATGTCCGCCGAGCACAACCTGGGCATGGGCAGCCTGATGGACTCCGTCGTGTCCAAGCTCCCGGAGAAGCAGGAGGGCGAGGACTCGGAGGCGCCGCCGGACGACGGGAAGATCCGCGTGGCCATCATCGGCCGGCCCAACGTGGGCAAGAGCACCCTGGTCAACGCCATCCTCAAGGAGAAGCGCGTTGTCACCAGCGAGGTCGCCGGCACCACGCGTGACCCCATCGACTCGGAAGTCACGTACAAGGGCAACCAGCTCATCCTCACGGACACCGCGGGCATCCGGCGCAAGAAGACCATCGCGCACCAGGTGGAGCAGTACTCCGTCATCGCGGCGCTGAAGGTCCTGGAGCGCAGCGACGTGGCGGTGCTGCTGATGGACGCCACGGAGCCGGCGGTGGATCAGGACGCGAAGCTCGCGGGCCTGTCCATGGACCGGGGCCGCGCGCTGGTCATCGTGGTGAACAAGTGGGACCTCATCGCGGAGGACAAGCGCCGCCAGGACGCCTTCCGCGAAGACCTCAAGATCGCCCTCAAGTTCGTGGGCTACGCGCCGGTCATCTTCACGTCCGCCCTCCACGGCTCCAAGGTGGAGAAGGTGGTGGACGTGGCGGTGGAGCTGGCCAAGCAGTTCCGCTTCCGGGCGCCCACCCCGCAGCTCAACAAGCTGCTGGACTACATGGTGGACAACAACCCGGCGCCCATCGTGAAGAGCAAGCCGCTGCGCCTGTACTACATCGCCCAGGTGGCGGCGGCCCCGCCGACGTTCACCCTCACCTGCAACGAACCGCAGGGCGTGCCGGACATGTACAAGCGGTACATCACCAACCAGATCCGCAAGACGTTCGATTTGCGGGTCCCCATCCGCCTGCTCTTCCGTGAGCGGCCAGGCAAGGCCAAGCGCGAGGCGCGCAAGAAGCCGCACCTGGCGGGCAAGGGTGGCAAGGGCGGCAAGCGCGCGGGGCGCGACTGACCGCGCACACGCGTTGACACTCCCAGCGGGCGCTCTTTACAGTGCGCCGCTTTCCCAGAGCGAAGAGCACCGTCGAGCCGGTAGAGAGGTCCCTTCATCGTGGCCCAGCAGAAGACCGAGAAGATTCGCCAGCAGGAGCTTCGTCAGCCGGACGCCTTCCAGAAGGCGGGGGCGGATGCGCGCGACTGGCTGATGCAGCGCCAGAAGTTCCTCGCCATTGGCGCCGGCGTGCTGGTGCTGGGCGCGGTGGGTTTCGCCATCGTCAGCGAAGTGTCCAAGCGCGGCGAGGAGACGGCCGCCATGGCCCTGGGCCAGGCGCTCACCGTCCTGGACCGCCCCGTGACGGGCGTGGACCCGGCGGACCCCACGGCCACGGAGCCCCCGTTCGCCACGGTGCAGGCCCGTGACGAGGAGGTCGTGAAGCAGCTGGCCGCCTTCCGCAAGGAGCACGAGGGCACGCGCTCGGCGACGACCGCCGCCCTGGCGCAGGCCAAGGCCGAGTTCCGGCTGGGCAAGAACGACGAGGCCCTGGCGTCCCTGGACGTCTTCCTCAAGGGCGCTCCGGAGAACGACGCCCTGCGCGCGGGCGCCCTGGAAGGTCAGGGCTACGCCTACGAGGCCAAGGGCGACTACGCCCAGGCCATCACCTCCTTCGAGGCGATGGAGAAGGCGGACACGGGCGAGTACCTCGTCGGCATGGGCGCCTACCACAAGGCCCGCATGCTCATCCTCCAGGGCAAGAAGGACGAGGCCGCGCAGCTCCTGTCGAAGATTCCGACGGACCACCCGGGCAGCGCCGCGGCCCGTCAGGCCACCGAGCGCATGGCGGTGCTGGCCGCGGAGGGCGTGAAGGTTCCCACGCCGGCGCCGCCCGCCGCGACGGCCACGGACGCAGGGCAGCCGTAGCGCGCTCATGACCATGCGGCTCGCTCGGTGGAAGCGGTGGGTGGGAATGGTGGCCGGGGCGGGGCTCCTGGCCGGGTGCGCGGGTGCGCCGCTGTACGGCAACCCGGAGCTGCCCGCGGCGCCCCGTCAGCCGCCGGTGGACTACTTCCAGGTGGATTGGTGGAAGGGGCTGGTCGACAAGACCCCGCTGCTGGAGTACTCGCCGCGCGAGCCCGCCTCCCCGGTGTACGACCCGGAGAGCCGGAACGTCATTGCCCAGACGCGTGACGGCTATGTCCGCGCGGTGGGGCCGGACGGGCAGGTGGCCTGGTCCTTCCGCACAGGCGCCCGGGCGCTCGCGGGGGGCATCGCCAGCGAGGGGGTCATCTACCTGCCCGGCGGTGACGGCGTGCTGTACGCGCTGGACGGCCGCACCGGCGCGGTGAAGTGGAAGTACGCCACCAGCGAATCGCTGGCCACGGTGCCGGTGCTCGCGGACGGCCTGGTGCTGGTGACCACGGATACCGACACGGTGTTCGCGGTGAAGGCGACGGACGGCACGTGGGTGTGGCAGTACCGGCGCGACCCGCCGTCGGGCTTCACCATCCGGGGCGCCTCCGCGCCGAGGGTGGACCAGGGCACCGCGTACGTCGGCTTCTCCGACGGGTTCATTGTCGCCCTCAAGGTGGAGGACGGCGGCGTCGTCTGGGAGAAGTCCCTGTCCGGCTCGGGCACGGAGTTCCTGGACGTGGACACCACGCCGGCCATCGACTCGGCCGGGCGGCTCTACGTCGCGTCGTACAAGAGCGGCCTGTACGCCCTGGAGGCGGACAGCGGCGCCGTCATCTGGAACACCAGCGTGGGCGGCCTGACGTCGCTCCTGTCCCGGGGCGAGGTGGTGTTCGCCACTGGCGACGGCCGCGTGGACGCCTACCTGGGGGAGACGGGAAAGCTCATCTGGTCGCTTCCCCTCAAGGATAGGACGGCGCTCGCTCCCGTGTTGGCCCGGGGAATGCTCCTGGTGCCCAACGAGCGTGCGCTGCTGTTCGTGGACCCGACGACGGGCAAGACGCGCCTGTCGTGGAACCCGGGCGTGGGCATCTCCGCGCCGCCGTTCGTCGTGGGCTCGCGGGTGTACGTGCTGTCCAACAACGCGTACCTGTACGCGCTGGACCTGAACAACGTGAAGAAGGGGCCGCGCGGGTGACGCGCGCCGTGCCCAGGACGGTGCGGGTGGTGGCCGCGCTGATTCCCCGGCCCGGCCCGGAAGACGGCGGGCCGCGGTACCTGGTCCAGCAGCGCCTCCCCGGTGGGAGCCGCGCGCTCCTCTGGGAGTTCCCCGGCGGCAAGGTGGAGGCGGGCGAAACGGACGAGGCCGCCCTCGCGCGCGAGTGCCGCGAGGAGCTGGACGTGGCGCTGTCCGTGGGCCGCCGCCTGTGGGAGGGCCGGCACACGTACCCGGACCTCACCGTGGAGCTGGTGCTGTTCGCGGCCACGATTGAGTCCGGCGAACCGAAGCCGCTGGGCGCGCACCAGCTGGCATTCCACACGCCCACGGAGATGCAGGCGCTGCCGTTCTGCGAGGCGGACGTGCCGCTCCTGGACGACCTGTTGGCGGGAAGGCTGGGTGCGCTCGATTGATGCTGCTGCACACGTTCCAGCACATCCCCGGCGTGGGGCCGTGGCGGGAGAAGGACCTGTGGTCCAAGGGCATCCGGACCTGGGATGACTTCCCCGACGGGGGCATCGTCATCAGCCGCAAGGCGGACACGGTGGCCCGCCAGCGCATCGCGGAGGCGCGCGAGGCCCTGGCCCGGAAGGACCTGAAGGAGCTGGCCCGCCTGGTGCCGCCGCGCGAGCACTGGCGCCTGTTTCCGGAGTTCCAGGACGACGCCGTCTACTTCGACATCGAGACGGACGGCAGCCAGACGCAGGTGCCCACGGTGGTGAGCCTGTTCGACGCCGCGGGGCTGCACGTCTTCATCCAGGGCCGGAACATGGACGCGCTGCCGGACGCGATGGCGAAGCGGCGGCTGTGGGTGACGTTCAACGGCTCGTGCTTCGACGTGCCGGTGCTCAAGGAGTACTTCGGCGCGAAGAACTTCCCGGTGCCGGAGGCGCACATTGATTTGCGCTTCGTCACGCGGCGCCTGGGGATGGGCGGCGGGCTGAAGGAGATCGAGGACAAGCTGGGCGTGGGCCGGCCGCCGCACCTGAAGGGCGTCAACGGCTACGACGCGGTGCTGCTGTGGCGCGCGTACCTGCGGCGCGGTGACGTGGAGGCCCTGCGCTACCTGGTGGAGTACAACCTCTACGACTCGTTCCAGCTGCGGTCGCTGATGGACCTCTCGTACAACAAGGGCGCGGACGACCTGAACCTGGACGTTCCCCGGTTGAAAGTGTTTGAGCGCGGCGACCTGCTGTACGACGTGAGCCGGCTGCTGCTGGAGCTGGGCCCCACCGAGCGCGACCTGGACACGCTCGCGCGCGTGCGGGCCATGGAGCAGGATTCCTGAGCGGCCAGGTCGTGCCCTGGGTCGGCCGGCCGCGGCCCGGCGCCCTTTGGGGCATTCCCAGCCGCCGCGTGGCGCTCACCCGGCTCACGACGCTGCCGCTCACGGACGCGGAGTGGGCGGGGGACGGCTTCGTGCTGACGCCCTCGGCCGAGGCGGTGGGGCTGGCCGTGGGCGCGAGGCGGCTCGCGGTGCTGGGGGCGACGGAAGCCTGGCCGCCCGCGCGTGCGTTGGAGCTGCCCCGGACGGCGCAGCTCGTGGCGCTGCATCCGTCGCTGCAGGGCGTGGCGGTGCTGGGGCCGGGGCGCATCGAGATGGTGGGCCGGGCACCGGATGGGAGTCCGGTGGAGACGCCGGCGCGGGCCTGGACGCGGAACACGCAGGCGCTGGGGTTCGACGTCACGGGCCAGGGACTGTGGGCGAGCGGCGCGCTGGACGGGCGGGCGTCCGTGCACGTCCTGGATTCCCGAACGTTATCAGACGTCGCGGGGACGGAGGCGGGGCTCGGGCTGGACGCGCCCCCTTCGGGCGAGGACGACCTGGAGGGGCTGCACGAATGGATGCCGCATCCCAGCCTGCCGGTGATGGGCGTGGCGGTGAGCCAGGGCCAGGAGGGCACGTGGCTCACGTTCGTGGAGCGTGGCGCGGCGGGGCTCGAGCGGCGGGCGGCGTTGGCGTCGGTGGACGCGCCGTTCTATCCGGCGGGCTTCTTCCCGGACGGCTCGGGCTTCATCGGCGTGGGGGGCACCTGGGTTCGGCGCTGGACATACCCGGAGGCCACACAGGCGGCGGAGTTCCTGCTGCCGGAACAGGGCACGCTCGCCACGGGGTACACCGGGCTGGTGACAGGGCAGGCGGTGCTGGTGGCGGTGGAGGACCTGTTGGAGGCGGGGGAGTGGTACCTGCTTCAACTGGACCCCGTGTCGCTGCGGCCCGTGTGCGCGTGGGAACTGCCGCTGTCCACGGAGGCCGTCACGTCGGTGCACCTGTTGCCCGGCGGCTTCGTGCTGTCGCCCGAGGACGGGCAGCTCTGGCGGCTGCCCGACGAGGTCCTCGGCGCGCGGTGAGGTGAACACCGGCGGCGCGGATTGTTGACGCCCGCGTGGAATGGCTCGGAGGCCTGTCTGTAAGGTCCGGGACCATGAGTGATCCGAACTTCGTGAATCAGGGCCCTGGAGGAGTGCCACCGCCGCCGGACGCCGAGCCGCCGAAGGCCGCTCCGTCGCGCGGCAAGGTCCTGGGCATCTTGATCGCGCTGATGGTCCTGGGGGTGGTGGGTTCGTATTTCGGCATGCGGCGCCAGTCCGAGCAGCCGCCCGTGGTGACGGCGCCCCCGGTGGTGGACGCGGGCGTGGCGGAGGCACCGGCGGAGGTGTCGCTGCCGGAGAGTGACGGCCGGATCCGCGAGCTGGTGGGCAAGCTGTCGGTGGACCCGGAACTGGCGCGGTGGCTCCAGGAGCGCGACCTGGCGCGCCGGTTCACCGCGTCCGTGAACAACATCGCCGACGGTGAGAGCCCCCGGGCCTCGCTGTTGTTCATGGCGCCCGTGGGGGCGTTCCAGGTGGGCACGGCCGGGGCGAACGGGCGCGCGGAGATCGCGCCGCTGAGCTACGCGAGATACGACCTGGTGGCCCGGGTGCTGGGCTCGCTGGACGCGTCCGGCGCGGCGATGGTGTACCGGGAGCTCAAGCCGCTCATCGACCAGGCGTACCGGGAGATCGCGCCGCCGGATCAAGGCTTCGAGACGGCGTTCGGCCGGGCCATCCAGCACCTGCTGGCGGTGCCGGTGCCCAAGGGGCCGGTGGAGGTGGAGCCCAAGGGCGCGCTGTATGTCTATGCGTCGCCGGAGCTGGAGGGGCTGAGCAAGGCCCAGAAGCACCTGTTGCGGATGGGCCCGGGGAACATGCGGCTCATCCAGGCGAAGCTGCGGGAGCTGCGAACGGCGCTGAACCTGCCGACGCCCGCGCCGGCGACGCCCGAACCGTTGCCGGATCAGGCGCCGGGGCAGTCCGAAACCCAGGAATGACGGCTACTTGTGCTTCTTCTTGCCGCCCTTGGCGGGGGGCGGCGGAGGCGGCTTGGCCTTTTCCTTGTCGCCGATGATCTGGAACGAGGCCCGGAGGTCCTCCACGTCGCGGCCGCGGGAGTCCTGGAACGACGAGCCCGTCTGCGAGTCGACGACCAGGGTGTACGAGTAGCCGGTCTTGAGCGGCTGCGGCAGGTGGATGCGGTAGACGAGGCCGTCATCGGCCTCGGACACGGAGTCGTCGGAGACCATGGCCCGGTCGGCTTCGTCCATCAGGCGGACGCGGTAGTTCTTGAGGCCCAGGGTGCTGCGCAGCTCCAGGTCGGAGGTGGGCTCCACGAGCGGCTTTTCCTCCAGGGCCAGGGGGATGAGCGCGGAGCCACCATCCGGCGACAGGTACTGGAGCGTGAAGACGACGGACTCGGGGCCCGAGTCCGGGGGCGCCGTAGGGGCCGTGACGCCGCCGTCCAGGGGGGCCTGGGACGTCTTGTCGGGACAGCCCGTGAGCAGGGCCGCGGTGAGGCCGCACAGCGCGGCGAGGCCGGTTCGTCGGAAGAGGCTCATGGGGCGGCAAGGTACGTTCCGGACCCGGGCTCGGGAAGCATGAGATTCCAGGGCCTGGAGGCTGGAGGTGGGTGGTCGACATGAACGCGATTCGATGGGTACCCGCCGGGCTTTGCCTGGCGTTCATTTCGGGCTGCTCAACCGTCGCGCATGCGCCGGGTCGCCGCTCCACGGGCGAGTACCTGGCGCAAGCGGCGGACGCGTGCCGGCCGGGCGACCTGAGCACCGTGTGTTGCCTCAAGAAGCACCGGCTCCCCGAAGCATGCGGGATGACAGAGAGCGAAGCCGCGACGTTGATGCAGGGCACCCGTGAGTTCGAAAAGGCGACCAGCACAGCTGCGAATGACGACGCGGACGATGGTTGGCGGCAACACTGCATCGACATGTATGCCCGGTGCCAGTCCACGAAGAAGCCGCATTGGGGAGGTCCGTGTGGCTCGTGCATGGAGCGCTGCAAAGGGCAGCGGCAATGGCCGTTCGACATGTGCGGGCCAGGGGTGGCGCAGTGACGTCCGATGACTGGCGGAAGGTAATCGACCTGGGTCTGGCGCTCGCGAACGGCGCGGAGCTGCCGCAAGACCCTGAGCTGCCCGCGCTCCTGCGCAGGATGGCGCCACAGGTGGGAATGACTCGCGCGGACGCCGAGTCAGCCCTTGGCAGCGCGCCGGATACAGCCGCGCTCGTGAAAGAGATCCATCGACGGACGCGCGAGGGCACGTATCGCCTTGGACGCACGTTCGGAGCGTCGGACTTGCTCAAGGAGAGCGGAGATAGGGCTGGGGCGAGGAAGGTGCTTGAGGACGCAATGGCGGCGGAGGTGGTTCCGCTTTACCGGGCGCAGCTCCAGGCATACCTGGACCATGTGGATGACCTCGACGACACCTAGGTGCCGACGCGATGGGGCCGTGGGGCGAGTTACGTGGACGTCCTGGGGGCCCAGGGGGGCCGGGGGAAGCGCTTGGAATCCTTGGGGAACCCCTAGTCACAACGTCTGATAAGAAGCGTTATGTAAACTAGGTCTCTGGGGCGTCTTGGGGCCTTCTGCCTGGGTTCGTTTCGCGTCCGTTTGGGTGGATCCCCCGCTTCTCTGGTGAAGTTGGCGCGATGGAAACGGTCGTCTTCGCCTGCGTCCACAACGCGGGCCGTTCACAGATGGCGGCGGCATTCTTCAACGCGCTCGCGGATCCAACCCGGGCGCATGCCCTCTCCGCCGGGACGCAGCCCGGTGAGCGCGTCCACCCGGAGGTCCAGGCCGTCATGGCCGAAGCCGGCATCGACCTGTCCGGCGCCCTGCCTCGGCGCCTCACGGACGAACTGGCCCGGAATGCCGGATGGCTCATCACCATGGGCTGTGGCGACGCGTGTCCCGTCGTCCCGGGACTGAAACGTGACGACTGGCCCCTGGACGACCCCAAGGGCCAGCCGATGCACCGGGTGCGTGAGATCCGTGACGAAGTCCGGGCCCGCGTGGTCGGCCTGCTGACGCGCCAGCATTGGCTTCTGGCCCGCTGATGGCGCCCACACACCTGGGCTCCGTCGGCGAAGTCGCCTGGGTCTTCCTCCGGCTGGAGCTGACGTCGTTCGGGGCCCTGCTGCCCGGTCCCGGCGATGCTTCCCCCCGGTTAGTCGGTTAATCTGGAAAGGATGAAAATACTGAAAGTGTCACTGCTGATGACGACGTGTGCGCTCACCGCCTGCGGGGCCACGGATGACGACGCGTTGGAGCAACAAACCGCTCACGCATCGGCCCCGTTGGCGAGCACCCAGCCCCTGCGGGTCATCAGCCACAACATCGAGGGCTGTCCGGGCGGCCACGCGGGGAACCCGGCCTACCTCTCTTCGCTCAAGAACCAGATCGACACCTGGCAGCCCCATGTGGTCGGACTGCAGGAGGTCGGCTGGCTTCAATTCCAGGACCTGAGGAACACCTACGAACCGCGCGGCTGGAACCTGCGGTTCGAGTCGCTGCGTCGCACCGGGCCGGTCTCGGACCCGACCTCGCAGACGCTGCCGCACCCGTCCTGCACCTACGGTCAGGACGCGCCGTACCCGCAGGGCCAGGTGCTCATGGTCCACGGCACCTTGACCGCCTATGAGGTCGCGGGCCTGCCGTTCGTGGATGGCGACAAGCACTTCTCCCTCCAGTGCGGGGAGTTCAGGATGGCCGGCTTCACGAAGACGGTCCGCGCGTGCAACACGCACCTCGCGGTGGCGGCGAACGACGACGCCAACCTGAACGGGAAGCGGCAGCAGCTCGAGGCCATCGAGGCGCTGACCAACCCGCACGTCGCGTCGAAGATCGTGACCTTGACGGGCGACTTCAACCTCGGGCCGTCGTCGGTGCACATGGACAACATCTACCGGCTGACGCTGGGTGGCTCGCACACCGGCGATGGCGAGTTCCGGGAGGCGGACCAGACGGACGGGACGTACTGCCCGAACGGGGCGTGCCGCGACATGCAGCCCACCCACGGGAACTCGAAGCTGGACTACGTGTTCTTCAACCGGCAGACCTGCGACAACGCCACCCTGTCCGGAGGCGTGGTGCCAGTCCAGCCGACCGAGTCGGACCACGACATCAAGCGGGGGCGCTGCGACATCACCGGCTGAGCTCGACCCGTGTGGGCCGGGCGCCCGGCTCACGACTGCTTCACGACGAGGCTTCTACGGCGCATGGACTCCACGCATTCCCGCGATGTCCCCCGGGGCTCCCTGGGTGAGGTCGCGCGGGTCTTCCTCCGGCTGGGACTGACGTCGTTTGGGGGCCCCGCTGCTCACATCGCCATGATGGAAGACGAACTCGTGCGGCGGCGCCAGTGGTTGCCGCGTGAGGAGTTCCTCGACCTGCTGGGCGCCACCCACCTCATCCCGGGCCCGAACTCCACCGAGCTGGCCATCCACCTGGGCCACCGGCGTGCGGGCTGGCCCGGGCTCGTCGTCGCCGGCGTGTGCTTCATCGTCCCGGCGATGCTCCTGACGCTCGCGGCCGCCTGGGCCTACGTGCGTTTTGGCACCCTGCCCCAAGCCGGCGCCCTCCTGTATGGCGTCAAACCCGTCATCCTGGCGGTGGTGCTCCAGGCATTGTGGGGCCTCGGCAAGACGGCCCTGACGACGCGCCCAAGGATCGCCGTGGCCATCGGCGCCGCCGTAGCGAGCGCGCTCGGGGTCAACGAGCTACTCATCCTGGCCGTGGCCGGAGGCGCCCTGGCGGCATGGCTCCGGTTGCGGTCGGCACCCGCTCCCACGTCGCCCCTCGTCCTGGTGCCGTTCGCCCTTCAAGGCGCGGCGGCTGTGACAGCCACGGCATCCGTGCCGTTCAGCCTCGGGGGGCTCTTCCTGTTCTTCCTCAAGGTCGGCAGCGTGCTGTTCGGCAGCGGCTACGTCCTGCTGGCGTTCCTGCGAGCGGACCTCGTCGAACACTGGGGCTGGCTCACGGAAGCCCAGCTCCTGGACGCAGTGGCCGTGGGGCAGTTCACGCCGGGCCCTGTCTTCACCACCGCGACGTTCATCGGCTACCTGGTGGGCGGCACGTCCGGCGCGGGGCTCGCCACGCTGGGCATCTTCCTGCCCGCCTTCGTCTTCGTGGCCCTCAGTGGCCCTCTGATTCCGAGGCTTCGTCAGTCCCGGACCGCGGGCGCGGTGCTCGACGGCGTCAATGCTGCCTCACTGGCCCTCATGGCCGTGGTGACCTGGCAGCTTGGGCGCGCGGCTCTGGTGGATGGCTGGACAATGGCCCTGGCCGTGCTCGGCGCGGTGTTGCTTCTCCGCTGGCGGGTCAACTCGGCCTGGCTGGTCTTGGGCGGTGCCGCAGTTGGGTTGCTGCGGGCCTGGTGACAAGCCTGTCTCACGATGTTCTGGCTCCCCGAAACGTCTGTACCGCCCAAGGGCGCCTGCCAAACGCAGGCGCCCAGCAGCGGAGGCCATGCGTCTGCGAATTGGCGCCGTATGGCCAAGGCCTCTGGGCCTGCATTCATGTTTGTCTTTTCCTGCTACGGAATCAGATGCCCGTGTGCCTTCCACGACATGCCTCCCGATGTATCCTTGCATGACTGTCTGGACTGCGGGCTCATGCCCGTAAGGGGCAGGCAGCAGCTGCTTTGGGGGGAGCTCATGAAGACTTCAGCAAGAAGCTGGCGATGGATCCTGGTGTTGGCCCTGGGGGTCGCACTGGCCGGATGTGCCGGGAGCGAGGCTGGGACCCACGAGGATGCGGGCAGTCCTCCCGGCCACGTGGACGCAGGTTCGCAGGCGGACTCTGGAACGCCGGACGACCCGGACGCGGGGACACCGGCCGATGCGGGCGTCCCCGTCCTCCACGTCACGGCGGGCCATGGCTTCAGCCTGGCACTGAAGGCGGACGGCACTCTCTGGGCCTGGGGCACCAACAGCCAGGGCCAGTTGGGCGATGGGACCACCATCCCCCGGATGGAGCCCATCCAGGTGTCCTCCGGCCTCTCCGGCGTGGTGGCCCTGGCCGCGGGCAGGGACCACTCGCTGGTGCTCAAGGAAGACGGCACCGTCTGGGCCTGGGGTGGCAACGGCAACGGCCAACTGGGGGACGGAACGGGCCCCCCGCGACCTACCCCCACGCAGGTGCCGGGCCTTTCCGGCGTGGTGGCCCTGGCCGCGGGCAGGATCCACTCGCTGGCGCTGAAATCGGACGGCACCGTCTGGGGATGGGGCGCCAACTACGACGGCCAGCTGGGCGGCGGGACGAGTCCCCCGCTTCCCCCCACCCAGGTGCCGGGGCTCACCGGCGTGGTGGCGGTGGCCGCGGGCAGTGACCACTCGCTGGCGCTGAAGTCGGACGGCACCGTCTGGGCCTGGGGGGCCAACGCCGAGGGCCAACTGGGCGTTGGGACGTTCACCGACACCGAGTGGACGCCCACGCAGGTCCTGGAGCTCACCGGAGTGAAGGGCGTGGCGGCGGGAGGTGACAGCTCCCTGGCCTGGATGCCGGACGGCACTGCCTGGCGCTGGGGCGGCAACCGCGAGACACCCCAGCGGATACAAGGACTCACCGGCGTGGCGGCCCTGGCCCAGGCAAACGGGGACTCGATGGCGTTGAAGTCCGATGGCACCGTCTGGGACCTCCAGTCCACGCCCACGCAGGTGCCGGGCCTCACCGGCGTGTCCGCACTCTCGGCGGGCGCCGACCATGCGCTGGCGCTCCAGCAGAATGGCACCCTCTGGGCCTGGGGCTGGAGTTCCAGCGAGTACGTCACCCCGGTGCCCTCCCTGCTCACGGACTGCCAGCAACTGGCCCTGGGCGCCCACCATGGGGTGGCGCGCAAGAAGGACGGAACCGTCTGGACCTGGGGAGGCGAAAACTTCTTCGGCCAGCTGGGAGATGGGACGAACACCTTCCGGTTGACGCCCACACAGCTGCCGGGGCTCACCGGCGTGGTGGCGGTGGCCGCGGACAGTTTCCACTCGCTGGCGCTGAGGTCGGACGGCACGGTCCGGGCGTGGGGCGACAACTCCTCCGGCCAGCTGGGAGATGGGACGGACACCCAGCGGTTGGCGCCCAAGCAGGTGCCGGGCCTCAGCGGCGTGGTGGCCCTGGCCGCGGGCAGTGTCCACTCGCTGGCGCTGAAGTCGGACGGAACGGTCCGGGCCTGGGGTAACAATTCCTACGGCCAGCTGGGGGATGGGACCACCACCCGCCGTTGGACGCCCACGCCGGTGCTGGGCCTGTCGGGCGTGTCCGCCCTGGCCACGGGCGCATCCCATGTGTTGGCGCTGAAGTCGGACGGCACCGTCTGGGCATGGGGCGACAATTTCTTCGGCCAGCTGGGGGATGGGACCACCACCGACCGTTCGACGCCCACGCCGGTGCCGGGCCTCACCGGCGTGGTGGCCGTGGCCGCAGCCGATTCCCACTCGTTGGCGCTGAAGTCGGACGGCACCGTCTGGGCTTGGGGCTCGAACTTCTACGGACAGCTGGGCATGGGGAACGCCGGGGCGGATACCCAACGGCTGACGCCCACGCGGGTGCCGGGCCTCACCGGCGTGGTGGCCCTGGCCGCAGGCGGTGTCCGCTCGATGGCGGTGAATCAGGACGGCGGCGTCTGGGCCTGGGGGGCCAACGCCAGCGGGCAGCTGGGCGATGGGACCACCACCGACCGTTGGACGCCCACGCCGGTGCCGGGCCTTTCCGGCGTGGCATCCCTGGCCGTGGGAAGCGCCGCCTCACTGGCGAGGATGAACGATGGCACTGTCCGAGCCTGGGGCAGCAACCGCGATGGCCAGTTCGGGAATGGCGCCAACGGATGGCAGAGGCACCCGGCCCGGGTCTGGTGATTGGGAGGCGCGGCATGGGCCGGACGACCGGCCCATGGCTGCCGGAGGTGTCGCGAGGCTTTGCGCGAGGCCCCAGGACAGGCGGACGTGCGCCTCTGGGAATCGGAGGGTGGGCGGTGCCTCCGCCGGGCGGCCGTGGGCCTTGTAACAACAGGCCTGTTTCACGGTGTGTCACCGGGTCATGTAAAATCCTGAAAACGGCCCAAATCCGCTAAACGCTTGATTTTGTTCGGACGGGGGCCGGTTGGAGGATTCTTGCTGCCCCCCGTCCATCAGCTCGTCGAGCGACGAGCGACCGAACCTTCCTCCCAGATTGCCGTCGCTTCCCGAGGCCGTTCCCTCACCCATGCCGAGCTGAACGCGCAGGCGAACCGGCTGGCTCATGCGCTGATGGCTCGGGGCGCTGGCCCTGACGTCCTCGTCGGCATCTGCCTGCCGCGAAGCGTGGAGCTGGTGGCGTCCGTCCTGGGCGTCCTCAAGGCCGGAGCGGCCTGGCTTCCGTTGGACCCGTCCGCCCCTCCCGAGCGCCTGCGCTTCATGTGCGTCTCCGCGGGGGCCCGGTTCATCATCGGCTCGGGGCAGGCCGTGGAACGGCTCGCGGCGGACGGCATCCAGGTCCTGGGGCCGGAGGCGCTGTCGCTGGAGTCGTTTCCGGACGTGAGCCCGGGCGTCACCGTCCTGCCGGATCACCTCGCCTATGTGATCCACACCTCGGGCTCCACCGGGTTGCCCAAGGGCGTGATGATCAGCCACCGGGCCCTGTCCTCCTTCACCGAGTACCACCTCGGCACGTTCGGCCTCTCTCCAGCGGATCGCATTGGCGTGGTGGCCTCGCCGGGCTTCGACGCGTTGGTCATGGTCCTCCTGCCGTCGCTGGCCGCGGGCGCTCGGCTGGAGCTGCCGCCCGACGAGGAGACGCGCCTGTCGCCGCAGAAGCTGCAGGACTGGCTGCTGGCCCGGGACATCACCTGCGTCTTCCTGCCCACGCCCCTGGCCGAGCGTGTCCTCCCCCTGCCCTGGCCGGAGTCCTGCGCCCTGCGCTGGGTGCTCACCGGCGGTGACCGGCTGCACCTGCGCCCCAGGCCCGGGCTGCCGTTCCAACTCGTGAACGGCTACGGCCCCGCCGAGTGCACCATCTACAGCACGTCCGGTGTCGTCCCTCCCGGTGACGCATCGTCCGAGGAACGGCTGCCCTCCATTGGCCGTCCCATCAATGGCGTGGAGGTCCACGTCCTCGGTCCGGAGCTGCGGCCCGTGGCGGAGGGCGAGACCGGGGAGCTGTTCATCGGTGGCCCGGGGCTGGCTCGCGGCTACGTGGGCTCAGCGGACCTGACCGCGGACCGGTTCATTCCGGATCCGTTCTCCCGGTTCGGCGGCGAACGGCTGTATCGCACCGGGGACCTGGGCCGCCGGTTGCCGGATGGATCGCTGGAGTTCCATGGACGCTCCGACCGTCAGGTGAAGGTCCGTGGCATCCGCATCGAGCCCGCGGAGATCACCGCCGCACTGCTGACCCATCCGCACGTCGGGGCCGCCCACGTCATGGCGCGGAGCGAGGGCCAGGACGTCTTCTTCGTGGCGTGGTTCGCGCCGAAGGACGCTCGGGCCGTCCCCGGGACGGAGCAGCTCCGCGAACACCTCCGCGCCTGGCTCCCCGAAGCCATGCTGCCCCGGACCTTCGTCGTCGTGGACGCCCTGCCCCTGGGCTCCACCGGCAAGGTCGATGTCCTGGCGCTCCCCACGCCCGACGCGCACGCGACCCGGAGCAGCGCGTACGTCGCGCCTCGCACGGGGTTGGAGCAAGGGCTCGTCCAGGTGTGGCAGGAGGAGCTGCGCCTGGAGCGGATCGGCATCGAGGACGACTTCTTCGAGCTGGGCGGCCACTCGCTGCTGGCCACGCGGATCACCGCTCGAGTCGCGGAGGTGCTGGGCCTTCCGCTGTCCCTGACGGAGCTGTTCGCCCACCGTCGCATCTCCCAACTGGCGAACGTGCTGGAGTCGCGCCGGGCCCTTCCCGCGAAGGACGTGTTGCCTCCCGTGGTCCGCGTCGCCGACCCGGACCGGGCACCGCTGTCCGTGCAGCAAGAGCAGGTCTGGTTCCTCCAGAAGCTGTCGCCCGGCAGCATCTCCTACCAGGCGCAGACGACGCTGCGTGTGCTGGGCGGGCTGGACCTGCCGGTGCTCGAACGCGCCCTGACGGAGATCACCCGGCGACATGAACTGCTGCGGACGACCTACGAGGAAATCGACGGCCGACCATGGCAGCGCGTCCTTCCCGTGACGCCGGTTCAGGTCCCGCTGATTGACTTGTCCGCACTGCCCGCCGACGTACGCGAACACCGCCGTGAAGAAGCCCTGCGCCAGGAACTCCGGCGACCCCTGTCCCTCTTCGAGCCACCGCTGGTGCGCTGGACCGTGATCCGCCTGACCCCGGACGATCACGAACTGGTCCTCGTGGAGCATCACGTCGTCCACGACGGCGTGTCCTTCTCCGTGCTGATGCGGGAGCTGGATGCGCTCTACAACGCTTATCTGCGCGGGGAGCCCTCGCCTTTGCCGGAGCTTCCGGTGCAGTACCGCGACTTCGCGGCGTGGCAGCGCGAGGCGCTCGAAGGTCCGGCGATGAAGGCCCAGCTCGACTTCTGGCGGAAGCAGCTGGCCGGTGCTCCGGAGGTGCTGCCGCTGCGCACCGACCATCCGCGCCCCCGCGTGCAGACCTTCAACGGCGACCTGCTCCGGTTGGAGCTGCAGCCCGCCCTGCCCGGTGCCCTGCGTGCCTTCTGCCAGCAGGAGGGCGTGACCCTCTTCAACGCCCTCTTCGCCGCCTTCGCCACGCTGCTGCATCGCTACACCGGTGAGCAGGACCTGTGCATCGGTTCGGCGTTCGCGGCCCGGGCGGGTGTCCGGAACATCGAGAGCGTCGTCGGCATGTTCGTCAACGCCGTGGTCCTCCGGTGTGATGTCTCCGGGGCGCCGTCATTCCGCGATCTGGTCCATCAGGTTCGGGACCTCACCGTGGCGGCGGCCGAGCACCAGACGTATCCGTTCCTCAAGTTGATCGAAGGCCTGGGCGTGAAGCGCGACCCCAGCCGCAACCCGCTCGTGCAGGCCATGTTCAGCTTCCACGACTCCGCCGTGCGGAGCCCTCGGCTGGGCGATGCGTCGTGCACCATCTTCGAGCGGGGCAACGGGTCGTCGAAGGTGGACCTGGACGTCGTCGCCATTCCGCACGCCGGCCGGTACCTGGGGGACAAGGAGCGCGGTGACGCGCGCATCTCGCTCATCTGGGAGTACAACCGGGACCTCTTCGACCGCTCGACGATGGAGCGGATGGCCGCGCACTTCCTCCGGTTGCTCGAGGCTGCGGTGGCCAGCCCCGGCACACCCGTGTCGCGTCTTCCGCTGCTCTCGGATGCGGAGCGGCAGATCCTCCTGGCGAACGGATCCGCGACGCCCGTCAGCGCGGATCCGCCCGTGCATCAACAGGTCCTGGCGCAGGCCTTGCGGACCCCTGACGCGGTGGCCGTGCATGACGAGTCAGGCACCCTCACCTACTCGGAGCTGGTCCGGCGTGCGACGTTGCTCGCCGAGCATCTTCATTCGCACGGCGCGGGCGTGGAGTCGGTCGTCGGTGTCTGCACGCCTCGTGGCACGGAGTTGGTGACGGCCGAGCTGGGCGTGATGCTAGCCGGTGCCGCCTTCCTGCCCCTGGATCCGGAACATCCGGCGGAGCGGATCGCGCTCATCCTCGCGGATGCAGGCGTGCGCCAGGTGGTCACCACCGGGCTGCTCGCGGAGCGACTCCCCGCCACGGTGGAGTGCGTGCGCATCGAGTCCTTCCGTGGCGCCAGTGCCCCCATGGGTGGCCTGCCCACGGAGGTGCGGCCCGGTCAGCGGGCCTACGTCATGTACACGTCTGGATCCACGGGTGTTCCCAAGGGCGTGGTGGTGGAGCACGGCGCGTTCGCCCACTTCGTCGGATGGCACCGGCGCGCGTTCGGACTGGAGGCGAACAGCCGCACCACGCTGCTCTACTCGCCCGCGTTCGATCCGTCCGTCGCGGAGCTCTGGCCTGCTCTCACCGCGGGCGCGACGCTGCACGTCCCAGGACAGGACGTGCGCCTGTCCCCGGAGCGGCTCCAGGCCTGGCTCCTCTCCGAGCGCATCACCTTCACGGACCTGCCCACCGCGCTCGCGGAAAGGCTGCTGGCCCTGCAATGGCAGGCGTCGTGCGAACTGCGCACGGTGCTCGCGGGCGGAGACCGGCTCCACGCGCGTCCCATGCCCGGACTGCCATGGCGGCTGTTCAATCAGTACGGTCCCACCGAGACCACCGTCACGGCCACCTCCGGCGAGGTGCTGCCCGCAGGGCCGGAGGAGTCGCTTCCCGCCATCGGTCAGCCCATCGAAGGGGCCACGGCCTACGTCCTGGACGCGGCGCTGCAACCTGTCCCCATGGGCGTCGCCGGAGAGCTGTACATCGGTGGTGCCGGTGTGGCGCGCGGCTATCTGAACCGCCCGGGCCTCACCGCCGCGAGCTTCGTCCCCGACCCCTACGCGCCACACCCGGGCGCGCGCATGTACCGCACGGGCGACCGGGTCGTGTACCGGCCGGACGGGATGATCGAGTTCCTGGGCCGCATGGACTCGCAGCTCAAGATCCGTGGCTTCCGCGTGGAGCCCGCGGAGGTCTCCGTGCGGCTGCGCACGCATCCAACACTCGCGGAGGCGCACGTCCGCGCTTGGAGCCCTCCCGGTGGCTCGCCCCAGTTGGTCGGCTACCTCGTGCCACGCGCGGGTCAGGCCCTGCCCACACCGGCGCGGCTGCGGGAACACCTGGCTCGCGAGCTGCCGGCGTACATGATCCCCTCCGCCTACGTGGCGATGAAGGCGCTGCCGCTCACCCACTCCGGCAAGGTGGATGAACGCGCGCTGCCCGCGCCCTCGCCCGGAGCCCAGGCGCCGCAGGTCCCGCTCGCGAACGAGCACGAGCGGCGTATCGCCGGCATCTGGTGCGAGACGCTGCACTTGGAGCGTGTCGGCGCGGAGGACAACTTCTTCGACCTCGGTGGCCATTCGCTGTTGCTGGCCCAGGTGCAGTACCTCCTGAAGCACCGCATGGGCCATGACGTGCCCATGGTGACGCTGTTCGAGTTCCCCACCGTCCGCGCGCTCGCAGGCCATCTCCAGGGCCGGGACGATGGCGGTGAGGCCGCGGCGGCGCAGGAGCAGCGCCAGGAGCAACGGCGCACCGGACGCGCGCGCCTGCTGGGCCGTCAGGGACGCCTGTCCTCCGATCGCTCCCGCGAGGAAGTGGAATGAGCGCGTCGCTCGACCTGATGGAAGACGAAGATTGCTCGGCGCACCTCGCGGTGGTGGGGCTGGCGTGCCGGTTTCCCGGTGCGGCCAACGCGGCGGAGTTCTGGGCCAACCTCGCCGGGGGCGTCGAGTCCATCACCTTCTTCGGTCCGGACGGACAGCCCTGCGCCGAACCTCCCACCGAGCGCGCCGTGGGCGAGGCGGTGCCCGCGTTCGGCCTGGTCGCGGATGCGGACATGTTCGATGCGGCGGCGTTCGGCATCTCGCCGCAGGAAGCGCTGATGCTGGATCCGCAGCACCGCGTGTTCCTGGAGTGCGCTCGGGAAGCGCTGGAGGACGCCGGGTATGATCCGGCTCGCTACCGGGGCGCCATCGGAATCTACGCGGGCGGGAGCGAGACGGACTATCTGTCCGCGCTGCGCACTCGACGGGACCTGCTCGCGGGGGCCAGTGACTGGCAGCTCCGGCTGGCCACGGGCGTGGACTTCCTCACCAGCCGCGTGGCCTACAAGCTGGGACTTCGCGGGCCGGCCGTCACCGTGCAGACCGCGTGCTCGACGTCCCTGGTCGCGATCCACCTGGCCGCGCAGGCGCTGCTCGCGGGGGACTGTGACGTCGCGCTGGCGGGTGGTGCGTCGGTGCATGTGCCGCCCCGGTTCGGTCACTACAGCGAGGGCGGGCCGCTGTCCCCGGACGGCCGCTGCCGGGCGTTCGATGCGCGTGCGCAGGGCACGGTGGGCAGCAACGGCGCGGGCATCGTGGTGCTCAAGCGGCTCGCGGATGCGCTGGAGGATGGGGACACGATCCGCGCCGTCCTCCGAGGCACCGCCGTCAACAACGACGCCGCCGGGAAGATCGGCTTCACCGCGCCGAGCGTGGAGGGCCAGTCCCGTGTCATCGAGATCGCCCTGCATGCCGCGGGCGTAGACCCCGAGAGCATCAGCTACCTGGAAGCGCATGGCACCGGCACGCGGCTGGGAGATCCCATCGAGGTCGCCGCGCTGACGAAGGCGTTCGGTGCTCGCGAGGGGCAGCCCTGCTGGTTGGGTTCGGTGAAGACGAACATCGGCCACACGGATGCGGCGGCGGGTGTCGCGGGCTTCATCAAGACGGTCCTCGCGCTGGAGCACCGGAAGCTGCCTCCGAGCTTGAACTTCCATCAGCCCAACCCGGATATCGACTTCGAGCGCGGCCCCTTCCGCGTGAACACGGAGCCGCGGGCCTGGGACACCGGCGGTCATCCACGACGGGCCGGTGTCAGCTCGCTGGGCATCGGAGGCACCAACGCGCATGCCGTGCTGGAAGAGGCACCCACCCTGCCCGGTTCCGCGCGTTCACGCTCCCCACAGTTGCTGGTGTTGTCGGCGCTCGGTCCCACCGCGCTGGCCCGTGCCGTGGAGCGGCTTGGCGCGCACCTGCGTACGCACCCGGAGGTGGACCTGGGAGACGCCGCGTGGACGCTTCAGGTGGGACGTGCCGCGCACCAGCACCGCGCATTCGCCGTGGGCCAGGATACGGCCGAAGCGCTTCGTGCCCTGGCGGAGCCGGACGGCTTCGCGCGACACGAGACCGGTGAGCGCCCCGTGGTGTTCATGTTCCCCGGTCACGGTGGGCAGCACGTGGGCATGGGCCGGGAGTTGTACGGTTCGCAGCCCGCGTTCCGCGACGCCGTGGACGCGTGCCGTGCGCACCTGACGCCGCTCCTCGGGTTCGACCTGGGGACGGTGCTGAATCCCGACCCCGCGGATGCCGCCGCGCTGGCGCAGGCCTCCGCCCGGATGGGCGAGTTCGTCACCGGTCAGCTCTCCGTGTTCGTCATCGAGTACGCGGTGGCGGGGCTGTGGAAGCGCTGGGGTGTGCAGCCGGCCGCGGTGGTGGGCCACAGCCTGGGGGCCTATGCTGCGGCCACGGTGGCCGGGGTGTTCCGCCTGGAGGACGCGCTGCGGTTGGTCCTGGAGCGCTCGCGCATCCTCGCGAGTCTGCCCGCGGGCGCCATGCTGGCCGTGCCACTCCCCGAGTCCCAGTTGGCGCCCCTGCTTCAGGGAGGACTCGCGCTGGCGGCCGTGAACGGGCCCGCGCAGTGCGCGGTGTCTGGACCGGTGGCGGAGATCGAAGCGCTCCAAGCGCGGCTGACGGAGCGCGGTGTGGAGTCGAAGCTGCTGCGTATTCCGGGGGCGGGACATTCGCCGCTCGTCGAGCCGTCACTGGCCGCGTTCACTGCCTGCGTCCAGCGTGTTGAGCGGCGTGCTCCCCGGCTGCCGTGGATCTCCGACCGCACCGGGGTGGCCGTCACAGCTGAAGAGGCCGTGGATCCAGCCTACTGGGCCGCGCACCTGCGCCACACCGTGCGCTTTGGCGATGCGCTGAACACGTTGTTCGCGGGACCGGCCAGTGTCTTCCTGGAGGTCGGACCCGGACGGACGCTGGCGACGCTGGCGCGCCAGAACCCCGGAGTGGGACCGCACCTCACGGTGGCCACCCTCCCCCATCCCTCGGACAACATGTCCGATGCGGTCAGCGCCCTCACCGCCGCCGGACGCCTGTGGACCGCGGGCGTGAACCTCTCCTGGCAGGCACTGCACGGAGGCACACGCCGCCGCCGGGTGCCCCTGCCCACGTACCCGTTCGAACGTCAGCGCTACCTCGTCGAAGCACCCGCTGCCTCCGGAGCCCTGCCCGCTATCGCCCCGACGCAGTCCGAGCCCGAAACGATTGGGCCGCCGGAGCTGCCCGGGGATGAAGTCGTGCGCCGTGTGGCCACCGCGTTCGCGGAGGTCCTGGGGCTGGCGCGGGTCGGCATCCACGACAACTTCTTCGCGCTGGGGGGCGACTCGTTGATGGCCGCGCAGCTCATCGCGCGATTGCGTCCGCATGTCGCCACGCCTCTGGGGGTGAAGGCCATCTTCCGCGCTCCCACCGTGGCCCGGCTGTCCCGCTTCATCGCGGAGTCCTCCCCGGCATGACCCCGACCTCTGCCTGGCTCGCCTGCCGCATCCGTCGTCCGGAAGCCCGCGTGCGTCTCTTCTGCTTCCCGCACAGCGGCGGCTCCGTGGGCGAGTACGTCCGCTGGGCGGACCTGCTCCCTGACATCGAGGTCTGGGGCGTGCAGTTCCCTGGCCGTGGGGCTCGGGCGGAAGAAGCGCCGTTCACCCGGCTGCACGAGCTGGTGGATGCACTGGTTCGCGCGGTGGACTTCGGGACGTCCTTCGCGTTCTTTGGCCACAGCCTGGGGGCGCTCGTGGCCTTCGAGACGGCCCGCCGTCTGCGGGACCTGGGCCGGGTGACACCCGATGCGCTGTTCCTCTCCGCAGCCCCGGCCCCACAGCTTCCCCTGCGTGGCATCCCCGCGAGCCACCTGGACGAGGACGGACTCCTCACCGCCCTGGAGCCCACCTACGGCGAGCTGATCCACGAGCTGCGCGAAGACGCAGAGCTGCGCGAGCTCATCCTCCCGGGCCTGCGCGCGGACCTGCTCCTCGTGGAGTCCCACCGGCACAAGGACCGTGCACCCCTCCCCTGCACCATGACGGTAACGGGCGGCACGCACGACGACCTGACCCGCGAGGAGCTGGACCCATGGCGCATCCACACCACCGGGCCCTTCACGCTCCACCTGCTGCCCGGGGGCCACTTCTACCTTCGCGATGCGGAGCCGAAGTCCACCCTGCTACGCCTCATCGCGGACACCCTCTCCAGAAGGAACAGCACCCCATGAGCCACGAGCCGCTGCACCCCGCCACCCGCAGCCGCGAGGGCTTCGTGGGCCAGCTCTTCGCGGGGAAGCTCCGCTGGGACCTTGTCCGCGCGTTCCCGGAACAGGACGCCGAGGAACGCCGTCAGGGCGACGCTGTCATCGCCGAGGTCGAACAGTTCCTCGCGGCGCACGTGGATCCGGACGAGATCGAACGCACGGGCCGCATCCCACCGGAGCTGCGCGAAGCCCTGCGCTCACGCGGCTACTACAAGCTCCAGGTGGAGCAGGCGCTGGGAGGCCGGGGCCTCTCCATGCTGAACACCTTCCGCGTCATCGAAGCCGTGATGAGCGTGTGCCTGCCGGTGGGCTACACGCTGGCCATCCACAGTGGCCTGGGCGCGGGCGCCATCATCGAGGCCGTGCAGGACGGTCCCCTCAAGGACTACGTCCGGGGCCGGGTCGCGGACGGAGTCATCTCCGGCTGGGCCGACACCGAACCCATCGGGGCCTCCGTGCGGCGCGCGTCCACCACCGCCGTGCCCACGGAGGATGGCACGGCGTACGTCCTCAACGGGGAGAAGGTCTTCATCGGGAATGGGTCCATCGCGGATCTGCTGAACGTCACCGCCACGCTCCAGGAGGGCGGCCGTGAACAGATCAGCCTCTTCTTCGTGGAGACCTCCAGCCCTGGCTTCCACGTCCGCGCCGAGCACGGGCTGATGGGCCTGCGAGGCCTCCCCATCGCCGCGCTCGGCTTCGAGAACGTGCGCGTGCCGAAGGAGCGGATGCTCGCGATGGCGCAGGAGCACTGGCGGAACACGCCGCTGCTGGAGCCGCTCAGCGCTCTGGGCCGCATGTACATCATCGTGGCCGCGTCGCTGGCGCTCTCGAAGAAGTGCCTCCAGTGGTCGCGCGGCTTCCTCCACCGGCGGCTCGCGCAGGGGCGCAGGCTCGGTGACTTCGATGAGATCCAGCGTCAGGTGTCCGCCACCGCGGCGGAGGTCTTCGCCATGGAGAGCGTGGCACGGTGGAGTCTCACGGGTGTGACGGCGGACACGCTGCCCCTGCGCTGGTTTGAACAGGTGGCGGCCAAGAACATCGCGTCCCTGACGTGCGCGCGCATCGCGGACCGGACGATGTCGCTGCTCGCCGCCGAAGGCTACGAGACGGCGGAGAGCAAGGCCGCCCGGGGCACCACGCCTGTCCCTCTGGAGCGCACGCTGCGCGATGCCCGTGCCTTCCGGGTCGCGGGGGGCGTGGACTTCCTCGTGGACCACAAGGCCGCGCGGGAAGGCCTCTTCTCCCTCTACTACCCGTCGGCCTCGCATGCGGCGGAGCTGGAGTCGCCCCCGGCTCCCCTGCCCGTGGAGGAGCACCTGTCTCCTCGCAACCGGGAGCATTTGCAGCACACGGCCCGGGAGGTGCACCGGCTCGCGAAGCGAAGCCTGGACCTGTCGCGCCGGTACCCGGACGCGGGCGTCCTGTACGCGCGTCAGAGGACGCTCATCCTGATGAACCAGCTCTGCAACGAGCTGTTTACGATGTCCGTCACGCTGGCCCACGCAGCGGCACTGGCCTCGCGCGGACAGCCGCAGGCGGATGCACTGGCGGACGTCTATTGCACCGCCGCCCGCTACCGGCTGGAGGACCTCTGGCGTCAGGCCGACGCCGACGCGGAGCCGGACTTCGCGGGTGTGAGCGAGCGTTGGCTGTCCGGAGACACGCTCGACTTCCTGCTGAGCGACGTGCTCATCCGGCGGTGATGCTCACGGCGCGGTGCGCGAACAGGCCGCCGTGTCATCGCGGTGGATGACGCCGTCCTTCATCACGAAGAAGACCTTCTGCGTGACGCGGATGTCCTTCAGCGGATCGCCCGGTACGGCGACGACGTCCGCCACCTTCCCCGGCTCCAGCGTTCCCAGCCGGTCCGCGACCCCCAGCAACTCCGCCGTGTTCACCGTGGCGGTGCGCAGTGCCTCCGCGGGCGACAGGCCGGCTTCCACCAGCAGCGCGAACTCCTGTGCGTTGCGACCGTGGGCGAACACCCCCGCATCCGTGCCGAAGGCGATGCGCACACCCAGGGAGATCGCCTTGCGCAGCACGTGCTCCCGCCGCTTGTCCACGGCGCGCAGCTTGGCGACGGTGTCCGGAGGCAGCTTGCCCTGGTCCGCCAGCTCCTTGATTCCGAAGAATGCATAGGCCGTGGGTACGTACCAGGTGCCCTTCTGCTTCATCAGCGCCACGCCCTCGTCGTCCATCAGCGTGCCGTGCTCGATGGAGTCCACGCCCGCGCGGATGGCCCGCTTCGCCCCTTCCGCGCCGTGCGCGTGCGCGGCCACCTTGCGCCGGTGCGCGTGGGCTTCATCCACCACAGCGTCCAGCTCCGCCTGCGTGAACTGCGGCGCGTCGGGGTCCGCGTTGAGGCTCATCACTCCGCCCGTGGCGCAGACCTTGATCACGTCCGCGCCGTACTTCACGTTCTCGCGCACCTTGGAGCGCAGCGCGTCCGGGCCGTCCGCCACGCCGCGGCTGGCATCCTGGGCCAGGAGGCCCTTGCGGAACGAGTTGCCATAGTCACAGTGCCCACCCGTGGAGCTCAGGCTGGACGTCGCCGCGAGGATGCGCGGCCCCACCACGTTGCCTCGCGCGATGGCGTTGCGCAGCCCCACGTCGATGAAGTCCTCCGCGCCCAGGTTGCGCACGGTGGTGAAGCCCGCCATCAGCGTCGCCTTGGCCCACGGCAGCGTGTCCAGCGTCTGCTCCGGAATCGTGCGCTGGAAGCTGTCGACCAGGTCCTTTCGCCAGTCCGTCCCGGGCTCCACCGTCAGGTGTGTGTGCGCGTCCATGAAGCCCGGCAGCAGCGTGGCGTCGCCCAGGTCCACCACCTGGGCCCCTTCCGGCACGGGCGCCTTC
>NZ_RAWK01000130.1 GCF_003612165.1 Corallococcus aberystwythensis | reverse complement strand
GCCGCGCCCCGGCCCCTGTCGAGGACGAAGAGGACGACGCCGGGGACGCGGTGGCGGACCCCTGGTCCCGCGAGGCCCGCGAGCTGGAGTCCTCGCGCTCCCCCATCGATGATCCGGAGGTCCTGCTGGACGACGCGCGCTCGTTCCTGCGCGAGCTGGAGGGCGGCGACCGCATCGCGTTCTGGGGCGCGGCGCTGGTGGTGCTCTCCTGCTTCATGCCGTGGAAGGAGACGGCGGAGGACGGCGACTTCCTGGGCCTCATCAGCCTGGGGTTCATCTCCTTTCTCTTCGCCGTCGCGACCATGGTCTTCGTGGGCCTGCGCGCGCGTCAGGTGATGACCTGGGTGAACCCCATGCTGCCGTGGGGCGCGCAGATGTTCTGCAGCGTGGTGACCCTCGTCTGGTCGCTGGTGTTCCTGAAGCTCTCGTCGGACACCACCCTGGTGCCGTCGCCGCTCGGCAACGCGGAGATGATGAACTCGTCGCCGAGCATCGGCTGTTTCCTGGGCATCCTCGGCGGCGTCATCGCGGTGCTGGGCGGCCTGATGGGGCTGAAACGCCAGCAGGAGTAGGCCCCGAGGATTTCGCTGCCGCGCCGGATGGGAGGCGGGCTACCGTCGCCCACCACCATGTCCGACGCCACGCCCCTCTCCCGCCTCCTCGACGCGCTGGGCTCGGCCGTCGTGGGCCAGCCCCGCGTGCTGGCCGACCTGGTGACGGCCTTCCTCGCGCGCGGCCACGTGCTGCTGGAGGGCGTGCCTGGCGTCGCCAAGACGCTCACCGCGCGCAGCATGGCGGGGGCGCTGGGGCTGTCCTTCTCCCGCGTGCAGTTCACCCCGGACCTGATGCCCGCGGACATCCTGGGCACCAACGTCTTCCAGCCGCAGTCGCAGACCTTCCGGCTGATGAAGGGCCCCGTCTTCACGGAGGTCCTGGTCGCGGATGAAATCAACCGCACCCCGCCCAAGACGCAGGCGGCGCTCCTGGAGGCCATGGAGGAGCGGCAGGTCACCATCGACGGCGTCACCCACCCGCTGCCGCCGCACTTCTTCGTCGTCGCCACGCAGAACCCGCTGGAGCTGGAGGGCACCTATCCCCTCCCCGAGGCCCAGCTGGACCGCTTCCTCATGCGCGTGCGCGTGGGCTACCCGGACGGGGACGCTGAAACCTCCCTGCTGCGCGCCTTCCACCAGCGCGAGGGCCGGCCGCCCGCCGTGTCCCGCGTGCTGGACGCGGCCACGCTGACGGAGCTCCAGGACCGCGCGGCGCGCGTCGCGTGTGACGACTCCATCCTCCAGTACGTCGTGCAGCTGGTGCGCGACACCCGCGCCCACCCCCGCGTGCGCCTGGGTGCCAGTCCCCGCGCCGCGCAGGCCCTGCTCGCGGCAGCCAAGGCGCACGCGGCGCTCCGGGGCACGGACTTCGTCACCCCGGACGACGTGAAGGCCGTCACGCCCAGCGTCCTCAACCACCGCCTCCTCCTCAAGGCCGAGGCGGAGGTGGAGGGCGTCACCGCGGACGACGTGCTCAAGCAGATGCTCGAACGGGTGCGAGTGCCCCGGTGAGCCTCGGGCGTCCCGTCCCCAGCGGCCTCGCCGTGGCGCTGTTCGCGGGGGCGCTGGTGCCCGCCGCGCTCGCGGTGGCAAGCCCCGCCTTCGGGTGGCTGGCGCTCGCGGTGGACGTGGCCGTCCTGCTCCTGTGCGCGGTGGACTTCCTGCGCGCGCCCCACGCCCGCGACGTCGAAGCGCGCCGCGAGGTGGAGCCCATCCTCTCCTCCGGCGTGGAGAACACCGTGCGCTGGGAGCTGCGCTCACGCACGGACCAGACCGTGCGCGGTGAGCTGCGCGACGAGCCGCCCCTGGACGTGGAGAGCCACGGCCACCGGCAATCCTTCACGCTGGAGGCGGAAGGCGCGTCCACGCGGCTGACGTACCGGGTGCATCCGCCCTCGCGGGGCGACGCGCGCTTCGGTGACGTGAGCCTGCGGCTGATGGGCCCGCTGGGGCTGTGCTCGCGGCAGGTGAAGCTGCCCGCGGGCCAGGACGTGAAGGTGTATCCGGACCTGCGCGCCCTGTCGCGCGAGGCGCTGTCGCTGGCGCGCGCGTCGGAGGCCGTGTCCGCGCGCACGCTCTTGCGCAAGTCGGTGGAGGGCCGCGAGTTCGAATCCCTGCGCGAGTACCGTCCCGGCGACGACTACCGCCACATCGACTGGAAGTCCTCCGCGCGCCACGGCCACACGCTGGTGCGCACGTGGCAGCCGGAGCGCAACCAGCCGGTGCTGCTGCTCCTGGACTGCGGCCGTCACATGGCGGGCCGGGTGCAGGGGCGCAGGAAGCTGGACCACGCGGTGGACGCGGCGCTGCGGCTGGCGCGCGTGAGCCTGGACGCGGGGGACGTGGTGGGCGTGCTCGCCTTCGCCAGCGACGTGCGCGCCTTCCTGCCCCCACGCAAGGGCGCGGAGCACCTGCGCCTCATCACGGAGTCCCTCTACCGCGCGGAGGCCGGCCTGGAGGAGAGCGACTACGGCCGCGCGTTCGACTTCGCCTTCGCCCGCCAGACGCGCCGCGCGCTGGTGGTGCTCTTCACCGACCTGGTGGATCCGGACGCGTCCCAGGGGCTCCTCACGCGCACGCTGGCCCTGCGCCCGCGGCACCTGCCCGTCGTCGCGTCGCTCCTGGACGAGGACCTGGAGGCCGCCGCCACCGACGTGCCCGGCGACGCGACGTCCGCCTACGCGCGGCAGGCCGCCTCCCGCATGGAGGCCGAGTACCGCCGCACCGCCACCACGCTGCGCGACGCGGGAGCGCTGGTGGTGCGCGCACCGGCGCGCGGCTTCGGCGCCGCTGCACTCAACGTGTACCTGGACGTGAAGGCGCGCGGGCGGCTCTGAGCGCTCACAACGCATTCGTCAAGCCTTTTGAAACACTCCGGCACGTGCGCGCGCATGTGGCGCTCCGCCGAACGCCACGCTTGCCAATCGCGCGGAGGCCGAGTTTTCGGCCTCGGGGAGGACCCCCTTTACAGATGCGGATCGCTCCCCAGAATGGCGCGCCTCAACAGTTCGCGCGCATGCGCGCAGGCTCCAAACCGGACGGGAGGCGGGACTTGGCGGAGGTCGCAAGGGGTTTGAAGCTGGAAGTGGAAGCGGACGCCGCGGCCATCGCGGCCCGTGCCGCGGACGAGCTGGTGGAGGCGGGGCTGACGCCCTTCCACGAGCGGCTCCTCGCCGAGGAGCTGCTGGCGCGCAGCGGTGACACGCAGCAGCGGCTGGCCAACGCGCTGGCCGAAGCGAAGGTGGACCTCAACCCCCACCAGGTCGAAGCGGCCATGTTCGCGCTGGACGCGCTGTCGCGCGGCGGCTGCATGCTCGCGGACGAAGTGGGCCTGGGGAAGACCATCGAGGCGGGCCTCGTCATCGCCCAGCTCATGGCGGAGGGGAAGAACCGCATCCTCATCCTCGCCCCCGCGGTGCTGCGCGCTCAGTGGAACGCGGAGCTGCGCGAGAAGTTCGACCTGGACAGCGTCCTCGTCGACGGCCGCGACGTGAAGAAGCACAACAACTGCTTCGATCAGCCCTTCCCCGTCATCTGCTCGCATCCGTTCGCGGCGAACCGCTCCGCGCTCGTGGCGGAGATCCCGTGGGACCTGATCATCATCGACGAGGCCCACCGCCTGCGGAACGCGCACCGGCCCAACAACAAGACGGGCCAGGCGCTGCGCGCGTCGCTGGCGGGCCGCCCCAAGCTGCTGCTCACCGCCACCCCGCTCCAGAACGACCTGATGGAGCTGTTCGGCCTGATGTCGCTCCTGGACGAGCAGATCCTCGGGCCCGAGCACGCCTTCCGCAGCCGCTACCGCGCCGACGAGGGCGGCGGCATGACGGAGGCCGCCGCGTGCGAACTCAAGGAGCGGCTGGCCCCGGTGGTGCAACGCACGCTGCGCCGTCAGGTGCGCGAATACGTCCGCTACACCAACCGCCGCAGCATCGTGGAGGACTTCCTCCCCTCCCCCGAGGAGCACGACCTCTACGAGAAGGTCAGTGAGTACCTGCAGCGCTCGGAGGCCGCGGCCATCGAGCCGGGCAAGAAGACGCTCCTGACGCTGTGCTACCGCAAGCTGCTGGCCTCCTCGACGTTCGCCATCGCGCCCACGCTGCGCCGGCTGTCGGAGAACCTGGAGAAGCGCCTGGCGGCCGCGCGGCTGGGACAGCAGGCCCTGGCCCTCTTCGAGCCGGAAGAGGCCAAGCAGTTCGTGGAGGAAGGCGAGGAGTGGTCCGACGACCCCGCCAAGGCGCCCCAGGTCCGCACGCTGGAGCAGGAGGTCTGGGAGCTGCGGCAGTACGCGGACCTGGCGGACTCCATCCGGATCAACGCCAAGGGTGAAGCGCTCAAGCGCGCCCTGGACCGCACCTTCGCGGTGATGCGCACGCACTCCTGGCCCGAGAAGGCGCTCATCTTCACGGAGTCCAAGCGCACGCAGCAGTACCTGTTCCGGCTGCTGTCAGAGCACGGCTACAAGGACAAGATCTCGCTGCTCTCCGGTGACGCGGGCGGCACGCCCGAGGAGCGCCGGGCGCTGGTGGAGGAGTTCCGCCACAAGACGCAGATCCTCATCTGCACCGAAGCGGGCGCGGAAGGCCTGAACCTCCAGTTCTGCAACCTGGTGGTGAACTACGACCTGCCCTGGAACCCGCAGCGCGTGGAGCAGCGCATCGGCCGGTGCCACCGCTACGGCCAGCAGCGCGACGTGCTGGTGGTGAACTTCCTCAACCGGCAGAACGCGGCGGACGCGCGCCTGTTCGAGCTGCTGGAGAAGAAGCTCAACCTCTTCGACGGCGTCTTTGGCGCGTCGGACGAAATCCTGGGCGCGCTGGAGAGCGGGGTCGACTTCGAGCGGCGCGTGCTGGACATCTACCAGTCCTGCCGCAACCCGGCGGACATCAACATCGCCTTCGACAAGCTGCGCGAGGAGCTGGAAGGCAGCATCACCCAGCGGATGACGTCCATGCGCTCCGTGGTGCTGGAGCGCTTCGACGGCGACGTGCGCCGCCGGCTGCGCGTGGCGGGAGACGCGGCCAAGGAGGTGGTGGCCAAGCGCCAGCAGGAGGCGAAGGCGCTCACCGGCTCCGTGCTGGGCAGCCGCACCTCCGGACGGCTCCAGGTGGCCAAGGCCGCCTACGCGGTGCGCGACCGCACCCAGGACACCGTCAGCTACCTGCAGCTGGACGCGGCGGGCCTGCCTTCACGGCTGGCGCGGCTGGCGGGCAGCGAGGGCTGGTGGTTCGTCTACAAGTTCGAGACGACGGGCCTCAAGCCGGAGGAGAAGCTGGTCCACCTGGTGCTGGTGAAGGACCGGGACGGCGGCTTCCGGGCCCTGCCGCTGACGGACGGTGTCCACTTCACGAAGCTCGACGCCAAGGAAGAGAAGCGGCGGCAGCCCGCGCCGGTGTCGGTCCAGCTCATGCAAGAGCAGTCGCTCATGACCGCCAAGGATGAGCTGATTCGGGCCGCGGAACGGCGCAACGCGTTGGAGCTGGACAAGGCCAAGGAGCGCGCGGACCGCTACGTCGAGGACTGCCTGATGGAGTCGCGCGAGGTGGTGGAGTCCGCCCGCCAGGCGTGGTTCGACGCGCGCAAGGACGTCGCCGGGGTCGAGGACGTCGCGGAGCGTGCGAAGGCGCGGGCGCACTCGGACCGCCTGGAGCGCGACTACCGCCGCAAGCTGGCGTCGCTGCGCAATGAAGAGGAGAAGCGCTACGCCTCCAAGGACCGGCAGCTGGCGGACCTGGCCAACAAGGGGCGCGTGACGGAGAAGCGCACCCTCATCGCGTCCGCGTACTTCTGGCTGTCGTGAGGCGCCGGGCCCTGGGCCCCTCTAGAGGGGCTTGAGCCGCACCCACGTCGCGCCCCAGCCTCCGTCGGACTCGGAGGCGGTCTGGAAGGTGTCGACTTCCGGCAGCGTGGGCAGCAGGGACTGCACGGTGCGCCTGAGCGCGCCGGTGCCCTTGCCGTGGATGATGCGCACGTCCAGCACGCCCTTCTGGCGGCAGGCCCAGAGGTACTCGGTGACGAGGTCCTTCACCTCGCGGGGCTGGAAGAGATGCAGGTCGAGGTTTCCATCGACCGGAATTTCTACTGCTTCCAGGTCATCGGGCGGAGGCTCCGGCCCCTCCGGCGGCAGGGGCGGGGTTGGCTTTCGGCGTGACACCGTAGCGGGCCTCCTCCTGGCGCTGCTTCTCCTCGGCCGCCAGACGCTGGCGCTCGCGCGCGAGCCGGAACTGTTCCTTGAGGCTGGTGATCTCCCCCTTGAGCGTGGAGATCTCCTCCGTCACCGCACCCTGGTGGCTCGTGCCCCCATCGTCCACGGGAGTGCCCGCCCGCTTGCCTTCCGAGCCTGCGCCACCGGCGGAGGTCATGTGCATCAGCAGGGCAGCCAGGGTCATCGCCTTCATGGCCTTTCACGTAAGCAAGCGCCGTGCTCGCGCGCAAGTCATGTTGCGTGGACAGCGCCTCGCTGGCCGCTGTCCTCCTTGTGTGACACGACGCGTTCCGCGAGGCGGACGGCGGACAGGGGGGCGCTGCCTTCCGCCTTGTTGTTGATGGTCACGAAGACGGGCCGCTCGCGCCGCACCGCCGCCATGCACACACGGGCCAGCACGTCGCGGGTTCCCACGTCCTCGTCCACCAGCCGGTTGAACGGCGCATAGCGGGCGTAGGCCTCCTCGTAGCCCAGGTTCGGCGGCAGCATCCAGCGCACCACCACCGCGCGGGACTCGAAGGCGCGCGTGAGCTTCGCCTGCCGCGCGACGGGCGGCATGTGGGCCCAGACCGCGAGCACCGGGCTCACCCCCGTGTCCGCGAGCACCTGGGCGAAGCCCTCCGTGAGCAGTTCCTCGTTGCGGACCTCTACGGCATACAGCGGCCCCTTGGGCAGCGCGGAGAAGAACGCGTGCAGCCGCTCCACGAAGCGGCCCACCCCACCCAGCGCCGCGGGGTCCTGCGGCGGGAACTGGAAGACGAGCGGCCCGGCCTTGTCGCCCAGCCCTTCCAGGAACGGCCCCACCACGTGGTCCACCGCATAGGCGGCCTGGAGGAAGCGGTCGTTCACCTGCCCCCGGTGCGCGCCGTAGCGCTCGTGCACGGGGAAGCGCGCCAGCGTGCAGGCCTCATGGGCCTTCACCAGGAAGCGGAAGCCCTCCGGCACCTGCTGGGCGTACTCGGCGAAGGTGGTGGCCGGCACCGGCGCGTAGAACGTCCGGTCGATGCCCACCGTGCGGAGCACCGGGTGGTGCGCGTAGGCGGCCAGGCCCTCGCGTGCCAGCTGGGTCGTGCTGGCTTCGTGGTCGTAGACCAGCCCGTTCCAACCCGGGAAGGTCCACGAGGACGTGCCCAGGTAGACGCCCTGGGGAAGCTGCTCGCCCAGCATGCGCAGGTCCCCGGACGGCTCGGACGGCCCCACCGGCTGGGTCCGGCGCCGCGAGGACACCGGCGGCTCCTCCACCGCGCCGGTGAAGAGGTCGAACTGCGCGGGTCGTCGCGATGCGCTCATGCGTTCAGCTCCTCTCCCAGGGCGGAAAACCAACGTGGGACCCAGGGAGTAACCCCGGCGTCCAGGCGATGCAGGAGGTTGCCCCGATTCGAGGCGACGTTCCAGGTTTCTGGCACGCCCCCCAGGCGGCCGGGCACGCACAGCCTGTCGCCCTCCGGGCGCGACGGTCTGTGATTGAACGGACGTCCAACTGCAAACGCAGTCGCGTCGCAGTAAGATGCTCAAACCGGGTAAGTCATCCTTACTTCTGGAAAGCTTGACCGTGGTTGCAACGGCTGGGGGGATTCATGGACTGGTCGTTGACCGCATCCCTGCTCGCCGAGCGGGACACGCGACCCATCGTCGTGATGGACCGGCGTGGCCGCATCGAGCTGGCCAATGGCGCGTTCTCGTCGCTGCTGGGCCGGCCTCGCGAGGAATTGCTGGGGCGCCGCTGGACGGAGGTCTGCACACCGCCTGAACACGGGCGCGAGGTGGGCCAGGCGCTGCGGGCTGTCTTCACCAGCGCGGAGAACCGGCTGGAGACGGAGGTGCTCACGCGCGCCGGCGAACGGCTGCCGGTGGAGTTGGACCTGGCCGCCGTGGGCCAGCCGCCGCTGCGGCTCGTCGCCATCATCACGCGCACGTCACCGCCCTGCTTCGTCCCGGAGCATGCCGCCAGGCCGGAGCCGCCCCGGGCCCCCGGGCCGCCCCAGGAGCGGAGCTACGAAATCTCCACCGAGCTGTCGTCGTTCGGGACGCTCAAGGCCGTGTGGACGTCCGAGCACGCGCAGCACGGGGACATGGTGGGCCGGCCCTGCTTCGGCGCCTTCGCCCACCGTGACGCGCCCTGCCTGGACTGTCCGCTCACGGCGGCGGCGCCCCCAGCCTGGCCGCACACCATCGTGCGGCAATCCACCGCGCAGGCCGAGGGCTACGAGGTCGTCACCGCCACGCCCACGGGCGCCGGCACCGCGCGCGTCAGCGTGCACACCATCGGTGACGCCACGCTGAGCGGCCTCTTCGAAGCCAAGGTACAGCGCATGGCGCACACCGCGCGGCTGTCCGAGCGGGAGGGGGATGTCCTGAAATATCTCGCGCTCGGCCGCTCGCCCACTGACATCTCGACTGTGTTAGGGATTACCGAGCGCACCGTAAAATTCCATCAGGCGAACCTGCTCCGGAAGCTGGGCGCGGAGACCCGGTACGACCTGCTCCGCCTGTTCTTCTGACCAGGGCGCCTTCCCTCCGGGACAGCTTTCACGCCGTTGACATTGGAGGATGCTGAACCTTCGACCCCGGAGTCTGGTGGGTCGGGGGGGCCGTTGCCCATGGGCAGCGCCAGTCAAATCCGTATCATCAAAGACATACAGTCCATGTGGACTTCCGTCAACGGGCGTCGTGTCCGTGGGTGAAACTCCGGGCTGGGACGACGTGATGCGGGAGTTCCTCGTCGAGTCCCGCGAGCATGTGCAGAGCATCGAGGCGACGGTGCTGGAGCTGGAGGCGCAGCCGGGCTCGCAGCCGCTGCTGGCCCAGCTGTTCCGGAGCCTGCACACCGTGAAGGGCACCTGCGGCTTCCTGGGCTTCACCCGCCTGGAGGCGCTGATGCACGCCTCCGAGGAGATGCTCGGCCTGGCGCGCGACCGGCGCCTGGTGCTGGACCGCGAGCGCGTGTCCACGCTGCTGGCGCTGGCGGACGCGGCGCGCGCGGCGCTGGAGCACATCGAGGCGACGGGGCTGGAGCCCGCGGTGGACCACTCCGCGTTGCTCGCGCGCATGGCGGGCGCGGCGGCCTCCGCGCCCGTGGAGGTGTCCGAACCGCTGACGCCTCCGGGCGCCCTGCCCTGGCGCGGCGCCGCCACCGGCGTGGACTCCAAGCTGCGCGTGGACGTCGCGCTGCTGGACCGGCTGATGAACCTGATGGGCGAGCTGGTGCTGGCGCGCAACCGCATCCTCCAGTGCGCGGCGTCCCCCACGCCGGGCGCGGAGCTGATGACCGCGTCGCAGCGGCTGGACGCCGTCACCACGCAGGTGCAGCAGGTGGTGATGAAGACGCGGCTCCAGCCCGTGGGCCAGGTGTGGAACCGCTTCCCGCGGCTGGTGCGCGAGCTGGCGCATGGGTGCGGCAAGCAGGTGCGGCTGCAACTGCACGGCGCGGACACGGAGCTGGACAAGACGCTGGTGGAGGCGCTGCATGATCCGCTCACCCACCTGCTGCGCAACGCCGTGGACCACGGCGTGGAGACACCCGAGCAGCGCCGCGAAGCGGGCAAGCCGCCCGTGGGATGCCTGACGCTGAGCGCGTCCCACGAGGGCGGGCTCGTGCACCTGGGCATGTCCGACGACGGCGCGGGCATCGACGTGCAGCGCGTGCGGCAGGTCGCGGTGCAGCGGGGCCTGCTCACGGCCGACCAGGCGGCGCGGCTTCCGGAGGCGGAAGCGCTGATGCTCATCTTCATGCCGGGCTTCAGCACCGCGGAGCGCGTCACGTCCCTGTCCGGCCGGGGCGTGGGCATGGACGTGGTGCGCACCCAGGTGGAGCGCATTGGCGGCACCGTGGAGGTGCACAGCCGGCCCGGCCAGGGCACGACGTTCACGCTCAAGATTCCCCTCACGCTGGCCATCATCCCGGCGCTGCTCGTCACCTGCCGGGGCGACCGCTACGCCCTTCCGCAGGCCTCCTTGCGGGAGGTGGTGTGGCTGGAGCCGGCCCAGGCCCGCAGGGACATCACCCGCATCCAGGGCGCGTGCGTCTTGCGGCTTCGCGGTGAATTGCTGCCGTTGGTGGTGCTCGCGGCGGAGCTGGGCGTGGGACCCGCGACGCCGGACCTGGACGACGGCGCCACCGTCGTCGTGTTGCAGACCGGCGAGCGCACCTTCGGGCTGTGGGTGGACGCCATCCACGACACGGAAGAGATTGTCGTCAAGCCGCTGTGGAAGCACCTGAAGGGGCTGGCCTGCTACGCGGGCGCGACGGTGCTGGGCGACGGGCGCGTGGCGCTCATCCTGGACGCCATGGGCCTGGGCCGCCGCGTGGGCACCGCCTCCGAGGCCCAGGCCGCCATTCCCGAGGCCGTCCCGGAAGCGCCACGCCCCGAGGACGCTCGCGAGCGGGTGCTCCTGTGCCGCACCGGCGCGGAGGGCCGCGTGGCCATCCCGCTGTCGCGCGTGGCGCGGCTGGAGGAACTGCCGGCGTCGGACGTGGAGCGGCTGAGCGGGGGCATGGAGATGGCGCGCTATCACGGACAGCTCCTGCCGCTGGTGCGCGTGGCCACCGTGCTGGAGGCGCGGCCCGGCGCGACGGAGCGGCTCACGCAGAACCTCCAGGTCGCGATTGGCGAGTCGCTGTCCGTCGTCGTCGCCACGTACGAAGGCACGCGCGTGGGGCTGGTGGTGGACGCCATCCTCGACGTCGCGGAGGTGGAGCTCGCGCTCCAGCGTGAGACGCGCCGCAGGGGCGTGCTGGGCTCCATGGTGGTGCAGAGCCGGGCCACCGAGTTCCTGGACGTGGAGGGCACCGTGCGCGCCGTGCATCCGGAGCTGCTGACAGGGGGTGCGCCGTGAGCGCCTTCCGCCAGCTGTGCTCCTTCCAGGTGGGCGACCACCTGTTCGGCCTGGACATCGCACGCGTGCAGGAGATCCTCCTGCCGCCTCCGCTCACGCGCGTTCCTGGCGCGCCTCCGGAAGTGGCGGGGCTGCTCAACCTGCGCGGGCAGATCGTCCCCGCCATCGACCTGCGCCGCCGCCTGGATCTGCCGGAAGGCACCGCCCCCGCGGACGCGCCCCACGTCGTCCTGCGCGGCGACGAAGGCGCGGTGAGCCTCCGCGTGGATGCCATTGGCGACATCCTCCCCTTCGAACAGTCGGACCTGGAGCCCCTGCCGGACAACCTGCGCGGGCCCCTGCGCTCGCTCCTGCTGGGCGTCCATGCGCTGCCGGACCGGCTGCTGCTCGTGTTGTCCGCGGACGCGGTGGTGGACGGGCTCGCGCCCGCGTCCAGCGCCTCCGCCTCCCCTTCCTTCCCCGTGCTTCCCCAGGAGTCCCGCTGATGGCCCGCCCGACCGCGCCCGCCGTGAAAACCACCCTCTTCCAGCGCCTGGGCGGCAAGGCCCCCCTGACGGCCGCCGTGCAGAAGCTCTACGCGCGGGTGATGACGGACGCACTGCTCAAGCCCCTCTTCCGCCGCGCGGACCTCGTCCAGTTGCAGCGTCAGATGGTCGCGTTCCTCACCCAGCACCTGGGCGGCCCGGCCGTCTACCGCGGCCCGTCGATGCGTGACGTGCACGCGCGCCTGTCGCTCAAGCCGCATCACTTCGAGCGCGTCGCCGAACACCTGGCTACCGTGCTGGATGAAATGGACGTGCCGGGCCCCGTCGCCCGCGAGGTGCTGGCGGCGGTGGGCACGTCGCAGGATGACGTCGTGAGCAGGCCCGCGCCGAAGGCCGCCGCGAAGCGTGCCCCGGCGCGTGCCTCCCGCACGCAGGGACGCCGGGTCGCCACGGCCTCCGCGCCCGCGGCCCGGTCCTCCCGCCGCCGCGCGTCCACGCCGCTCGAGGGGGCGCTGAGCGAGGCGGTGCTGGACGCGGCGCGCGTCCACCTGTTCGTCCTGGACGCGGACCTCAACATCGTCTTCACGAACGCGTCCGCATCGGAGGCCATCGAGCAGCTCAGCGACGCGGCCGGCGACGTGGGAGGCAGCGACTTCCTTGCCCACTTCGAGCACCAGCTGCGCCTGGACGAGGACCCGCTGAGCGACCCCTCCGCGCTGCCGCACGAAGCCAGCTTCGCGGTGGGCCCCACGCTGCTCAAGGCGCGCATCGACGGCATCGCGGGCCGGGGCGGAGCGCTCACCGGTTATGTGGTGACGTGGACGGACGTCACGGATCAGGACCGCGCTGACACCGAGATGGCCCGCCTGCGCGCCATGCTGGAAAACGCGCCCACCTGCGTGATGGTGGCCGACCGGGACCTGAAGATCGTCTACCTGAACCCCGCCTCGCGCCGGCTGTTGCAGCGCGTGGAGAAGCACCTGCCCGTCACCGCGGACCGGGTGCTGGGGGCCACCATCGACATCTTCCACAAGGACGCGGCGTACCAGCGGAAGATCCTGTCCGACGACAAGAACCTGCCGGTGCGCGCGAACATCCCCATCGGGCCGGAGGTCGCGGACCTGCTGGTGACGGCGGTGTACGACGGCCAGGGCCGCTACCTGGGCCCCATGGTGACGTGGGAGCTGATCACCGAGAAGCTCGCCGTGCAGCAGCGTGAGCAGGATCTGGACAGCACCCTGCGCGGCATCTTCCAGGAGGTGACGCAGCACTCGCGGACGCTCGCGGCGTCGTCGCAGGAGCTGTCCAGCGTCAGCCAGCAGATGGTGAGCAACGCGCAGGAGACCGCGGCGCAGGCCACCCAGGTGTCCGCCGGCGCCGAACAGGTCAGCCGCAACGTGCAGAGCGCCGCGTCCGGCATGGAGGAGGTCAACGCGAACATCCGCGAGGTGGCGCGCAACGCGAGCAGCGCCGCCAAGGTGGCGGCCTCCGCGGTCCGGCTGGCGGACTCCACGTCCAGCATCGTCGGCAAGCTGGGGACCAGCAGCCAGGAGATCGGCAAGGTCATCAAGGTCATCACCTCCATCGCGCAGCAGACGAACCTGCTGGCGCTCAACGCGACCATCGAGGCGGCCCGCGCCGGTGAGGCAGGCCGGGGCTTCGCGGTGGTGGCCAACGAGGTGAAGGAGCTGGCGCGCGAGACGGCCCGCGCCACGGAGGACATCGGCCAGAAGATCGGCACCATCCAGGGCGACACCGAGGAGGTGGTCAACGCCATCCTGGAGATTGGCGCCACCATCGGCCGCATCAACGAACTGCAGACGTCCATCGCATCCTCCGTGGAGGAGCAGACGGCCACCGCGGGCGAGATCCTCCGCAACGTGGGGGAGGCCGCCAAGGGCAGCCAGCAGATCTCCGAGAACATGGCCGCCGTGGCGGAGGCCGCGCGCAGCACCACCGAGGGCGCGGGCAGCACGCAGCGCTCGGCGGTGGAGCTGGCGCACATGGCGCAGTCGCTGCAGCGGCTGGTCGTGCAGGTGGACACCTCCGACAAGCAGACCCGGGCGAAGTAGCCCAGGGAGCCACGCCACGTGCGGACCGGATTGAAGCGGTGGTGGGAGCTGGGGCAGGTGGCCCGCGCCTCCACGCGCCTGCGGCGGGTGTCCCGTCCACAGGACGCGGAGCGCGCGCGGCGCGAGCTGGCCCAGCGGCTCCTGGGCCTGCGCGGACTGCCCCAGAAGGTGGGCCAGGTGCTCACGCTCGCGGAGCCAGGCGCGGACACGCCGGGGTTCGGTTCGCTCGCGGAGGCGCCCTCCCCGCTCCCGCCGGAGGCCGCGCTGGCGGAGGTGTCCCGCAGGCTGGGCCGTCCCTGGCGGGAGGTGTTCACGTCGCTGGACGGCGTGGGCATCGCCGCGTCACTGGGCCAGGTGCACCGGGGCGTGCTGCATGACGGGCGCGCCGTGGCGGTGAAGCTGCGGCATCCGGGCATCGCGCAGGCCGTGCGGGATGACCTGCGCGCGCTGGGGTGGCTGGCCGCGCCGCTGGGCGGCTGGCGCGGGAAGCTGGACCTGTCCGCCTACCGCCACGAGCTGGCCCGGATGCTCCAGGGCGAACTGGACTACCGCCACGAGGCCCAGTCCCTGCGGGACGCGGGCGCGCGCATGCCGGACGTGCCGGGCGTCGTCGTCCCGGTGCCGGTGGACGCGCTCACGCGGGAAGACCTGCTGGTGATGACCTGGGTGGAGGGCGCTTCGCTCGCGGATGGCTGGCGCTGGAGCGAAGCGGATCGCCGCGCGCTGTCCACGACGCTGGTGCGGCTGTTCCTCCACGGCTGCTTCACGTGGGGCGCGCTCCACGCGGATCCGCATCCGGGCAACTACCGCGTGTCGCGGGGGTCGGACGGCAAGCCCGTGCTGGGGGTGCTCGACTTCGGCTGCGTGAAGCCGCTGACGCCAGAGCTGGCCGGGGGACTGGGGCGGTTGATCGCCCTCCTCCGGTGTCCGGGCACCCCGCCGCGCCCGGAGCCACTGCTGTCCGCGTGGGTGATGCTGGGCTTCACGCCGGAGCTGCTGGAGCCCATGGCGGACGCGCTGCCCGCCGTCAGCCGCGTGCTGCTGGAGCCCTTCCTCCTGGACCGTCCCTTCCACGCGCGAAGCTGGCGGCTGGGAGAGCGGCTCGCCGAGGCGCTGGGGCCGCACCGCTGGAACTTCCGCGCGGCCGGGCCCGCGTCCCTCCTGTTCGTCCTGCGCGCGTTCCACGGGCTGGTGCGCCACCTGGACGTGCTGGACACGCCCATCGCGTGGGGGCCGCTCCTGGACGAGGCCCGCGCCCCGTCGCTCCCGCCTCCGCCCTCGCCGCCCGAGGCGCGCGTGGAGGGCACCGCGCGCTACCTGAAGGTCCGCGTGACGGAAGCAGGACAGACGCGCGTCGCGCTGACGTTCCGCGCGGACGTGACGGCGCACCTGGAAGACCTGCTGCCGGAGGACCTGCCGCGAAGGCTCGCGGAACGGGGCCTGGATCCGGCGGCCATCGGCACGCAGGCGGTCGCGGCGGGGCTGCGGCCGTCGGTGTTGTTCCACCTGGACGTGGGCGACCGGCACGTCCGGGTCTGGCTCGAGTGAAACACGGACAAGGAGGTGACGCGTGGTCACCATCGGCATGAACTACGAAGTGCGTGAGGGCAAGGCGGAGGCCTTCGAGCGGAAGTTCGCACTCGTGCTGGAGGCGATGCCGACGCTGCCGACGCACGCGCGGACGGAGCTGTTCAAGAGCGTGGGGGCGCTGGGGCGCTACCTCATCGTCTCCGAGTGGCACAGCCGCGAGGGCTTCGACGCCTTCGTCGCGTCCGAGCCCTTCCACCGCGTGACGGACTGGGGCGCCAGCGCCATCCTCGCGAGCCGGCCGCGCCACAAGGTGTATCGCGAGACGGCCCGAGCCCCGGCGCGCCGCTGCCCGGTCGCACACGCGGTCCGGTGACGCGGATGCGCATGAACGCCATCCGGGTCCTGGTGGTGGACGACGCGGCCGTCGTACGCCGTCAGGTGTCGTTGCTGCTGGGCACGGATCCAGGCCTGGAGGTCGTCGCCACCGCGCCCAACGGCCGCATCGCGCTGGCGAAGGTGGAGCAGTTCCAGCCGGATGTGGTGCTGCTGGATCTGGAGATGCCGGAGCTGGACGGCCTGGAGACGCTGAAGCTCCTGCGCCAGCGCGCTCCGGCGCTGCCCGTGGTGATGTTCAGCGCGCTCACCGAACGCGCGGGCGTGCTGACCCTGGAGGCGCTCGCGCTGGGGGCCCGCGACTACGTGACGAAGCCCACGTCCGCCGGTGGCATGAACGTCACCGTGGAGGCCGTGCGGGACGAACTGGTGCGCAAGCTCAAGGCGCTCAACGTGCGTACGCCCTCCGCCGCGCCGATGCTGGTTCCCGGGACGCGCGCCCCCCCGCCCCGGCCGCAGACGCCCGCGAAGGTGGAGGCCCTCGTCATCGGTGCGTCCACCGGAGGCCCGGGCGCGCTGGTGCGCGTGGTGTCCGCGCTGCCCGCGGACCTGCCGGTGCCGGTGTTCATCGTGCAGCACATGCCTCCCCTCTTCACCCGGCTGCTCGCGGAGCGGCTGCAGGGCGTGAGCCCCCTCACCGTGCGCGAGGCCGTCTCAGGAGCGCTCGTGCAGGCCGGCGAGGTCTGGGTCGCCCCCGGGGACTTCCACCTGGCCGTGTGCCGGGAGGCGACGGGCGTGCGGCTGCTCACGCATCAGGGCCCGGCGGAGAACGCGTGCCGTCCGGCGGTGGACCTGCTCTTCCGCTCGGCGGCGGAGGTGTACGGCGCGGGGGTGCTGGCGGTGGTGCTCACCGGCATGGGCCAGGACGGGCTGCGCGGCTGCCGCAAGGTGAGTGAAGCGGGCGGGCAGGTGGTGGTACAGGACCAGGCCAGCTGTGTCATCGGCGGCATGCCGGGCGCGGTCCAACAGGCGGGGCTCGCGGACGCGGTGGTGCCGCTGGACGCGCTGGCCCCGGAGCTGGTGCGGCGCGTGGACGCGCGCGGACGGAGGACCTGAGCATGCCACTGCTTCCCGAGGACTTCTCCTACCTGCGGCAGCGCGTGCTGCGCCGCTCCGGGCTCGTGCTGGAGCCCGACACGCACGCGCTGGTGGAGACACGGCTCATGGCGCTCGTGCGCGAGGAGCGGTTGCCGGACACCTCCGCCCTGGTCGCGCGGTTGCGCTCGCAGCCGGAGAGCAGTCCGCTCCACCAGCGGATGGCGGAGGCGCTGGCCAACCACGAGACGGCCTTCTTCCGCGACGCGCCCGTGTTCGACGCCCTGCGCACCACGGTGCTGCCCGCCCTGCTGGCCCGGCGCGCCCGCACGCGGACGCTGCGCATCTGGTGCGCGGCGTGCGCCTACGGCCAGGAGCCGTACAGCGTGGCGATGACCCTGGCGGAGGCCGGGCTGCTGCTCACCGGCTGGACGGTGCGCATCCTCGCCACGGACTTCTCCACCCGTGCGCTCGTGCGCGCCAGCGACGCCTGCTACGACGCGCAGGAGATCCACCGGGGCCTGACGCCCGAACTGCGCCAGCGCTACTTCCACCAGGAGCGCGACGGGTGGCGGCTCAACGAACAGGTGCGCAGGCCCGTGGAGTTCCGGCCGCTCAACCTGATGGCCGGCCTCCCGCCCGAAGCGCCCGTGGACCTCGTCTTGCTTCGCAACGTGATGATCTACTGGGACGTGCCCACCCGGCGCGCGGTGCTCGCCCGCGTGCGGCGGATGCTCCACGTGGACGGCTACCTGGTGCTGGGCGCCGCGGAGGCCTCGCCCCTGGTGGAGGACGGCTTCACGCGGCACCTGATTGGACAGACGAGCTGGTACCGCCCCGCGCCCGCTTCGCCCAACGCCAGCGCGGGCACGCCCCTGGAGGACGCACGCCGCGCGGCCCGCTCCGGCGCTACACCTTGAGGCGGATGGCGCCGGGCAGCAGCGTCATGGTGCAGGGCAGCCGGCCCGGCGTCTCGCCGTCCACGTCCAGGAACACGTCGCCGTCCTCCGACTCGGCGTGGATGGTGCGGCAGCGCAGCCGCCGCGTGCCCTTCCAGGTGACGTGGTCGCCGTTGTAGACGCCCTTGGACTTGAGGACGAAGTCGGACAGGCCGTAGTTGGACCAGATGGTGATGTCGAAGAGGCCGTCGTGCGTCACCGCCTCCGGCGCCACGAACATGCCGCTGCCGAAGTAGCGCCCGTTGGCCACGGCCACCGCGGTGACGCTCACCGTCTCCGGCGTGCCGCCATCCACCGTGAGGCGCACCTGCCGCTCCTGGTACTTCAGGAGGCCCTTCACGGTGCCCCACATGAAGCTCAGGTTGCCGCCCAGCGCCTTGCTGCCCTGGTTCACCTCGCGGGCCACCACCGCGCTCACGCCGAACGACGCGATGTTCGCGAAGAAGCGCGTGGCCGGGTTGCCGTCGTTGTCGATGAACTCCAGCCGCCCCACGTCGAAGGGCTCCGTCTTCTCCGTGCGCAGCCGCTCCAGCGCGGACGTCAGCTCCAGGTCCCACCCGAAGGTGCGCCGGAAGTCGCCGCCCGTGCCTCGGGGCAGGAGGGCCAGCGTGGCCTGGGGATTGATGACCTGCCCGTCGCGGAAGAAGCCGTTGGTGACCTCGTTGAGGGTGCCGTCACCGCCCACCGCGACGATGCACTCATACCCATCGTCGATGGCCTGCCGCGCCAGACGCGCCGCATCCATGCCGCCGCTGGTGAAGCCGTGCCCGAACTCACCGAGCACCTTGCCCACCTGCGCGGAGATCTCCACCCATCGCTTCCCCGTCTGCCCGTTGGCGCTGCGCGGGTTGACCACGAGGAACGTCTTCATTCAGTGCCTTCTCCCTGCGAGAACGGCTTGTTTACGCAATTGTGCGCCGGGGCTCCACTCCATGACCCACAGGAGGGCCCCGAAGCCCGGGGTGTTTGTCACCCGGCCCCGTCCATGCTGGGCTTCCCGCCTCCCATCTTGCCCCGGACCCCGAGTGAAAGCCCCCGCCGCCACCGAGCAGCTCGCGCCCCACCGGGAGGCCACGCGCGCCCTGGACTGGGCGCTGCCCGCGCTCCGGGCGGACCTGGCGGCGGCGGCGCGGCAGCCCTTCCGGGAGACGGGCGCCCAGGAGGACTTCCTCCACCGCCATGACGCACCGGCCCATGAAACCCAGGGGCCGGCGCGGACGGAGCGCTTCGAACGGGCCCTGGCCCGGGTGCGCCAGTTCGCGGACGCGGGCGGGCCGCTGACCTTCGCCCGGATGGTGGAGGTCCAGTCGGAGCTCCTGGGCGGCCCCACGGGCTTCCGCACCGGGGACGCCTACGCATGGGGCGGCGCGCACCGCTATGCGCACGCGCCCGGGCTGGAGGCGGCGTTCCGCGAGAAGGTGGAAGCGGACGCTCGGGAGGACCGCCACCCCGTGGCACATGCCACGCGGTTGTACCTGGACCTGTGTTTCTTCCACCCCTTCCCGGACGGCAATGCCCGCGCGGCGCGGCTGTGGTTGGAATACATGCTGCGCCGGGGCCGGCTGCCCACGCCGCCGCTGGCGCCCGTGGTGCTGTGGCCCAAGCATCCGGGAGACGCGGTGAACTACACGCGGCTGGCAAGGCTGCTGGCCCGGAGCATCGCGGGGCCGGACGCGCCCTGCCGCAACGAGGTGCCTTCATGAGCAATGACGCAGCGGCTTTCACCTGGCAGCGCATCCGCGGCAGCCTGGATGCCTATTCGCCGGAAGCGCTGGCCTCCCGGCTGCGGGAAGCCCTGGCTCCTTTGAGGACCGGCACGATCCATCTGGGCCGGATCAATCAGGCGCAGAACGTCGTGATGGACCTGCTCAAGAACGAACTGGGGGCCTGGTACACCATGAGCGGCCTGCCCCTGGGCAACGAAGTCCTGGGGGGCTACTGCTGGTGCCACTCGTTCTTCAAACAGAACCCGCCGCATCGGACGATGGACGTGGATGAGAACATCCAGATCATGTTGCAGTCGCTGGAGCGGATCCGCTCGTTCCTGTACGCGCTGGATGGCGTGTATCAGACCGCGCGCAGTCAGCTTGAAGCAGCCGCCGACGACAAGGCCCTCCGGGCAAAAGCGCTCGCGGAAGGGCTGGTGCGTACCGTGGATCTGACGGCGGAGACGACGTCTTGCGAGGAGACCTGGTACCAGGTCGCGCAGGACGCCATGTCGTGGTGCATCGAGGCGATGGGGTTGCCCCTGTCGGACGCCACGCTGGAGCAGTTGGAGACGGCCTTCGTGTTCACGTCCTGGATCGCGCCCCCACCGGACGCCCTCCGCGACGCGGCGGCGCGGGTGGCCGAAGTGGCCGTATGAGCAGGTCCGCCCTGGGCCCCTGGCTGCTCATCCGGGACAGCCTGGATGGGTATGAGCCGGAGAAGCTCATCCGCCTGTTGCGCGAATACCTGACGCCGCAGGTGCCGCCGGGGACGCGCAAGCTCACGGACGAGCAGCACGACACGATGGCGAAACACGTCCAGCGCCTGCTCAACCAGAACCTGGGCCCCTGGTACACGGAGACGGGCCTGTATCTGGGCAATGAGAGCTTCGGCGGCTACTGCTGGTGCCACCGGTTCTTCCGGCAGAAGCCCACGCCGAACATGAGCGTGGAACACAACATCCAGCTCATCATCAACGCGCTGGAAGAGTCGCGCGCATGGCTGTTCAAGTTGGATGCCCACTTCCAGGCGTTGAAGCGGGACCTGCCCAGGGCACCTGAAGACCGGGACATCCGGATGCTCGCGCTGGCGGATGGCATCGTCACCACGATGAACCTCACCGTCGAGGCCACCGGCGGCGAGGAGGCCTGGTACACCTTCGCGGATCAGGCGCTGTGGTGGATGTTCGATGCCATCGAGCTGCGCCCGGGCTATCAGGCCGGCAAGCTGATGCGAAAGCTGTTCGCCTACGAGTCGTGGCACACGCCGCTCGAGGAGGAGCTGCGCGGCTCGGCGGAGAAGGTGGCGGCGGCCGTCGTGGAGGACGAGGGCCACCGGCACAAGCACTGAGCCGCGCGCCCATCCCTCAGTGGATGGGCTTCCCGCGCGGCATCCGGACCTGCTCACGCGGGCCTCGCTTCACCTCGATGCGCTTGCCCTGGGCCACCGGTTCCGGAAGCTTCAGGGAGATCTCCAGCACACCGTTCTCGAAGTGGGCCTCGATCGTCTCCGTGTCGATGCCCTCTGGCAGCGGGATGGCGCGCCGGAAGCAACCGGTGCCGCGCTCCAGGCTCCAGACCCCTTCGATCTCCTGTTCCTCCTCCACCTCGAAGCTGCGCTCGCCTTCAATCACGAGCATGTCGTTCAGCAGCTCGACGTGGATGTCCTCCTGCTTCATTCCCGGCAGGTCGGCCTTCACGACGAGGTTTCCGTTCCGTTCCAGCACGTCCACCTGCGGAGACCAGAGCCCCTCGTCCATCATGCCGCCCCGTGCGGCGAGGCCGCGGCTTCCGATGCCGGTGAAGAGCTCGTCCATGTCCTCCAGCATCCGGCGCAGCAGGCCGAACGGGCTCATGGGCATGGCTTCCCGGCCCATGGCCGATGCGTAGGACTCCCGGCGGCTGATACCGGTGCCCGTCCTGGGCTCCTGGCCCTGCGAGGCCCCGCCCGGCGCGTCGGCCTGAGCGTTCTTCACGGCGGGTGGGGAGGAAGGCCCTCCCTGCGCCCCCGGGTTCCTGTTCGCGTTTGCCATGACGTCCTCCCCCGGAGGTGTTCGGCTGGCGCCCGGCCGCCGGACCGCCCCGGTGACTCAAACGGGGATGGGATTATCCCACCCTCCAAGTTGGCCGTGCCTCCGGGAGGCATCAAGGGTCCGTGGGTCGCAGGCCCCGGTGTCTGTCATTGGAGGGAGCGTCGCTACGCGAGCAGCGTGGCGTCCATCACCGTCAGCGCCACTCCGCCGACGCGAGCCCGTTCGACGTGGCCTGGCCGGCCGGTGACCTGGATGTCGATGCGGCCCGGCTTGCCCAGCGTGTCCCCCTGCTCGATGCGGCTGGACACCGTGCCGCCCTGCTCGGGCAGGCGAAGGCTCCCGTGCTCGGCGAGCCAGGCCGCCAGCGGTCCCGCGGCGGAGCCCGTCACCGGGTCCTCCAGGATGCCGAACCCTGGGACGAAGTAGCGCGCCTGGGCCGCGCTCCCCTCCTCCTTCGCTTCGCGGGTGAAGAGGTAGACGCCCCGCACGCCGTGCGGCATCAGCAGCGCGTTCATCGCCGTCGCCCGGGGCGTCAGGGCCTCCAGGTCCGCGAGCCGCCGGAGGGGCACCACCAGCCGGTGGCCCTGGCGGATCACCGGCAGCGACGGGTCCACCTGCGACGCCGTCCCGCCGAGCGTGGCCATCAGCGGCTCCAGCGCCACGGGGTTGGGCTGCACGGGCGGCTGGGGGGTGGTGATCCACACGCGCGTTCCCTGCGCACCCTGAGGCTCCAGCTCGATGGCGAACGTGCCACCAGGGCACTCCAGCGTGTACGTCCCCGGGCTTCGCAAGAGCCCCTTCTCCGCGAGCAGGTGGAAGGTGGCCACCGTGGCGTGGCCACAGAAGGGAATCTCGTCCACGGGCGTGAAGTAGCGCAGGCGCACGGTGGCGTCACCGGGCCGTGACAGGAGGAAGGCGGTCTCCGACGCGCTGACGGCCGCGGCGGCCCGCTGCATGGTGGGGACATCCAGCGCAGAGGCGTCGAGCACCACGCCCGCGCGGTTTCCTGCACCGGCGGTGCGGGTGAAGGCATCGATGATGTGGACCTGCATGGGCGGGCTCCGGAGGGGAAAGGGCCTGGGAAACGCAGCAGGCATGCTCCGCTGTTTCATGGGCGTCAAGCGGTGGACCCACGTGCCAGGAGGACCCAGAAGAGGGTTGAACAGGAGCGCACGAGCGGGCACAGCGGTGGAACATGGGTTTCCTGAAGCCAGGTGGGTGGGTGGTGCTGGTGGTGCTGCTCCACGCGAGCCGCGCGGCGGCACAGATCGTCAACGTGCAGGCGCTCTTCGACGAGAAGGCGGAGCTGGGGCCGGCCGCGGCCATCGAGCTGGGCGGCGACTGGCGCACGGGCAGCACGGAGCTGTTCTCGATTCGCGGTTCGCTGGTGGGACAGGTGCGGTCGGAACGCGACGTCTGGCTGGGCGTCATCCGGGGCGAGTATTCGTTCGCGAGTGGTGAGCGCATCGTCAGCCAGGTGCTGGAGCACGTGCGCTACCGGCGCCTGCTCACAGACCGTGTATCGGGAGAGGTCTTCGCACAGCACGAATACAATGAGTTCCGCCGGCTCCAGCTCCGGGTCCTGCTGGGCGCGGGTCCCCGCTTCGTGCTGTTCAACGAGGACAGCGCGGGGCTCACCTTCGGCGTGGCGCTGATGCTGGAGCACGAGCGGCTGCGCAAGGACGGCGAGGTGGACGCGGGCGATCGCTACACGGATCCACGCGTGTCCAGCTACCTCCTGGGCCGGGTAAAGCTGATGGAGAACATCAACCTCGTGGAGACGATCTACCTCCAGCCACGCGTCACCCGCCCCTCCGACCTGCGCGTCCTCAACGAGACGCTGTTCGCGGTGACGCCCAACCCTCGGGTCACGGTGGGCATCGGCTTCAACCTCACCTACGACAGCTCGCCGCCCGCGACGGTGCCGGCGCTGGACACGCAACTGCGCACCACGGTGGGCGTGAAGTTCTGAGAGCCCGGACATCGATACTGTCCACCACCAGCAGGGGACGCAGCAAGGAGAGGCGGCGCACACTGCGCTACCACCACCTACGACTCTGAGCCCCTGGACGACATCTGTGTACGGGAGCTTAGGCACTGTGAGTCCCGGCAACACGATGAACGGCTCGTTCAGTTGCTGCCAGGCAGGCTCAAGCACTTCAGCGGCAGTTGACGCCGCATAACGCAAGCGTTATTGATTCGGGGTGGCCATCCCATTGGGATCGCCAGCACGTTGTCGAGTTCCATCCATGGGATGGTGCTTTACAACACCATCGTTGATGGCGTCCTCATCCGCTGGATGATGCTCTAACAACGCGGAGGGTGCCGCTTGAGCAGTCTCGCGTATGCGAACCTCGTCCCCAACGAGCGATGTTCGCCTCCGCGAGGCACCTCAGGAGGTGCCGTTCGTTCGGCCAATTCGTCCGCTGGACGTTGCCGCCGATAACACGAATGTCACTCAGGATGGGTGACATCGGCAGGGCATCTTCTGGTGTGAAGGTGCTCTCGTAAACAACCGTGTGTGCACCGCTTTGGGCGGCGCTACCCATACGAGCTCATCGCGCGTTGGACGATGAGCCGTCCTGGGTAACCCTACTCAAAGCGCTGCACTCAAAGGGCAAAACCATGATCCGTCAATTGAACTACGTGCGCCATGAAGCTGAAAGTTTCCTTCTATGCGACGCCACGCGGTGGCAATCCCGTACAAAAGTATCTCCACGCGCTGGCTGATCACGAAGCAGCACCGCTCTATGCCTCCCTCCGAGACATCGAAGTCCACGGTCTGAAGGGCACGACCGCTTCACTTCGAAGCATTGAGGGCAAGCTGTGGGAACTCAAAGTGGGAAGGCACCGGGTCTTCTACGTCCTCCTCACGGGACCAGAGATGGTGCTCCTGCATGCCTGCAAGAAGCAGGGCCAGAAAGCACGCAAAGTGGATTTGGAACTATCCAGATCCCGAATGAAGGAGGTGCTTGAAGGCGACTGACCAGGCGTTCCACGGTGCGCCTTGGCAGGAGTGCGGTGCTCCGAAAGCGGATGCCAGAGATGCCTAGCAAGAAACGGAATCAACACGTCGATGGGAGCCTCCAGGCGCTCATCGAGCGGAGAAAGGCGGACAGCCCGACCTTCGCCACGCTCTATAACGAGGAGTTCAATAAGCTCGCCCTGGCACGCCAAGTGCGCGAACTCCGGGAAAAGCAGGGGCTCAGTCAGACCGAACTGGCCGAACGGGCTGGGACGAAGCAGCCCGCTATTGCCCGCCTTGAGAGCGGGCGTGTCGTGCCGCGGCTCGACCTCTTGCAAAAGATTGCGCATGCCCTTGGCATGCAGCTTGAGCTCCGCTTCGTGAAGTCATCCTGAAGGCAGGCGGAGGCGTCCTCATTCGTGGGCTCCCGGGTTCCCCCCCAAGCGCCTGGACATTGGGCTTGTCCATTCCAAGGATGCGACCACTACGGCTGAACGCGGTAGGACATGAGTGAGCAGCTGAGGTGCATCAACCGCGCTGGATGTCCGCGCCTCTGGCCAACATCGATGTCCGGGGGCTTAAGCTGCTCCGAACAGCCGTCCCTCCGGAGCGGAGCGGTCCTAACTGGTCCGACTGTCGGACCAGTTCGTGTGCCACGCCGCCGACGGGGCCGGCTGGCGCTCGACTCTCAGCCATTGAGACCGCGATTCTTGGCCGACGGCAGAGGGGTAGACTCCGGCAATGGCGTCCCATCCCATCCCCGCCCCCGTCGTCCTCCTGGGAGGCGGCAAGATCGCCGAAGCCCTCATCCAGGGGCTGCTGCGCTCTGGACAGGTGAACCCGTCGGGCCTTCGCGTCACCGTGCGCCGGCCCGAGCGCGGCGAGCAGCTGCGCGCCCGGCACGGCGTGCAGGTCCTCATGGACAACGCGCAGGCGGTGCGGGGCTCGAGCGTGGTCCTGCTGGCGGTGCGGCAGGCGCAGCTGCGGGAGTTGATGGCGGTCATCTCGCCAGCCCTGGAGTCAGGGCAGACCGTGGTGTCGCTGTCCGCGGACGTGCGGCTCGCGCAGCTGGAGGCGGCGCTGCCCTCCTGTGCCTCCGTCCTTCGCGCCCTGCCCCACACGCCGGTGCGCGTGGGCGAGGGAGTGACGCCGCTGACGGCCGGAACACGGGTCACGGAGGCCGCTCGACGAACCACCGAGTCTCTCTTCGCGGCGGTGGGCCGGCCGCAATGGATGTCCGAGGAAGCGCTCACGGTGTGCACCGGCGTGTCCGGCACAGGCCCGGCCTATGTCTTCCGGTTCGTGGAGGCCCTGGCCCAGGCTGCGATGGCGCACGGGATGGACGCGGCGGAAGCGGCGGCGCTCGCGCGGGGAACGCTCATTGGCGCGGCGAAGCTGTTGGCCGAACCCGACGCCACCACTCCGCGTCTCATCGCGGAGATCGCGACCCCGGGAGGCATCACCCAGGCGGGGCTGGAGGCATTGGAAGCCCAGGGCCTCCCTCGCATCGTGGGTGAAGCAGTGTCCGTCGCCATCCAGCGCACCCGTGAGCGCGCGGACGCGACCGCCGCGGCCTACAGCACGCCGAAGTGACGCTTGAGCCCCCGCTGGCCTCCGGGGGTGACGATGAGGCCACGCGAGTCAGGCTGACGTTCCACCCATCCCAGCGAGAACACACGAGTGGCGAGCGCCGCGCCCAGCGCCCCCGCGAGGTGGTCGCGCCGCTCGCTCCAGTCCAGGCACCGGTGGGCGAAGTTGCGCCGCTGTTCGCGCACGGGCTCCAGGTCGATGCCGAAGTCCTGGAACCACGCCTCACCACTGGGGGTGAGCGCGAAGGCACGGCGGCGGAGCGAGAGGTGCCCGGCCCGCAGGAGCGCGTCGGTGATGCCCATGCCCAGCCTGCCCGCCAGGTGGTCGTAGCAGTAGCGCGCGGCCCGCAGGGGTTCCGGAGTCGCTGACGCACGAGGACCCCGGACCGCCACGGTCATCAGCGCTTCCACCATCCGCGCCACCGTGGGCGTGGCGAGGCGGAACACCTTGTTGCGCCCCTGACGGGTGGAGCGGACCAGCCGGGCCTGCTCCAGCCGCTGGAGGTGCGCGGTCGCCGTCGCGGGGCTGACGCCCGTGCCGAACGCGAGCTCCTTTGCAACGAGCGCCCGCCCCTCCATGAGCAGCTCCAGCATCCGGATCCGCGTGGCGTCCCCCACCGCGCCCGCCAGCGTCGCGAGGTCCGGCCCTGCATTCATCGTTCGGTCCATGGCGAACCATTTCCTAGCACACGGACCCGGCGACAGGAGGAGAGTGCTCGGGAGCGAGGACCGATGACACCGCCCACCGACCCGTATCAGGCCGTCACCCACCCCGACCCCTACCCGTACTACGCGGAGCTTCGCGCCCGAGGTGGACTGCACCGCGTCCCAGGCTTCGGGCCGTGGATCGCGGCGGATGCGGCCACTGTCCGTGCCGTGCTCACGAGCGAGCATTGCCGGGTCCGGCCGAAGGCTGAGCCCGTGCCCGCGCACCTGGTGGGCACCGCCGCCGGAGCACTCTTCGGACGGCTGGTGCGGATGAACGACGGAGGCCCCTACCCGGCCGTGAAGCAGACCCTGTCACGCGCGTTGCCGGAGGCGCTGCGAGAGGTGGACTCAGAGAGTCGCCGCCAGGCGGCACGGCTGTTCGCGAAGCCCTCGCTGTCACGGCTGCCGGAGACCGCCCTCCAGTTCCCGGTGTTCGTGCTGGGGTCGCTGCTGGGGTTCCCTGAAAGCACCCTGGAGGCGAGCGTGCAGGACGTGGAGGCCTATGTCCGCTCGGTGGCTGGGCCCACGGTGAGCAGCGAAGGCGCGGCGAGGCTGAACGAGCGCGTGGCGGCCTGTTTCCAGACGACTGCAAGGACCCCTTTCACCGCCCGGCTCATGGAAGGCCACGGCGCGGAGGAACTGCGCGTGCCCAACGCCGTGGGCCTGCTCACCCAGGCGTACGAAGCGACGGCCGGGCTGCTGGAGGCGACGCTGCGGGCCGTCGCTCGCTGGCCCGAGTTGCGGAAACAACTCTCACGGGGCGAGTGCACGCTCGATGACGTGGTCCAGGAGGCAGTTCGCCACGAGTCTCCGGTCCAGAACACGCGGCGCTTCACTCATGCGGCAGCGGCCGTCGCGGGCCAGCAATTGGAAGCCGGCGCGACCGTGGTCGTCGTGCTCGCCGCCGCGAATCGCGATCCGCTGGAGAATCCCCAACCGGACGCGTTCCTGCCCCGGCGCGTGGGGCGGCAGACCTTCACCTTCGGCCTGGGCGCGCATGCCTGTCCGGGGCCGCTGCTGGCGACGGCGATGGCCATGGCGGCGGCGGAACAGGTACTCGCGAGCGGCGTGGACCTGTCACCACTGGCGGGCCCCGTCACCTGGCGTGCTTCCATCAACACCCGCGTCCTGGGAGGTCTGTGATGATTGCTGTCATTTTCGAGGTCTGGGCACACGAAGCGCATCGGCAGCGGTACCTGGACCTCGCGGCGGAGCTGCGGCCCCTGCTGTCAGGCATTGACGGCTTCATCTCCATCGAGCGGTTCCAGAGCCTGAGCGAGCCAGGGAAGCTGCTGTCCCTGTCCTACTGGCGCGACGAGGCGGCGGTGGCGGAATGGCGGCGCCTGGAGTCACACCGGGAAGCCCAGCGCGAAGGCCGGGAGGGCGTGTTCAGTGACTACCGCCTGCGGGTGGCGCACGTCGTGAGGGATTACGGATTGAAGGACCGTGCGGCCGTGCCCGCCGACAGTCGCACCGTGCACGGCTGAAGCGGCCGGCGCACGGCGGCTGTGTTCCCGCC
>NZ_RAWK01000012.1 GCF_003612165.1 Corallococcus aberystwythensis | reverse complement strand
CCTGATGACGGTGGGCGGGGTGCTGTCCATCCTGGGGACCAACAGCAACACCGTGCTCGCCGGGCCGCGCTACCTGTACGCGCTGGCTCAGGACGGCTTTGGCCCCGCGGCGCTCGCCACGCTGCATCCGCGCTACCGCACGCCGACGGTCGCCATCCTCACGCAGACGGCCATCGCGCTGCCCCTGGCGTTCTCCGGTTCGTTCGAGGTGCTCGCCACGCTCTCCGTGGTGGCCCGGCTCGCCACGTACTTCGGCACGGCCCTGGCGGTGCCCGTGCTGCGCCGCAAGCTCCAGGCGCCCGCGAACGCGTTCCGCATCCCGGGTGGGCCCGTGATTCCCCTCGCCGCCGCCTCACTGTGCGTCGTCTTCGCGCTGAGCGCGGAGCGGGAGAACCTCGTCGCCGGGGCCATCGCGCTCGCGGTGGGCTTCGTGCTCTACAGGTTCCAGCGCAAGCCGGATGGGAAGGCGGCGCTCGGATAGCGCGGGATGTCGCTCGGTCCCTCGGGGGTTCAGCCCACTCCGATTCGCTGGCGCGTCGTTGACGCGCTGAGCCCCCCGGTTCACGGCGCCGGGGAGCGCGAGCTTCCGCTACGGCAGTCCTTCAAGTCCCTGGGTCAGCGTCCGCCAGCGCCGAAACATTCGTACCGGTAGACGACGACCCTGTAGCCCACGCTCGTGCCCGTCGTGGTGGGCCTGATGTCATTGCAATAGCACCGCTCCGTGCCCACCAACTGGGTCTGGGTGGAGTCCGAGTAGTACTCGATGAGGTAGCGCTGACTGCAGGCCTTGAGCTGCGTCGTGTCCCGCGGCTCCTCGACTTCGGGCCCCTCCTGCTCGGCTTCGACACCACCGCACCCCATCAGCATCCCAGCGCTCATCATCGCGACGACAAATCCTCGCATATGCCCTCCCGTCTTCATGGTCCATGAAGGATGCCATGGATTGCATGAGTATAGACTGTTGAGGGTGAGGACTCTTGAAGGATGAGCAGGCCCCGGTTCGCGTCCACCACGTAGATGAACCCGTCCCCGGGCACGCGGATGCCAATGGCGCTCGAGAAGAACTCGGAGCCCGTCCAGGCCGGCGGGGTGTCCTGGTACGTGTTGAAGTACGCCACCTCGCGCGGCCGGGGCGGCACGGACACGTCCAGCACGCGCACACCCTCCTGGTAGTACGCGATGTAGAGCTTCGTGCCCACCAGCACCATGTTGTGGATGGAGTACTCGGGGCGCAGCGCGTACTGGCCGATGAGCCGCATGTTCGCGGGGTCGGTGACGTCCAGCACGCGCAGGTGCGCGTTCAACCCCTCGCCGCCCTCGAACGCGATGGTGCGGCCCGCGAAGGTACCCACCGCGTTCGCGTGGCTGAACGAGTCGCCGTAGGCGTAGCGCCCCAGCTCCCGGACGCGCATCGGGTCACTCACGTCGAAGGCGATGTAGCCCTCGGTGGTGTGGTTGACGTAGAGGTTGTCGCCGTACGCGAAGGCGTCGTGCACGCCTCCAAAGCTCTCGTCCGGAATCGAGATGCGCTCCAGCAGCTGCGGCGTAAGCGCCGAGCTCACGTCGAACATGAGCGTCTGGCTGGAGGACGACGGCGCCATGCCGTAGAGCCGGTCTCCGCGCACGTGCACGGTGTGCACGTTGAGGGCGCCGCCGGGCAGCGCGCGCACGTACTGCGGATCCGCCGGGTTCGTGATGTCGTAGACGATGACGCCGGAGTTGCCGCTGGCGATGTAGAGCGCGTCATCCTTCGCCCAGGCGCCATTCCAGTAGGTGTCCCCCTCCAGCTGGATGCGCTTCTTGAGCACCGGGTGGGCGGGGTCCTTCACGTCATAGACAGCCAGGCCTCCGTCCCCGGTGTTGTCGCCAATGGCCACCACGTACGCGTGGCCCTTCGTGACGTAGATGTCCACAGGGAAGGCCAGTGGGACGGCGGACTCGGAGACGAGCTTCAGGCCCGAGGCCTCCACCTCGCCCCGTCCCCATCCGTGGCGCATCGCCGTGAAGCTGCCCTTGGACGTCACCCGTCCCTCGGGATTGCACCACGCGTAGCAACCGTTGACGCGGTCAGGCTCCGGCCGCGTGCAGCCGGCGAAGATGCGGTTCCGGAAGGAGGGAGTGGGAAACCTTTGCTGGACCTGGGTCCCGAAGAAGAACTCCCCGTGCCCCACGTCCTGGAAGAGCAGTGGCTTGCCATCGCTCGCGCCGACGCCACCATCCGAAGGCAGCCGCAGCGTGAAGTTGGTTTGAAGGGGAGTGTTGGTGGACAGCATGCGCACCTCGTACGCGCCCGAAGCCTCCAGGTCGTCGAGCGCACCGGATGGGCACATGGACCGGTCGAACAGGGCCAGGTCCGAGCACGAAGCGGGAGTGGTGCCTGTTTCTGGCATGAAGGTGCAGTCCGAGTACGGCTCGCGCTCCACCACGTCCCCCGGGTCCACCAGCGCCTCCGCGCCGCCGTCCCAGACCTCGCCCGCGTCGGGAACGCCCGCGTCATCGGTGCCCGCGTCGGGAGGCCCCGCGTCTGGCGTGCCGCTGTCCACGGGAGGCGGCGGCGTCCCGGCGTCATTGCTGGAGGAGGAGGAACAGCCACCCAGGACCAGGGAGGCGGCGAGCCACAGCCAACGGGAGGGAATGGGCATGGAATGGAAATCCATAACCAATCAATGCCTGGATTTTCCAGGGGCCCCGGAAAGTACTTGCCCCAGACAACCATCGGTTGAAGCGACCGGGGCGCCAGGGGAGTATGGGAATGACAGGAGCGCTGTTGGGGGTAACAGATGGGAGCAGAGCGGAGGTGAGGGCTGCGCGCGGCCAGGACTGCCCGGCATCTACCGCCGTCCACGAGGTGGCGGTAGCGGAGGGCGAAGAGAAGGCGCCTGCGGTGGCACTCCAGGCATACGAGAGCGTGTCGCCCGGGTTGGTGGCGTGAAGGATCAAGGACGGCAGGCGGCTTTGACCATCGCCCCGCCAGCCAGGGAGTTCGTTGAACGCCTGAAGCGCGTCATGAATTGAAAGGACTTGCTGGGACACCCGAGAGGCACCAGACCCTGCGCGGTGTCGCGAAAACCGGGTTTGCGCTGTTCAATACACCCAATGCCCCCGCCCAAGTTCAATTCAAAGCACCAGCGGCTCTCCGACAATGCCACACCTCATCGCGAGGCCATCGGCCGGAATCAGTATCTCCAGGCACGGCGCACGCGCTCGAGCAGCGAGGAGTTCAACCCGAAGCTCTTCACGACGATCCTCAAGAACAGGGAGCTCAGCATTCCCGTGGGGGAGATCCAGGACGCCAAGGCCCGGGCCGACGTGGTGCGGATGTTGCTGCTCATCAACGACCTGGTGAACAAGCCCGAGTTCTCCGCGCTCAAGGCCTATCTCGCCCTCATCCACACGACGCTCCAGAACCATCCGGAGGCCGTCAAGCGGGTTCGCATCACCGTGAAGGGCCGCCGTTCGCGCAACGACGCCGAAGGCCATTACAACATCACGGACAAGGAGGTCGTGCTGAACGCGGGTTACCGCACGCGCAAGGGAAGGTATGTCCTCCGCTCCGCCCAGGAGTTTCTGAGCTTGATGGTCCACGAGTACACGCATGTGCTCGACTTCGTGACGCGGGGACAGAACCCCACGACCCGGACGAGGGCGGGGGCTCAGGTCGCATACACCCAATACATCAACGGAGGAGCGGGGCTCGAGCACCTCAGCATGCGGAAGCTGCTCAACGCGATGGTCTCCCGGAAGATTGGCGGACACTATGGCTACAACGCGTCGCTGACGTTCTCGGAGATCATGGCCCGGTTCTCGGAGCTGGGAACCGGCTACGGGACGACCATGGGGCTGGCGTACAACCTGTATCTCTTCGCGGTGGAGTCATTGGGACGGCAGCAGGGAATCCAGGCGCGGGACGAGGATGAGGATGAGGAGGCGCTCGCGGCACGCGCTGCGGAGATGTTGCAGCGCCTGGGCACGACCATCGACGAGATCATCCTCGCCATCTTCCAGGACGTCGTCATGCCGTTCTGCCGGGCCGTGAACTCCAAGGCCTGCTCCGACTATTACATGGAGATCCTGATGATGAAGCTGCCCTCGGGAACGACCCTCTCCCAGCAGGGAATGCTGATGATGCAGGCGCAGATGCAGTTCCTGATGGGCGCGTCGATGAACGCGGAACCATAGGACGTCCGCAGACATTCCACTCACAACCGACCTCGCCAAGACGGTACACTCAAACGCAAAGTCCAATAAAACGGACCGTCTCGTGTGAACGATTCACATTTGAATTTGAAAGTGAGAGCACCATGCACAAAAGAACAACCCACCCCATGCTTCCGCTCCTCTTTGCGTTGTCGGTTTCTCTCATCACCTCGGGGTGTGGAGCCGATGAGAACGCTTCTGCGTCAGTCGATCGGCACCTCGCCACGAATGCGCGCGCTGACAGCTCCTTTGCCGATGAGGGGCTCTGGCAGCGGGTCGGTTATTGCACCACGTTGTGCCCTCCCAATGAATGCTGGCCCCCCGTCAACCCGGACGGTCAAGATTGCAAGCCGGTAGGCTCTACTTGCTTCTTCTGGGCCAGTGGTACGACTCGTACTGAGTGGAAGTGCGAGCCGTACTGAGTGGAAGTGCGAGTAGGGACGGCTCACTCACACCCGTTGAATGGCGTACGGCCAGGGCTGCTTCGAAACGCCTCCGGCGCCGTTCGAACTCGGCGGCAAGCACTACACCGAGCAGTTCGAGGCCGCGAAGAAGTCCCTCCGCGCCGGCCAGGGAGCACCGTGACCATGCGCCTCCACCGAGTCCTGCCGCTCGCGCTCGTCGTCCTCCAGGTGGCGCTCCTCACCGCCTGCCAGCCGCCCCTGGAGGTGACGCTCGCATCCAGCAACGAGCACCTGCCGGGCCCTGCCTTCCTCATCGACGAGCCGTCCCAGGACGGCGGTCCGCCGCGGTACGACGTCATCCGCGTCCTGGCCGAGGATGGGACGCAGGTGTGGCACGTGCGCGCCCTCTCCTTTGACGGGACGCGCGGACGCCGCGTCGTCTACGGCGAAGCGCCGGAGGGCTTCGAGACGGTGCAGTCCCCACAGCCCCTGGAGAGCGGACGGCTCTACAGCATCAGCGTCTCCGGCGAAGCGTCGGGCGCGCTGCGCTTCGTTGTCGACCCGGACGGCAGTGTCCATCCGGAGAAGGAGTAGCTCCCCGGTCGTCCCGCGCATCCGACCCAACAGGCTGCGCTCGCAGCTGTGACTTCACTTCCTCGGTTTGCCGTGCTGGCATGTTGAACCGTGCCAGCCGTCCTCCCTCCCCATCGTGCCGCGGGTGTTGCCGCGCTTCTCGCCCTCGCCGGGTGCGGCTCGGCCACCGTCAGCGGGGGAGGCTCTCCAGCGCGCGCGAAGTGGGTCAGCCCGGTCTTCACCACGCCGGACGGGGGCCAACTCCGGACGACCATTTACTACGGGCCCTGGCAGTGCAGCGCCGCGTTCCTGTCCCGCTGCGAGCGGAAGTGCTCGGCTCAGGGACTTCCCCTCATGGGCTGCATCTGGCTGGCCGACATCAAGGGGGACTGGCAGGGGCGCTACCTCTTCATGCCCGCGGAAGCAGGGGGCCGCCTTGCCATCACCCACTGCTGCTGCGACTACCCAAAGATCAGCAACACGCAACGCCTTCGAGACCAGTGGTCCAACGCCAGGGACCGGTTTCGCGACGAGTGGGCCTCCGAGTTCGGCGCGTGGCCCACGACGAGCGCAGGTAAGAACTTCCCCGGGCACCACATCTTCGACCTGGGCCACGGCGGCCCTCCAGTGGCTCCGGGCAACATCATCCCCGTCCCGGCCGACATCCACCAGACGTTCAACGACGAGTACCCCGCCTGCTACGCGCCTGGCGGAAAATGGCTGACGCCCGGGCCCGCGCGTCCGTACGTGGACTGAGGACGCGCTCGTGCTCATGGACAACCTGTTGGCCGAGTTCTTCCGGCACCACCATCCGAATCCTCCTGCGAGCGCCCAGCAGATCGCCGCCTTCGAGGCACGCATGGGATGGCAGCTGGACGCGGAGATGCGCGCCTTCTACCTGCGCTCCAACGGCGGAGGGCTCTTCTCGCCGATGCCGAATCCAAAGTACGGCATCTTGCCGCTGGACGAGATTCAGCGGGCTCGTGTCGCCATCCGGGGACGAGACCAGGACAGCGCAGGTCCCGCATCCCACTTCACGCTGGTGGACATGCAGGACACCGACTTCGTCATCGTGGACGTGGCCAGACGTGAGAATGACAGCTACCCGCTGCTTGACGCCTTCCATGAGACGTACCCGGGCGAGACGCCACGCATAGCGTCGAGCTTCGGGGAGTTCCTGGAGAAGGCCCTTCGAAGTCGGGGCCGAGCCTTCTGGTTAAGCGAGTGAGCACTGGTCGCGCATGGCGCGCATCCCTCATGCGTGCGATGTCCGCGCCGTGCCGACCCACGACAAGACGAAGACGCCGCCGGAGCGGCGCCGAGTACCCGCCGCCTCGGCCACGCCCACGACCGTCCAGCCCGCCGCTAATAATTGCAGCACCCGGGCTCGCCGCAACACCCGCACCGACTCGCGTCCTCGGTGCGTCAGCGCCTCCAGCGCTGCGCTGTCCGCCTGCTTCAGCTTCACGATGCGGCCGGAGCTGGAGGAGATGAAGAGCTCCGGCCCGAGCTCGCCCACCAGGTGCGCCTGCTGCGCGCGGACGGATCCGTCGGCCGCGTGGGCACCGCCCAGCATGAAGGTGTAGGTGCCGCTCATGTCCGCGCCGCCGACGCGAACCACGCCAGGTCCTTCAGGATGCCGTCCACCAGGGCGGAGAACTCCAGCCGGCCCGTGGTGACGAAGTTCGCGAAGGCGTCCGCCATGTGCTGCGTGGCCGTGCCGACGATCTCCTTCGTGTAGGAGAAGCCGCCGTGGAGCTGGTCCTGGAGGCGCTCCACCTCTTGCCGGTACTGCTCTGCGGTGATGCGCCCGTCTGCGAAGAGCTGCTTCACCATCTCCAGACGCTTCTGCAGTTCCGCCGTGGGGTTGAGCTGCTTGGCAGGCTGGTCAATCTCCGTTTTCATCGCCGCCGCGAACTCCGCGGCCTTGAGATGCCATGCCCAGACACAGGCTACGGGGGTTCGAAGGCTCTACCGGAATTCGTTCACGATGTAGACGCCTGCACGGGGCGAACCGAGCACGGCGGTTCCAGGCTTTGACTCCGGCAGCTTCCGGAGTTGTCCGAGCCCCAGCCTCGCGACCGCGCAGATGGGAACCTGATCTCCCCCATCCAGGGGTTGGGCGGCGTAGTACCGGATCACGGCCTGTGGCCCATCCGCCCAGACGCGGCCGTAGAGCCGGGCTGGTGCGTCAAGCGGACCCAGGTTGTCTTCGAGGACGCTTTCGATGGGGCCTGCGTACAGGGTGATGGGGTAGGCACGGGACTGGTTCGCGTCGAGCTGAACCCAGGCGGAGTCCCCCACGAACAGCCGCAGGTACTTCATCGCCTTGCGTGCTTCCTCGGGACAGTCCTCCGGTCCCGGCGTGCCGTCGGAACGCAGGGCCACCTTGCCCGTCGCCGTGCCGGGGCAGCCAGGTGCCGCCATGAGCAGGACGGAGCAGCCCAGGAGCGTGAACGTGCGGGATGCCATGCCTCGCGCTCCTATCGCGCCAGCAGCGCTGGATCTAGCTGGACAAACGCCTGCCTCAAGCCGTCCTGGCGGTAGATCTCAAGGAAGAGGCTGGTCAACACGCCTTCGGCCATGAACGCACTGCTGTCCACGACAGCGGCCACCACGCCGGAGCTTCCCAGCGTGATTTCGCGCGTCGTGACGCGAATCGCGACGGATCGCGCATGGCCGCCGTCCTTGGTCACCAGACGCGCTGACTTCAGGCTCCAGGGTTTTTGGGAGTGGGTGTTCTTGACCTTGAAGACGACCGCGACCTTTCCCTTGCCCTGGAACACCTGGGCATCCACTTCGCTGTCATCGTCCTTGCCGGAGAAGCGGTCCGCGAGCTTGAACGGTGTCTGAGCGATGGCCTCCGAAGCCAGCAGCGCCGCGAGCGCATGGTCCTCCGAGGTCTCTTCCTTGCGGTAGCGCTCGTTCTCCTCGGTCAGCGCGAAGTTCTCCTTGAGCGCGCGACGCAGCGCCGCGTGCATGCTCGCGTAGCTCTCTGGATCCCTGAACACGTCGACCTGCTGGTCCGCACCGTCCGACTGCCTCCAACCCGGGTGGCGAAGGAGGAACGCCACTTCCGTCCCATCCACCAGCGTCACGATCAGGGGAATGCCCTCGTCGTCAGCGAGATCATGGGTGGGCTCCAGAACGACCTTGTTGCGTACCACTGCCAAGGGTTCGAGGCGCCCCTCCCACCCGAGCAGCTTCGTCTTGCTGGCGTCCACGGTCTTCTCGAACCGCAGCGTCGTGACCATCTGCCCCCGCACATAGACGCGGTGGGTGGCGTCACTCGGATGCTCCGAGAGCAGCAGGGGCCGGACGACCGGTTCGCGGTCACGGGCCACGGCAGCGGAGGCCACGAACAGGCAGAGCAGCGCGGTCCGGAAGGGGGGGCGGGTTCGCATTTCGTGGCCAACCTAACAAGGCAGGTTCGCCTCAGACAACTCCTGAGGGTGGCCCGGCAGAGGCACTCCGCCCCGGCGCCCATCGCTGCACGCCCACGGACAAAAAAAACGCCCTGCTTCCACGGACTTGGGAAGCAGGGCGAGTGACCCCGACAGGAATCGAACCTGTGGCCTGCGGTTTAGGAAACCGCCGCTCTATCCAACTGAGCTACGGGATCGAAGGCGACGGGCGTTATAGCAGGCGACTTGACGCGCGCAACGGGTCTGACGCGCGGCCGGGCACGCTCTGTCCACCGTCCGCCGGACGCCTCGCCGGGGGAGCACACAGCCTCGGGCGCCTGTCTGGAATTGCCGTGCCGGCCGTAGCCGGAATCCGGCACCTTGAAGTCAGGGCGGGAATCATCAAAATGGCCGGGCCACGCGTGCTTCCGGGCCTCCCCGGGCGCTTGCTCCCCCACCCCGCGAGACGACACCCATGCTCGACCGCCCGATGTACCTGAAGCCCGATGTCGCCATCGAGCCGCTGTTCAACCAGTGGTACGTCTGGTGGTACCTCATCTCCCCCGCCACCGCGCCGCTGTTCATGTCCCGCCTGCACCTGAAGCTGATGCAGTCGTTCGTCGCGAACCCGGACGTGCACGTGGCCGCGCTCCAGAACCCGGCGCTCATGGGCGGCCCCTTCATCAACCACCCCGTGTCACGGGTGAACGACGTGAAGGCGCTGATGGAGCGCACCACCCGCGAGAACGCGGACATGCTCGCCTACACCAAGGCCGTGTCCGACCTGGAGCAGCTGCTGGCCAGCTCCAAGGGTGAGTCGCTGGAGCCGCTCTACGCCAAGGTGCCGGACATGCTCCGGGGCTACGTGGAGCTCACGTACGACCTGGCCCACCGGGCCAACGCCCGCATCATGGAGCCCCTGCTCTACCGCAGCAGCCTCTACAAGGAATCGGCGCAGAGCATCTCGCTCATGCGCGTCACCGGCGACGCGCGCAAGTACGTCTTCAGCACCCCGCGCCTGGAGGGCGACTCGCCCCTGTGGCTCCAGGTGCCCTTCCGGCACGAGGGCATCGACGCCCTCTTCCGCATGCGCCACACGCCGGGAAGCCCCGGCCAGGTGGCGGAGATGCTGGGCGTGCCGGCCTCCGCGGCGGACGCGTTCGCGGACCTCTTCACGGAAACCGCCCCGCGCAAGCCCGAGCCCTACACCGGCTCCGGCGTGCGCGTGCGCTACTTCGGCCACGCGTGCGTGCTGATGGAGACGCGCGAGGTGTCCGTCCTCACCGACCCCGTCATCAGCTACGAGTTCCCCACGGAGCAGCGGCGCTTCACCCACGCGGACCTGCCGGAGAAGATCGACTACGTCCTCATCACCCACGGCCACGCGGACCACCTGATGATGGAGACGCTGCTCCAGCTGCGTCACCGCATCGGCACCATCGTCGTGCCCCGCGCGAACGCGTACTCGCTGGCGGACCCGTCGCTGCGCCTGGTGCTGGAGCGGACGGGCTTCCGCAACGTCGTGGAGATTGACGACCTGCAGGAGATTCCCATCCCTGGCGGGTCGCTGATGGGCATCCCCTTCATCGGTGAGCACAGCGACCTGGCCGTGCAGGCGAAGACGGCGCACCTGGTGCGGCTGGCCGGCCGTTCGCTGCTGATGGCCGCGGACTCCAACGCGCTGGAGCCGCGCATGTACCAGCACCTGACGCAGCTGGTGGGGCCGCTGGACGCGCTCTACCTGGGCATGGAGTGCGAGGGCGGCCCGATGAGCTGGATGTACGGCCCGCTGCTCAGCCAGCCCCTGCCGCGCAAGATGGACCAGTCGCGGCGGCTCAACGGCTCAGACAGCGCCCGCGCCACGGAGATCCTCAACCACCTCAATCCGAAAGAGGTGTTCATCTACGCCATGGGCCAGGAGCCCTGGCTGCGCCACGTGATGGTGCTCCAGTACGACGAGACCGCGCCCCAGATGATCGAGTCGAACAAGTTCATCGACGTCTGCAAGGGCCGCGGCATCGCCGCCGCGCGCCCCTTCCTGAGCATGGAGCGCGTCCTCGAGTAGCTCGAGGAGCGCGGCCCCCCGCGGGCTACGGAAGCACGCGGGGCTGCTTGGGCCAGAAGATGTGGAACGTCGCGCCCGAGCCCAGCTCGGACTCGACGGCCACGCGCCCGCCCCGGGTCTCGACGATCTTCTTCACCACCGAGAGCCCGATGCCCGTGCCCTCGACCTTGTCGCGGCTCTCCAGCGTCTGGAAGATGCCCCAGATGCGCTCGTGGTAGCGCGGGTCGATGCCGGGCCCGTTGTCCTTCAGGGTGAAGTCGTGGAACGCGCCCGCGTCCGCACAGTCGATTTCAATGCGCACGTCCGCCCGCCCCGCGTGCTTGAGGGCGTTGCTCATCAGGTTCAGGAAGACCTGCTGGAGCGGCGCACGCTCCGCCTGGACCGTGGGCATCCCCTTCGCGATGACGATGCTCGCCTCCGGGGGCGGCGCGAGCAGGTCCCGGCTCTCCGCGAGGAGCGTGCCGACGTTCACCGTTTCCACCTTCTCGCGGATCCGGCTGACGCGCGAGTAGCTGAGGATGCCGTTGATCAGCGCCTCCAGCCGGTGCACGCGCCCGCGCAGCATGCGCATCTGGTTGCGCGTCTCCCCGTCCATCTTGTCCGTGAGCGCCTCCTCGATCCACTCCGACAGGCTCGCGATGCCGCGCAGCGGGGCCTTCAGGTCGTGTGACGCGACGTAGGCGAACTGATCGAGGTCCTGGTTGGTGACCGCCAGCTCCTGCGTGAGCCGCTCCGCGCGCTGGCGGGCCCGGACCTGCTCGCTCACCTCGAAGGCGATGACGGCGATGCCTTCCACCGTCCGGGAGGCGTCGTAGATGGGCTGGTAGATGAAGTTGAAGTAGCAGTCCTCCAGCCGGCCCTGGCGCAGCAGCGGCACCTGGAGCGCGTCTCCGAAGTACGGCTCACCCGTGCCGTACACCCGGTCCAGCAGCGGCACGACGACATCCTTCAGCTCGGGCAGCGCGTCCTTCAGCGGCTTGCCCACGATGTCGCGGCTCCCGATGAGCTCCAGGTAGCGCGGGTTGGCGAACTCGAAGACGTGGTCGCTCCCGCGCAGGACGCAGATGCCCGCGGGAGCCTGAAGGAAGAGCGACTCCAGCCGGGAGCGCTGCCGCTCGGCCTCGGCGAGCGCCGCCTGCTCCCGGGCCAGCGCCAGGGTCCGCGCGTCCTCCACCCGCTTGCGCTCGACGCCCACGGCGATGGAGTTGGAGACGGAGGCCATCAACCGCAGCGCGTCCGCGTCCAGCACGTTCCGGGAGAACAGGGCCATCACGCCCGCCAGCTCCCCGCCCACGACGAGCGGGTAGCCGGCGAAGGACCGCAATCCCTCGCGGGCCGCCCAGGCCTTGTCGCCCACGCGCTCGTCGTTCAGCACGTCGTTGGTGAGGTGCGGCTGACGCGTCTGGGCGATGGCGCCGATCTTGAGCGCCCCCACGGGCACCTCGCTGTGCGCGCCGTCCAGGTGCGTGTACATGCCCGCGCTCGCATGGAGCACCAGGACGTTCCGCGCCGGGTCGAGCACCCAGATGCGCGCGAACGCCGCGTCCACGTGCCTCACGATGGCTTCACAGCATTGCCGCAGCTGGTCGCCCAGCGGCTCGGCGCGGGTCAGCGCCGCGCCGACGTCCGCGCCCAGCTGCGCGCGGCGGGTGGCGATGCGGGTCTCCTCGTGGACCCGCGCGTTGGAGACCGCCGTCGCGATGTGCCCGGCCGCCAGGTCGAAGAAGTCCTGGTACGCCGCGTCCAGCGCGCGGCGCGGGCTGACGCCCATCACGAGGAAGCCCTGGAGCGCGTTCTCGCTGGAGCGGAACAGCGGGTGCACGACCGCCTCGCGGGACGGCTCGGGCCAGGCCCCACCCGGCCAGGGCGTGGCGTGCCCGGTGCTGGCCACGTGGACGGACCGCTGCGTGCGGGCGGCCTCCGCGAAGGGCCACGGGCCCTCCTCCACGCGGAGGCGTTGGGGGCTCACCGGCCCCCCGGCCTCGATTCCCAGCGTCGCCGCGAGGTGGGCTTCCGTCTCGTCGGGCGAGAGCAGGTACAGCAGCGCGAACGACACGTCCTCGCGGCTCTCGGCGAGCGTCCGCAGGGAGTGCTCGCAGGCCTCGTGGACCGAGGCCGTGGGCGCCGCGGCCGTCTGCGCGCCCAGGTTGCGCAGCAGCCGCAGCCGGCGCGCGCTCACGAGGCGTGAGGTCGTCTCCGCGCAGGCGCAGAAGATGCCGCCGACGCTCCCGTCCTCGCTCCAGAGCGGCGCGTAGGAGAACGTGAAGTACGTCTCCTCCAGGTAGCCGTTGCGCATCAGCATCAGCGGGAAGTCTTCCGACCACGTCGCCTTGCCCGTGTCGCGCACGCTGTCGAGCATGGGGCCAATGACGTCCCAGATCTCCCCCCAGCACTCCCGGCCGGGGCGCCCCAGGAACTGCGGGTGCTTCGTCGCTCCGAGGATGGGCCGGTACGCGTCGTTGTAGAGGCGCGCGTATTCAGGCCCCCACCAGATTTCGATGGGGTGCCTGGAGGCCAGGCACACGCTGACCGCGGTGCGCAGGGTCTGCGGCCACTGCTCCACCGGACCGACCGGGGAGCTGGCCCAGTCGAACTCGCGCATGCGCGTCGCCATCTCCCCCTCCCCCGCGAGGAAGGGGGCGCCAGGAGGGGCCATCACCAGCGCGGAGCGTTCACCCTGCGTCATGTCGTTCCTCACGCCTTGGGCCAGGTGAAGTGGAAGGTCGCGCCCTCCCCTTGCACAGAGTCCACCCAGGCCCTGCCGCCCCGGGTCTCGACGATCTTCCGCACCACGGACAGCCCGATGCCGGTGCCCTCGACCTTGTCGCGGCTCTCCAGCGTCTGGAAGATGCCCCAGATGCGCTCGTGGAACTCCGGGGCGATGCCCGCGCCGTTGTCCGCGACGGTGAACTCGTACTGCTCTCCGGCGTCCCGCCACGTCACCTGGATGCGCGGATCCGGGCGGTGCAGGCGCGTGAACTTGATGGCGTTCCCGATGAGGTTGAGGAACACCTGCTGCAACTTCACGCGCTCGGCGCTCACCGTGGGGCCTCCCGGCTGCACCGTGAGCTCCACCTCGGGCGGCGGGGCCAGCAGCTCCACGACCTCCTTGATCAGGGCCCCCGTGTCCACGGGGCCGGGCTCGTTCACCTTGCCCGCGCGGGAATAGGTGAGGATGCCGTCGATGAGCGCCTCCATGCGGTGCACCCGGCCGTGCAGACGCGTGATGAACTCCTGCGCCTCGGCGGTGAGGTTCGTGCCCACCTCCTCCTTGAGCCACTCCGCCAGGTTCGCGATGCCGCGCAGCGGCGCCTTGAGGTCGTGGGAGGCCACGTAGGCGAACTGATCCAGCTCGCGGTTGGACTGCTCCAGCGCCTGGGTGAGCCGCATCAGCTCGCGGTTGCGCTCCTCGGCCTGATGGCGGGCGCGCACCATCTCGGTGACCTCCACCGCGTGGGTCATGACGCCGAAGGACTCCCCCTTCTCGTCGAGGAGCGGCTGGTAGACGAAGTTGAAGTACGCGTCGTCCACCCGGCCGAAGCGCGCGACCCGCACGGGCACCTCGTTCCCGATGAAGGGCTCCTTCGTGGCGAACACCTGGTCGTAGAGCTCGAAGAGGCCCTGGCCCGCGAGGTCCGGGAAGGCGTCCGGAATGGTCTTGCCCACCAGGGGCCGGTTGCCCGTCACCTGGTCGTAGCCCGGGTTGGAGACCTGGATGACGTGCGTGGGCCCGCGCGCCACCATGATGGCCGCGGGCGCCTGCATGAAGACCTGGGTCAGCCGGTTGCGCTCCAGCTCCAGCTGCTGCTCCAGCCGGTGCTGCTGGGTGATGTCACGCAGGGTGAGCACCACGCCCAGCAGGGAGCGGGTCTCGGTGTAGACCGGGATGGCGCTGCCCTGGACGCGCAGCTTGTGGCCGTCCGGCGTGCAGATGTTCCACACCTCGTTGAGGACGCGCTCCCCGCGCCCCGCCCGCGCCGGAGGCAGCTCGCCGGTGGAGAGTGGCGTGCCGTCCACCCGCTCCTGCCGGAAGGCCTGTGCGGAGAAGGGCTCGCCCAGGCGCAGCCCCGGGTAGAGCGTCCGGGCCATTTCGTTGAGGAAGGTGATGTGGCCCGCCGTGTCGAAGGTGATCACGGCGTCGGCGATGTGGCCCAGCATCGCGATGCGCTCGGCCGCCAGCGCTTCGATGCTCCTGCGCGCCAGCACCTGCTCCGTGGTCTCCACCGCGTGCGCCATGATGCCGTACACGCTGCCGCTCGCGTCCTTGAGCGGCTGGTAGACGAAGTCCAGGTAGACGTCCTCCACCTCGCCGGTGCCCTTGCGGTCCAGCCGGACCAGCGCGTCGTGCGCGATGTAGGGCTTGCCGGTGGACCTGACGTTGTCCAGCAGCTCCCGGAAGCCCTGGTCCGCGATCTCCGGCAGGGCCTCGGTCACGGGCCTGCCGAGCAGGTCCCGGTTTCCCGTCAGCTGCTGGTACAGCGGGTTGGACACGGTGAAGCGGTGCTCAGGCCCTTCCAGCACGGCGATGCTGGCCGGGGCCTGCATGAAGACCTCGTACAGGCGCTCGCGCTCCGCCCGCGCCTCCGCCAGGGCGCGGTCGCGCTCGTTGCGGGCCTGGACCTCGCGGGTCACGTCGAAGACGGAGACGAAGACGCCGCCCACCTCACCCGTCTCGTCGCGGACCGGGCTGTAGCAGAGCGTGAGGTAGAACTCCTCGGGGTAGCCGTGCGGCGCGAGCGGGTACATCCGCTCCTCGAAGTTGACCGTCTCCCCGTTGAAGATGCGCGGGTAGATGGTCTCGTTGATGTGCCACACCTCCGGCCAGCACTCCTTGTTGCCCTGTCCCAGGCCGCCGGGGTGCTTGGTGCCCATGAGCAGCCGGTACCCGTCGTTGTAGAACTGGTAGAGCTGCGGACCCCACAGGACGATGAGCGGGAACTGGGAGCCCAGCACCATGCTCACCGCGGTCTTCAGGCTCTGGGGCCATTGCTCCGGGGGGCCCAGAGGATGCGCGCTCCAGTCCTTCTCCCGGTACAGCGCACCGACGTCACCTCCGCCGGGGAAGACCTGGGCCGCCGCGTTCGTTCCTGGCGTCCGCTGCACGGCCATGTCAGGGCATCTCCACGAGGGTCCAGTACTTGTTGAGCGTGGCCATGACCTCCACGAAGTTGATGAACGTGACGGGCTTGAGCAGGTAGCCGGCGACGTTCAGGTTGTACGCGTCGATCTTGTCCCGCTCGTCCGCGGACGTGGTGAGCACCACCACGGAGACGGTGCGCAGCTCCGGATCCGCGCGCAGCACGCGCAGGAACTCCAGGCCGTTCATCTTGGGCAGGTTGAGGTCCAGCAGCACCAGCCGGCGCCCCTCGGGCACCTTGCCGTTGCGCAGCATCTCCAGTCCCTCCAGGCCGTTGGTGGCGACGTAGAGCGGGTTGGCGATGTGGTTCTTCACGAAGGCGCGGCGGACGTTCATCACGTCCACCTCGTCGTCCTCGATCAGCAGGATGTGCAGCGTTCTGTCACCGGGGGTGGCGGCGGTCATCGGAGCCTTTCGAGCCTGCACGGCATCGCGGCTCAACAGGAGCCCGAGCGCGCCGGCATCTAGCGTTTGCTTCCGTGCGGATATCAGGCACCTTCGGAAGACTGTCTGCTTCCTGACGCGACCCTTCGCACGCCTGCTCGGGAGGGTGACTGGAGAGTGTTGTCTACCCTCCACTCCGCGCCCATGGATTGAGGGCGTTCGCCTGGGGACGGTATGGCGAAGGAGCCGGTGTGCCGCGCTCCCATGGATGACTCCCAGAAGACAAAGGACGAACTCCTCGCCGAGGTCCAGGGCCTGCGAAAGGCCCTGCGGCAGAACAGCGCCGACCTTGATCAGTTCACCTACGTGGCCAGCCATGATCTCCGGGCCCCGCTGCGTGGCATCTCCAACCTGTCCCAGTGGTTGGAGGAGGACCTGGGACCCCAGGTAGGCCCGGGGGCGCGCAAGCAATTGGAGCTGCTCCGGGGGCGCGTGCAGCGGATGGAGGCGATGCTGGATGGGCTGCTGGAGTACAGCCGCGCGGGCCGCGTCCGCCATCCAACCGAGCCGGTGCAGGTGGACCGGTTGATCCACGACGTGATGGCGCGGCTTGCCCCCAGGCCTTCCGCGCGGCTGGAGGCCGGCCCCGGGATGCCGGTCCTCGTCGCGGAGCGCGCGGCGCTGGAACAGGTCTTCCTGCACCTGCTCTCCAACGCCCTGAAGCACGCGGGGCGGGAGGACGTGCGGATCCGGGTGGAGGTGGAGGCCACCTCCGGGGCCCATCACTTCTCCGTCGCGGACGACGGCCAGGGAATCCCGCCCCGGTACCACGAGAAGATCTGGAGCCCGTTCCAGACGCTCGTCTCACGCGACAAGGTCGAGGGTGCGGGCATGGGCCTGAGTGTCGTGAAGAAGCTCGTGGAGGGCCGCGGCGGCCAGGTATGGGTGGAATCGGCCGAGGGCACAGGCACCACGCTCCACTTCACCTGGCCTGACCCGGAGGAACGCACCACGTGAGTGTCACCCCTGTGTCCCCTCCCTCCGAGGAAGTCCCCACCATGACCGAGCACCTCCGGCTGCTGATTGTCGATGACGACGAGGTCGACCGGCTCCTGGTCCAGCGACTCCTGGCCACGACCGGGCTGCCGGTGGACGTGGTGGAGGCCACGAGCGGGAGCGAAGCCCTGGAGCACCTGAAGGCGCGGGCCTTCGACGTCATCCTCCTGGACTTCTTCCTGCCCGGAGAGGACGGGTTCGGGGTGCTGCGCGAGCTGGGCAGCCAGGGCTCGCGCGCCCCCATCGTCGTCCTCACCGGCCAGGGCAGCGAGCAGACGGCTGTCGAGCTGATGAAGGCGGGCGCGTCCGACTACATCGCCAAGGGCCGGCTGTCCGCGGAGCGGCTGGAGCAGAGCCTGCGCCAGGCCATGCGGCTGCACCTGGCGGAGCAGCGGCACCGGGCGCTCGCGGAGGCCCTGCCGCAGATTGTCTGGACGGCGGGCCCTGACGGCCGGCCGGACTACTTCAACCGGCGCTGGTACGACTACACCGGTCTGCCCCCCGTGCCCTCGCTGGAGAAGAACGCGAGCGCGGCCACCCTGCTCCTCCGGGAGGCCATCCACGCGGACGACGTGGTGGGCTGTCTGGGCAAGTGGAACGAGAGCCGTCAGACGGGGACGCCCTTCGAGTGCGAGGGACGCATCCGACGCCATGCGGACGGCGCCTGGCGCTGGCACCTCATCCAGGCCCTGCCGCTGCGCAACGCGCACGGCCGCATCCTCCAGTGGCTGGGCACCTGCACCGACATCGATGATCAGAAGCGCGCCGCGGAGACGCTGAGCTTCCTGGCGGAGGCGAGCACCATGCTCACCGCCTCGCTGGAGATGTCCGTCACGCTGGAGCGGCTCTCCGCGTTGATGCTCCCCCGGCTGGGGGACTGGTGCGCCGTCTACCTCCAGGACGGCGACGGGCCCGTGCTCCAGGCGATGGCCGCCCACGTGGACCCCACCCGGGTGCCCCTGCTGCGCGAGCAGCACCGCGCCTTCCCTCCGTCCGCCACCGTCAGCCACGGCGTCGCGCGGGTGCTGCGCACGGGGGTGCCGGAGCTGGTGCCCGAGCTCACCGAGGACGTCCTCCTGGAGGTCCTGGGTCCGCAGGGCAACGACGAGCGGATCCGCCCGGGGTCGTGGATCATCGTCCCCCTGTGGGCACAGCGGCGCGTCTTCGGCGCGCTCATGGTGTGCGCTTCCCGTTCGGACCGCCGCTACGGCGCGAGGGATCTGGAGCTCGTGCAGGAGCTGGCGCGGCGGGCGGAGATCGCCATCGACAACGCGCGGCTGTTCGAGATGGCCAAGGCGGAGCACCTGGGCGCCGAGCAGGCCAACCGCGCCAAGGACGAGTTCCTGGCCGCGGTCTCCCACGAGCTGCGCACCCCGCTGATGGCGATGCTGGGCTGGACGCGGATGCTGCGCACGGGACAGCTGAGCCCGCAGAAGGCCGCCCGGGCCCTGGAGGCGGTGGAGCGCAACACGCAGGTGCAGACGCAGCTCATCGAGGACCTGCTCGACGTGTCGCGCATCATCACCGGCAAGATGCGGCTGGAGATCCGTCCGGTGAACCCCGCCGCGTTCATCGAGGCGGCGCTGGATTCGGTGCGGCACGCGGCCGACGCGAAGGGCGTCACGCTCTGCGCCGAGCTGCCCCCGGGCTCCGGCTCCATCCATGGCGACGCGGACCGGCTTCAGCAGATGGTCTGGAACCTGCTCTCCAACGCCATCAAGTTCACGCCCCGGGGCGGCCAGGTCACCGTGCGCCTGCTGTGGGTGGAGGGCCACATCCTCATCGAGGTCCAGGACTCCGGCCAGGGCATCCCCCGGGCCTACCTGGGGCAGATCTTCGAGCGCTTCTGGCAGGTCGACGGCAGCTCCACGCGCAAGCATGGCGGCCTGGGGCTGGGGCTGGCCATCGTGCGGCACCTCACGGAGCTGCACGGAGGCACCATCGAGGCGACGAGCGAGGGCGAGGGCCATGGCGCCCTCTTCCGGTTGACGCTGCCGCTGTCGGCCGCGGCGTCGTTACGGGGAGGCCCGCCCCTCCTCCAGTCCCAGGCGCGCCAGGAATCACCGTCGCTCGCCCAGAGCGTGCTGGAGGGGTTGCAGGTGCTGGTGGTGGACGACGAGCCCGACGCGCTCGAGCTGCTCGCGGTGGTGCTGGAGAGCCGCGGGGCCCAGGTCGTCACGGCCTCCAACGCCCGCGAGGCGCTGGAGAAGCAGCAGCTGCACCGGCCCCACGTCATCATCTCCGACATCGGCATGCCTGGAGAGGACGGCTACTCCTTCATCCGCAGGCTGCGCGCCCTGCCGCTGGAGCAGGGCGGCCAGACGCCCGCCATCGCGCTCACCGCCTTCGCGCGGATGGAGGACCGCACCCGGGCCCTGCTCGCGGGCTTCCAGATGCACGTGCCGAAGCCCATCGAGCCCGCGGAGCTCATCATCGTCCTCGCCTCACTCACCGGACGGCATCCGCTGGCGGACGAGCGCGTGCGGGGGCGCTCCGCGTAAAGGCGCGCGCGCTTCAGTGCTTGCGGCGCCGTGACTTGCGCAGGCCCGCGAGCAGCGCCTCGCCATCCGGCGTGCCCAGGCCCGTGCACGCGTTCCACACCGTCGCGTCGCTGGCGAAGTACGCGCCGTTGCCGCCCTGGGTGATGCGCCGGACGACGGGCTGTCCCTCGGTGACGAGCGCGTACAGCCGGGGATGGAGGAAGCCCACGCGCTCCCCCAGCGCCTCGTTGAGGCGGACGATGAGCGCGGCCCACATGGGGGCCGCGGCGCTGGTGCCCGCGGCCACGCCCTGCTGGCCCTTGAAGACGATTTGATAGCCGGTGTGCAGGTCCGCGTTCGCCGCCACGTCCGGCACGCCCCGGCCGGTGCTCCGCGAGACCTGGAACACGCCGCTCTTCCACGACGACTTCACCAGGTCAGGCACGCCCATGCCCTGCTGGTACAGCGGCAGCGCGTTCATGGTGCTGACGCCGCCGCTGCTCGCGCCCGCGGCCGTGGAGTGGGTCCCCAGGAGGCCCATGGACATCGCCTCGCCCAGGCGGTTCCACACGCGCTCGTGGTGGACGACGTCCCCCAGCGCCTCCAGCGTCGTGCCGCCGCAGCCCAGCACCAGCGCGCTCGCGGCGGGGTAGCTTGTCGCGGCCAGGGTGATGGCGCCGGTGGGCGACTGGGCGTTGACGGGCACCTGCGAGCCCAGGTCGCCCGACGCGGCGCACACGGTGATGCCCAGCAGCGCCGCCTGGATGAAGAGCCGCTCGAAGGCCAGCTCCTCGCCCTGCTGGATGAGCGACCCTTCATAGAAGGACCAGCTGGTGGTGAGCACCGACGGCAGGTTCTCCCGGTCGCTGATGGCCTCCGCCAGGACGCGGTGGTAGTCGCGCAGCGAGTAGTCCTTCGAGTCCGCGTTGTAGACGACGACGCGCGCCTGGGGACACACCGAGGCCACCAGCTCCACGTCCATGGTGACCTCCGCGTTGGAGGCGGTGCTGAGCCCTGGAGCGTTGGGCCCCACGTCCACCACCGGCGCCGTGCGCTTCACCCCCACGGACTCCAGGTACCGGGCCAGGTCCGCCGGCCGGTATCCGCCCGCCAGCTCGATGATGCCCACGCACTGGCCCTCGCCCTGGTTGCGGGGGTAGCGGTAGAGGTTCGCCACCTGGGGCGCCGTGTACGAGCGCACCCCCGCCTGCTTCGCCATCTCCCGGGGGATGGGCAGGCCCACCGAGTTGTGGGTGACGAGCGGCCGGGTGTCCAGGCCCAGGACCCACTCCGCCACGCCGTGCAGCGCGCGCGGCAGGGACACCGGCTTCGAGTGGGTCAGGTAGGACGTCTGCCCGTGCTGGTAGCGCCGCAGGTCCACGCCGAAGGCCTTGTTCATCGCCGCCGGGGCCCCCTGGAGGACGACGTAGCCACGGTCGCGGTGCTCGGACACGACGCGCAGCGCGTGCTTCTTCGCGAAGGCGCGGACGGTCTTCAGGTCCTTCGGGTCCGTGCCGTACTTCGCCTCGAACTCGTCGTGGGTGAGGGGGCGGCGCGGCGGATCCGCGCACAGCTCCGCCACCGTGGGCAGCGGCGAGCCGTGGCGCAGCACCAGGGTCACCTCCACGGTGCCGGTGGCGGCGCGGCTGCGGAGGGGACGGTGCACGGACTCCGGGGACACACGCGCGCTCTGCGCCAGGGGGATGCGGGGGGCCATGCGCGGCGTTCTACCACGCGGAGTCCGGGCCCCCGGAAGCAGGGGCCCGGTCGTATCCACGGACGCGGGCGCCGGTTAGGCTCGCGCGCCTGCCCATGGACCGAGTCCTCCGCATCAAGCCCCACCTGCGCGCCGAGGTGCTCGACGCGCGGCGCGTGTTCCTCGTCGGGGAGCGCGCCCAGTTCCTGCTGGAGGGCGAGCTGCACGCGAGCATCGTGCCCCTGCTGGATGGGGAGCGCACCGTGGCGAACGTCATCGCCGCGCTGGCGGGACGGGCCTCCGCGCCGGAGGTGCTCTACGCGCTGTCGCTGCTGGAGGAGCGCGGGCACGTGGAGGAGGCGCACGACGTCTTCGACGCCAGCGTCGCCGGCTTCTGGGAGTCGCTGGGCGTGGGCGCCGCCACCGCGGCCGGGCGGCTGTTGGACATGTCCGTCGCCGTGCGCGCCGTCGATGGCGAGGACGGAGAGCGGCTTTCGGAGGCGCTGCGCGACACCGGCCTGGACGTGCGCGAGGACGCCGACCGCTATGTGCTGCTGGTGGATGATTACCTGTCGCAGGAAGCGCTCGCGCTGGCCCGCGAGGCCCGGAGCGCGGGCGCCGCGTTCCTCCCGCTGAAGGTGTCCGGCACCGCGTGCCATGCGGGCCCGGTGGTGGGCAGCGGCGAGCGCGCGTGCTGGACGTGCCTCACGGCGCGGCTGTTGGACAACCGCCCCATCGAGAAGTACCTCGCGCGCAAGGGCACCCCTCCGCGCGCCGCCCGTCCGCCGCGCACGGGCCTGCCCACCACCGCGCAGGCGGGGCTGTCCTTCGCGGCGACGCTCGTGGCGCGCTGGGTGGTGGACGGGCCTGGCGGCGTGGGACAGACGCGGCTGTGGACGCTGGACTTCGCCACCTGGGCGCTGGAGTCGCACGCGGTGGCGCGGCGTCCGCAGTGTCCGGACTGCGGCGACCCCCAGTGGATGGAGGCGCGCGCGAAGGCGCCGCTGGAGCTGGCCTCGCGCCCCAAGCGCTTCACCGACGACGGTGGCCACCGCATCCTCACGCCCGAGGAGACCTGGGAGCGCCACCGCCACCTCATCAGCCCGGTGACGGGCGTGGTGAGCGACCTGCGCGCGGTGCCAGGTGACGCGCCCCTGGGCCACATCCAGTCCGCCGTCTTCCGCGTGTGTCCGTGGACGGACGCGCCGGCCTCCGGCGACTTCCACCGCGTGGCCAGTGGCAAGGGCCGCACGGAGGCCCAGGCCCGCGCGGGCGCGCTGTGTGAAGCACTGGAGCGCTACAGCGCGGTGTTCCAGGGCGACGAGCCCCGCGTCCACGCCACGGCGGCACAGCTGGGCGCGAAGGCCGTGCATCCAGACGCGCTCCAGCACTTCAGCGCCGCGCAGTTCCAGGCCCGGCCCGGCGACGGAGGCCGCCGCGAACCGCGCACCGCGGTGCCCCTGCCCTACGCGGATCAGCCCATGGACTGGAGCCCCGCGTATTCGCTCACGCACGGCGTGCACAGGTACGTGCCCACGTCGTTCGCGTACCTCTTCGCGCCCGGGCCATTCTGCTTCTTCAACTCCAACGGGAACGCGGCGGGCAACTGCGTGGAGGAGGCCATCCTCCAGGGCTTCCTGGAGCTGGTGGAGCGCGATGCGGTGGCGGTCTGGTGGTACAACCGCCTGCGCCGTCCCCGTCTGGACCTGAGCTCCTTCGACGAGCCGTGGTTCGCTTCCGTGGAGGCGCATTACCGGTCGCTGGGCCTCCAGTTGTCGGTGTTGGACCTCACGCACGACCTGGGCATCCCGGTGTTCGCCGCGCTCGCGTGGTCGCCGGAGCGCGGACGGGCCTGGGCCGGGTGCGGCTGCCACTTCGACGCGAAGCTCGCCGTGCAGCGCGCGCTCACGGAGGTGGCGCAGTGCTACGACCCGAAGGACACGTCCCCGTCGCCCTGGGACTCCGGCGCGCACGACGACGTCAGCTGGCTCTTCCCGGACGAAGCGGTCCCCGCGCGCGTCCGCGCCGACTTCCCGCACGTGTGGCATGACGACCTGCGGGACGACGTGCGCGAGTGCGTGGCCCGGGCCTCGCGCGTGGGACTGGAGACGCTGGTGGTGGAGCAATCACGGCCGGACGTGGGCGTATCCGCGGTGAAGGTCATCGTCCCGGGGCTGCGGCACTTCTGGCCCCGGCTGGGGCCCGGCCGGCTGTATGACGTTCCCGTCCGGATGGGGTGGCTTCAGGCCCCGAAAACCGAAGCGCAGCTCAACCCCGTGCCCTTCTACTTCTGAGCGATGGCGTCCTTCCTTCCTCCCAAACCGCGCATCCTGCTGGTCCAGTGCGGCCCCGACCGGCGCCACGTGGACCGCGAGACGGAGGACTTCGACCCGGAGCGCGGCCTGGTGAAGCGCGCGACGATGACGCCGCTGGCCTGCGCGACGCTCGCGGCGCTCACGCCGGACGGCTTCACCGTGGACATCTGGGACGAGGAGCTGCACGGGCAGCTGCGCGCGGACACGGAGCTGGCGGACTACGACATCGTCGGCGTGTCGGTGATGTACTCCGCCCTCACCTACCAGGCCCGCTTCCTGGGTGGCCTCTTCCGCGACCGGGGCGCCACGGTGGTCGCGGGCGGCCCCGCCGTCTCCGCCGCGCCGGAGGACTACCGGGGCTTCTTCGACGCCCTCTTCGTCAACGAGGCGGAGCGCACCTGGCCGCGATTCCTCGAGGACTGGCGCGGCGGCGAGTACGCGCCCGAGTACCGGCAGATCGACAAACCCTCGCTGAGCGAAAGCCCCCTGCCGCGCTGGGACGCCATCGCGGCGGACCTCCCGCGCTACGCGTGGGGCTCCGTGCAGACGACGCGCGGCTGTCCGTTCGACTGCTCCTTCTGCGACGTCATCTACCTGTACGGCCGCAAGCAGCGGCACAAGCCGGTGGAGCAGGTGCTGGAGGAGGTGCGCACCCACGCGGCGCTCGGCGCGGAGGGAGTCTTCTTCGCGGATGACGAGTTCATCGGCGACGCGGCGTACGCGAAGCAGGTGCTCGCGGGGCTGGTGCCGTTGAACCGCGCCCTGCCCCGCCCGCTGCGCTTCTTCACCCAGGTGACGATGAACCTGAGCCGCGACGCCGCGCTGCTGGAAGGCATGGCGGACGCCAACTTCTACACCGTCGTCCTGGGCATCGAGTCCTTCGACCCCGCGGCGCTCAAGGAGGCGCAGAAGCACCAGAACGTGCGCGCGGACCTCGTGGGCGACCTCTTGCGCATCCAGGCGCACGGCATCGGGCCGCGGGGCAGCTTCATCGTCGGGTTCGACCACGACACGCCCGCGGTCTTCGACTCGCTGTACGCGAACATCCAGCGCACGCACCTGCCCTGGGTGGTGGTGGCGCCCCTCCAGGCTCCGCGCGGCACGAAGCTGTGGACGCGGCTGCGCGCGGAAGGACGGCTCGCCACGCCTCGCAAGACCCACGCGAAGGACCGGGGCGCCATCGTGCTCAACGTGATGCCGCTGGGCATGACGCGGCCCCAGCTGCTCGAAGGCTTCCGCGACCTGGTGGAGCAGCTGTCCACCTGGGACGCCGCCTGCGAGCGCATCCGGGGCTTCATCGCCGGCATCCAGCGCCCGCCCCAGGTGAACGAGCCCCAGTGGCCAGAGGCCGTCACCGACCGCTTCCTGCGCGAGGCCACCGCCGCGTGGGCCCTGACGCCCACGGAGCGCCAGACCCTGGGGGACACGCTCGCACAGGTGCGCCGCACCGCCCCGGGGATGCTGCCGCGCGCGGTGTTCTTCCTCGCGCGCAACCAGAACGAGCGCCGCCGCCACGAGCGCCTCTTCACGGACTTCGACGCGGTGCTGGCCGCGGAACGGCAGGGCGACCTCGTGCCGGACACGCAGCCCGTCTACGTCCCGGCCACCTTCGCCACCGCGATGCGCGACGTGTTCCCGGACCTCTTCGTGCGCCTGAGCCGCGACCTGCCCGACCGCCGCGACGTGCCGGAGGCCTCGCGCGACGTGCTGGTGGACTTCGTCGCCCGCTGGGGCGAGGGCTTCCAGATGCTCCAGCCGCAGCACCACGAATTCCTGCGCGAGTTGTGCGACCGCGCGGTGGAGGCCCGGGGCGGACAGCCGGGCACGCTGGAGCACCAGGAGGAGCAGGCCCTGCGCACCCAGGCCCGCCGCACGGGCCTCCTGGAAGCGCTGCTCAAGGACGTGCGCGACGAGCTCGCGAGCTGGGGACCCTGACGCATGCGCGACGGCCTTCACATCTTCGACGCGGACCGGCACGTCCTGGAGCCGCTGAGCCTGTGGGCGGAGCAGCTGGAGCCCGGCCTGCGCCGTCACGCGCCCAGGCCGGGGCGCCCGCCGGACGAAACGCTGGAAGCACGCGTGGCGCGGCTGGGCCCCCAGGGCCTCCTGCCCGTGCTGCCCCTGCCGGAGGTGGACGGCAAGCCGCTGTGGAACCACATGCCGGAGAAGGCCTGGGTGGAGTTCTCCGCGCGCTCCTACGCGCAGCTGGGCCGTAATGAACTGCTTCAGCGGCCGGACGTGTACCTGGCCCAGATGGACCGCGACGGCGTGGACATGGCGGCGCTCTTCCCCACCTACGCGCTGCTCCTGGAGGGCTTCTCCCCCCTGAAGCCCCACGTCGCCACCGCGTACGCGTCCGTCTACAACACGTGGCTGCACGGCTTCTGCGCGCACCAGCCGGAGCGCCTGCGGGGCGTGGGGCTCATCAGCCGGCACGAACCGGAGGCCATGGTGGCGGAGGTCCGCCGCGTCGCGGGCTTCGGCTGGCGCGCCGTCATGGTGCGCCCCAACCCCATCGGCGGGCGGCTCCTCTCGGACCCGGCCTATGAACCCTTCTGGTCCGAGTGCGAGAAGCGCTCACTCGCGGTGGTGCTCCACGGCAGCGGGCACGTCTACGTGCCGTCCACGGGCGCGGACCGCTTCGACACCCGCTTCGCCAACCACGTCTGCGCCCACCCCATGGAGCTGATGATGGGTCTGCTCGCACTCCTCCAGGGGGGCGTGCTGGAGCGCCACCCCGCGCTGCGCATTGGCGCCATGGAGGCCGGCTGCGGATGGCTGCCATACTGGGCGTGGCGGCTGGACGAGGAATATCGCGCTGTAGGTGCAGAGGTCTCCGCCACCATCCGACAGCTCCCTTCCTCCTACCTGCGCCAGCACTGCTTCGTTTCCATGGAGCCGGATGAACCGTACCTGTCTGACGTGGTGCGCTACCTTCCCGAGGACCGGCTGGTTTTCGGAAGCGACTTCCCGCATCTGGACCACGGCGAGGATGTGCTGGGGTCGATGCTGTCCTTGCGTGACGCGATGACCGAAAGTCGTCTACGAAAGGTTCTCTGGGAAAACCCGACTCGGTTCTACGGTGTGGAACCGTGAGGCCGCACGAATGAGATTGTCGCTCGCCGAAGGTGTGGCGCTGCGTTGCCCCGACGCGGAGGACGCGCGTGTGGAGGGCCCTGGCCGCTCGCTGCGGTTGGGCCCGCTGGCCCCCGGTGTGCGCGCCGTCTTCGAATCGCTCGCGGACGGAGGCATCCACGAAGGCGAGGTGCCGGCCGCCGCGGGCTCGGACACGACGCTCGCGTGGTACTGGCTGGACCTGGCGGGTGACGGCGGCCTGCTGTCGTGGACGGTGGAGGAGCGGGGCAACCTGCTGCTCACGCTCACGCCCGCTTCCGCGTCCTTCCTGCGCCACCGCGCCACGTTCGACGCCACCCAGCCACTACAGCTGTCACGCTTCGCGCACACGCGCATGGCGGAGGGCCGCGCGGTGCTGGACTGCCCCACGGTGCACGCCACCGCGGCGCTGCATGACCGGCGCGTGGTGTCGCTGCTCTTCGACATGGCGCGCCCCACGCTGCTGGCGCGGCTGAACCAGTTCAACACCGGCATCGAGTCCTTCACGCTGCGCGAGCTGGTGCGCCTGCTGGCGGAGACGGGCATCCTGGTCCCCAACGGGCTGGACGTGCCGGCATCGGAGGAGACGCAGACGGCGCTGAAGCAGTGGGAGCCGCACGACCTGCTCTTCCACCTGCGCTCGCGGGGCTGGGGCCACCAGACGCGCGCGGGGGCCACCTACCGCTTCCGGGGCGAACTGCCCAACCCGCCCGCCATCAAGCCGTCGGTGACGCTGGAGACGGTGGAGCTGTACCGGCCGGACCTGGCGGCGCTGCGCACCGAGGACCGCTCCTTCACGGAGGTGGTGGAGGCCCGCCGCAGCCTGCGCGGCCGGGGCGCCACCCCGCTCACCGTGCGGCAGCTGGGGGAGCTGCTCTACCGCGCCGCGCGCGTGCGCGACGTGCGCACCACGCAGGACGGTGAAATCACCGACCGGCCCTACCCCAGCGCGGGCGCGGCGTACGCGCTGGAGCTGTACCCGCTGGTGGGCGAGTGCCAGGGCCTGGCCCCGGGCGCCTACCACTACGACCCGCTGGGTCACCGGCTGGAGAAGCTGAGCGCCCCCACGCCGGAGTTCCACGCGCTGCTGGATGAAGCCCGCGCGCCGGTGGAGCCCTACGAGCGGCCGGAGGTGCTGATGGTGGTGGCCGCGCGCGTGCCCCGGCTCGCGTGGAAGTACGAGACGCTGGCGTACTCGCTGGTGCTGCAGGACACCGGAGCGCTGGTGCAGACGCTCTACCTGGTGTCCACCGCGCTGGGGCTCAGGCCCTACGCGCTGGGCCGGAGCGACCCGGACTTCTTCCAGCGCGTGGCGGGCGTGGACGGCTTTGGCGAGGCCAGCGTCGGCGCCTTCGCGGTGTCGGGGGGCGATCCTCCGGACTCAGCCCCCTGAGCTGTCAGACAGGACGGCGGCTCAGCAGCAGGGGCTGCCGCAGCAGTGCGAACGGCCGTGGGTGTCGGTGAGGCTGGAGAGGGCCACGGCGTGGTCCGCCACGTCGGCCGGCTTCTTCGGCAGGTGCAGCTCCACCTCCGCGCTGTTCACCTTCCAGGTGCCGTCCGACTGCGCGTCCTTCACGCTGGAGGGGATGACCTTCAGCTGGATGCTGGCGGGCAGGTCGAAGTCGAAGCGCTTCTTGAGGGCCTGACGCGGATCCTTCTGCAGCGCGGCCTCGAACTCAGGCTCCTTCCACGCCAGCGCGACGGCGCGCATCCACACGGCCTGCCAGTCATTCACCGAGGCCTGCGTCCCCGCGCTCCGCGTGGGCTTGCGCGCCACGGGGCGGGCTCGTGCGGGCTCGGGCGCGGCCTTCGACTCCGGCTTCTTCTTGCTCATGTCAGCGTTCTCCTCCCAGCGCGCTCAACAGCGCGCGGGCCTCCGAGACGGGCGGCGTGTCCCATCCTTCGGAGAATGTACTGTAGACCGTTTGCAGCCGTTGCCGGGCTTCTTCCTGTCTTCCCGACGCCTGGAGCACCCGCGCCAACGCGGTGACGGCCTGCAGCTCGCGCATCCGGGCCCCCTGCGCGTGCGCGACTTCGGCCGCCTGCCGGAAGCACGTCTCCGCGGAGAGTGCAGTGTTTCCATCCCGCTGCAGCAGCACCTGGCCCTTGACGCGAAGCAGCTTGGACTCGTGGTACGCCTCGCCCAGGGCCTGCGCGCGCTGCCGGCCGCGCTCCACGGAGGCGAGCGCCGCCTCCACGTGGCCCAGCTCCAGCTCCAGCTCCGCGAGCATGGCGTAGTAGGCCGGCTGGTCCATCTCCGTGCCGAACGCCTCGCGCATCGCCACGCCCCGCCGCATCGCCTCCAGGTCCTTCGCCGCCCAGCCGCGCAGGATGCCCACGTAGGCGGACTGCTCCAGCAGGCCGTAGCGGTGGGACAGCTCCGCGTGCTGGGCAATGAGCCCGAGCGCCTCCGCCCGGTCGCCGTGCTCCTGCGCCATCAGCAGCAGGTAGATGAACGACAAGCCGATGCTGGTGCCGTGGTTCAGCTCGCGGCCCCACGCCACCGCGGCCTCGCCGTGCGCCTTCGCCTGGTCCGGGAAGCCCAGCAGCCACATCCCCCGGCACAGCACGGACTCGCCGCCCACGCGCGTGTCCTGCCCGTAGAGGATGCGGTGCATCCGGTGCGCCACCGGGTCGAAGAGCGCCAGGCACCGGTCCGCCTTCGCCTTCGCCTCGCCCAGGCGGCCTTCCAGCAATTCGATGTTGGAGAGGATGGTGAGCGCCACCGCCTCCTGCCCCGCGTCCCCGGTGCGCTGCGCCAGCGCCACCAGCCGGTCCAAGAGCCCACGCACCCGGCGCTGATCACCTCCCAGGTGGTAGAAGATGGAGAGGACCCACAGCGTCGGGGCCGCGTAGGGGCTCTCGCCCACGGTGAAGAGCAGCTCCAGCGAGCGCTCCGCCACGTTGCGCAGGTCCTGCGAGCGCCAGCCCTGCGTGGACATCAGCGCCGGCGCGAGCACGCCGTTGAGGCCCAGCTCCAGCTGCGCGCGCTCCACCGCGTCGTCGACGGCGTCCAGCCACGACAGGCCCAGCCGCGCGAAGAGGATGGCCTCCAGGTAGGCGGAGCGCACCAGCGCGGCGAACGCGGCCTTCTGCGCGTAGACGATGGCCTTGCGCTTCAGGTTCGCGGCGGACAGGTGGTGCGCGAGCAGGTCGGACCGCGACTCCACCAGCTCCGGGAAGTGCGCTTCCAGCGCCTCGGCGGTCTTCGCGTGCACCTGCTGCCGGTACCGCTTGAGCATGGAGTCGTAGGCCGCGTCCCGCACCAGCGCGTGCTTGAAGAGGTACACGGGCCCCTTCGGACGGCGCTTGCGGTGCAGGAGTCCCGAGCTCACCAGCCGCTCCAGGTCCGCCTCCAGCGCCTCGGGCGTCAGGGGGCTCACGTGGCGCAGCAGCTCATGCGTCAGCTCACGGCCCAGCACGGAGGCGATCTGCGCGGTCTCCTTGCCACGGCCCAGCCGGTCCAGTCGCGCGACGAGCAGGTCGCGCAGCGTGCCCGGCACCGCGGGCCCGGCCTTGCCCGCTTCCAGCGCGAAGCGGCCCTCGCGCTCCACCAGTGCGCCGGACTCGCGCAGCGTGCGCACCAGCTCCTCCACGAACAGCGGGATGCCGTCCGTGCGCGTGACAATCTCCTCCAGCGCCTCCGCGGACAGCGGGCCCCCGGCGGCGGCGGTGGCCAGCCGCTCCACCTCCCCGCGAGCCAGCGCGCCCAGCTGCACCTGCGTCACCGACGACGAGGCCCAGGGCGGCTCGAACTCCGGCCGCGCGCTGAACACCGTGAGCAGGCGGGACGAGGCCACCTCCTCCACCAGCGCCTTGAGCAGCTCCAGCGTGGACGGGTCCGCCCAGTGCAGGTCCTCCAGCGCCAGCACCACGGGCTGGCGCTCCGCCATCGCGGCGAGGAACGCGAGCAGCGCGTTGCGCGTGAGCTCCCGGTGCTTCAGGGGCGACACGTCCAGCGGGGCCCAGCGGTCCGGAGGCAGCGGCAGGGACAACAGCGGCGCGAACAGGGGCAGCGTCTCCGGCAGCTCGAAGCTGTAGCCGGACAGCAGCGCCTCCAGGCCCGTCAGCCGCCCTTCCGGTGACAGGTCGCGGTTGGGGTCCAGCATCCGCGAGAGCAGGTCCACAACCGGCGCGTACGCCTGGCCGGAGCTGTCCTGCGTGCAGCGGGCCTCCAGCCACGTGTGGGGCTCCGCGCCCAGCCGGTCACCCAGCTCCCGCGTGAGGCGCGACTTGCCGATGCCCGGCTCGCCGGAGATCAGCACCGCCTGTCCCTGCCCCGCGCGAGCCTGCTCCCAGCGCGACAGCACCAGGTCCAGCTCCCGCGCGCGGCCCACCAGCGTCAGCGCGTCGTCGGTACCGCTCCACGTCGCGTCCGCGCCCTGGAGCACGAACGTCTCCAGGCCCGGGGGCAACAGCTCATTCGGGGACGCGGGCACGCTCTCCAGCGGGAAGTGCTTGCGCACCAGCTGCTGCGTGTCGCCCGTGACGAGGATGGCACCCGAGGGCGCGGAGGTGGACAGCCGGAAGGCCAGCTTCGGCGTGGTGCCCACCACGAAGCCCAGGCCGGAGAGCGTGGGGTCCCGCTGCTCGCGCGACACCACCAGCCCCGTGTGCAGGCCCACGCGGATCTCCACCCGCGTGCCGCGTTTTGCCTCGATGGCCCGGCCGCGCCGCTTCACCTCGGCCACCATGTCCAGCGCCGCCTGCGCCGCGCGCCGCGCGTCGTCCTCCCGCGCCGCCGGATAGCCGAAGTAGAAGAGGACGATGTCGCCCAGCGCGCTGGCGATGTGGCCGTTGTAGCGCCGGGCGATTTCAATGCAGACCTCCTGCTGGGCGCCCAGCACGTGGTCCAGCTCCTCGATGTCCACCGGTCCCGGCGCCGTCTGCGTGGCGGACAGCGTGCAGCACACCACCGTCAGCTGGCGGCGCTCCCCTTCCGCCCACCGGCGCGCGCGCGTGGACAGGGCGTTGGGCGTGCGGCTGGACAGCTCCACCGTCGCCGTCTCGGCGTTGGGGGCCGCGGGCTGGATGCGCACGGGCGCGGGCCGGCGCGGCAGGTTGGACACGTCCACCGCTTCCAGCTGGCGCAGCAGCACCTCCGCGGAGACGGTGCGCTGGGACGGATCCTTGGAGGTGACTCGCTGGAGCAGCTTGCCCAGCGGGTGCGCGGCGATGGCCGGGGGAATGGGCACCGGCTCCGTGGAGAGCTGCTGGAAGATGACCTCCGCGACGGTGGCGCCCTCGAAGACGCGGCGGCCGGTGAGGCACTCCAGGAACACCAGCCCCCACGCGTACAGGTCCGAGCGCGGCGTGGGCGCCTGCCCGCGAAGCTGCTCCGGCGCCGCGTACGACGGCGTGCCCAGCGACTCATTGGTGGACGTGATGCGCGGCTGTGGCTCGGCGCGCGTCAGCTCGTCCGTCACCGACCCGATGCCGAAGTCCAGCACCAGCGCGTTGCGCCGGGCGCCGGTGGGCACGACCATGATGTTCGCGGGCTTCAGGTCGCGGTGCACCACGTTCTGCGCGTGCGCGCACGCCAGCGCGTCCAGCAGCTGGAGCATCAGGTGGCGCGTCTCCACGGGATCCAGCACGCCCTCGTCCGCGAGCACCTGCGCCAGGTTCTTGCCCGGCACGAACTCGAAGATGGAGTAGACGGCGCCGCCCTGCGCGCGGCCCGAGTCGATGAGCCGCACGATGTTCGGGTGGTGCATCTGCGCGCACAGCTTCATCTCGCGCTCGAAGCGCGCGCTGCGGCGCTCCACGGACTCCGGCGTCGCGCCGTCCGTCAGGCGCAAGAGCTTCACCGCCACGTTCTGGCCGGTGGTCACCTGGCGGGCCTTGTAGACGCGGCCGAAGCCGCCCTCGCCCAGCTCGGACAGGAGTTCGTACCGGCCCTGGAAGGCCTCCAGCAGCTGCGGGTCCATGGGGTTCTTCATCGCGTTCCCGAGCCTCGCTCCATTGATGAGCGTCCCCCCCGCCTGGGCAGGGTGATGACGAACTCCGTGAACTCACCCGGCACCGTCTCCATGCGGAAGGTGCCCTGGTGGCCCTGCACGATGATGTCATGGCTGAGTGACAGCCCCAGCCCCGTCCCCTGCCCCGGCGGCTTCGTGGTGAAGAAGGGGTCGAAGATTCTCGCCGCGCTCTCCGGCGGGATGCCCGGCCCGTTGTCGCGCAGCCGGACCTCCACCCCGTCCTGACGCGCGAGGGTGCGGACCTTGAGCACCGGCACATACGTGGCGCCCTGCGACTGGCGCTTCTGACGCATGGCATATAGCGCGTTGTCCACGACGTTGATGATGACGCGGCCCACCTCCGCGCGGCTGAGCTCCAGCGGGCCCACGGCCGGGTCGTACTCGGCCTCCAGCCGGACGGTCAGGGGCTCGCCGCGCATGCCGCCCTGCCCCAGCGCGACGCTCTCCGCGACCAGGGTGTTCAGGTCCACCGGCTCACGCGGCCCGGGCGCGCGGCGTGCGTGCTGGAGCATGCCCTGGATGAGCGCGTCCGCGCGGCGGCCGTGCTCGTTGATCTTCTGGACGTTGGTGCGCAGGCACGCGAGCGCCTCGTCCACGTCGCGCACGGAGTCCGCTGGCAGCCGCTCGCGCTGCGGCTCCATCACGCTGGCCAGGTCCTCCGTGAGCCCCACGGAGAGGCCCGCGAAGTTGCTGATGAAGTTGAGCGGGTTGCGCAGCTCGTGCGCCATGCCGCCCACCATCCCCGCGAGCGAGGCCAGCTTCGCGTCCATGATGAGCTGCATGCGCTGCACCGTCTCCTGCTCGATGCGGCGGTAGAGCCGGGCGTTCTCCAGCGCGAGCGCCGCCTGCCCCGCGAACGCGACGAGGAAGTCCAGGTCGTCCTCGGAGAAGCTCTTGGGCGTGGAGACGTTGTCCACGTACAGCACGCCCAGCACCTCGTCGCGCGGCTTGAGCGGCACGCACATGGAGGCGCGGATGGAGCTGAAGATGACGGACTCCGCGGCGTCCAGGCGCGGATCATTCACCGCGTCGGAGAAGAGCGCCGCCACGCTCTTGCGCAGCACGAAGTCCACGATGTTCTGGCTGTAGATGGGCCCGCGCACCGCCGTGCCCTCCGCCGTCTTCGACACGCGTGGCTCCAGCTTCCCGGTGCCCTCGTCCATCAGCAGGATGACGCCCCGGTCCACGTGGAGGATCTGAAACGCCAGGTCCAGCACCTTGCCGGGCAGCGCCTCCAGGTCGTCCGTGACGGACAACAGCTTCGCCACCTCCTGGAGGATGCGCATCCGCTCGCGCGAGCGCATGGCCGTGCCGGGTGCCTCCACCGCGGACTTCTCCGAGCCGGACACCGCCTGCACCAGCGTCTTCAGCGGCACGCGGGTGAGCGCGCGCGTGAGCTGGGGGCGGGGCTCGCCGGACGCGCCGGGCGCCGCGCCGGGCTGGCCCGGGGGCACGGTCGGCGGGGGCTCGTGGGTGAGCAGGAAGACGAGCTCGCCCAGGGTCAGCGTGTCGCCGGGGCGCAGCTCCTTGCGGCGGATCTGCACGCCGTTGACGAAGGTGCCGTTCTTGCTCTGGAGGTCGGTGACGAAGAAGCGCCCGTCGGAGGACTCGATGCGGGCGTGCTGGCGGGACAGGCTGCGGTGGGGGATGCAGATGCCCTGGTCGTCCGCGCGGCCAATGGTGAGCGGCGCGTCCCCCAGCGGGTAGGACAGCTCATCCGGCTGCCCTGGGTTGTAGACGAGCATCGTCACGGCCTTCGGACCCCCTCCAGGGTGGGAGCCTAGCCGAAAAGCCACCGCCCCGGCCGGTGGGGCCGGAGCGGCGGGACGCCCCTCTAGGCGGCGCTCGCGGCGGAGGCCAGGAGCCCCCGGTCCCGCAGCGTGTCCAGGATGCGCTCCAGCCCCGCCGCCACCGTCTCCGCGTCGGAGCGGACGGTGATTTCCGGGGACTCGGGCGGCTCGTACGGATCCGACACGCCGGTGAAGTGCGGGATCTCCCCGGCCAGGGCCTTCTTGTAGAGCCCCTTCACGTCACGGGCGATGAGCGCGTCCAGGCTGGCCTGGACGTAGACCTCCAGGAACGGGATGCCGGCCTGCGTGGCCAGGGCGCGCACCTCGTCCCGGGAGCTCTTGTACGGCGAGATGGCGGCGGTGATGACGCCCACCTCGTGCCTGGCCAGCACGCGCGCCACGTAGCCGATGCGCCGGACGTTCTCCTCGCGGTCCGCGCGGGTGAAGCCCAGGCCGCGGGAGAGGTACGTGCGCACCTCGTCCCCGTCGAGCAGCTCCACGCGCTGCACGGGCGACAGCTGCTGGGCCACCGCGGTGGACAGCGTGCTCTTGCCCGCGCCGGACATGCCGGTGAACCAGAGGATGAAGCCCGGACGCTGTTGCATCGCCATTTCCTACCTGTCCACCGCGGGGCCGTTGATCATCCCCGCGCCCACGGTGGCGTTGGTGCCTTCGTCGATGAGGATGAAGCTGCCGGTGCTGCGGTTGCGCCGGTACTCGTCGAAGAAGAGCGGCACCGTCGTGCGCAGCGTCACCCGGCCCACCTCGTTGAGCTTCAGGCCCGGGCTCTGGTCGTCGCGGTGCAGCGTGTTGACGTCCAGCCGGTAGTGCAGCTGCTTCACCATGGCGCGCGCCATGCGGGTGGTGTGCTTGATGGCCAGCCGTGAACCGGAGCTGAGCTGCGTCGTGTCCGACAGCCAGGTGACCATCGCGTCGATGTCCTGGCTCGCGGTGGGCGGGTTGCCCGGGCGGCACAGCATGTCGCCGCGGCTGATGTCCAGCTCCTCCTCCAGCGACACGTTCACCGACATGGGAGGGAACGCCTCCTTCATCGGCTTGCCGGCCAGCTCCAGCGACTTGATGCGCGTGGTGAAGCCGGACGGCATCACCATCACCTCGTCGCCCGGACGCATCACGCCGCCCAGGAGCTGCCCGGAGTACGCGCGGTAGTCGTGGAACTTCTTCGCGGACGCGGGCCGGATGACCCCCTGCACGGGGAAGCGCAGGTGGATGAGGTCGCGGTCGGACGCGATGTGCACGTTCTCCAGGTGGTGCAGGAGCGTGGGGCCCTGGTACCAGGGCATCTTCTCCGAGCGCGTCACCACGTTGTCCCCGCCCAGCGCGGAGATGGGGATGAACGACAGGTCGGACACGTCCAGCTTCATGGAGAACTGGCGGAACTCCTCCCGGATGCGGTCGAAGACGCCCTGGTCGTAGTCCACCAGGTCCATCTTGTTCACGCACAGCACCAGGTGGGGCACGCGCAGCAGCGACGCGATGAACGCGTGGCGGCGCGTCTGCTCCAGCACGCCCTTGCGCGCGTCCACCAGGATGAGCGCCAGGTCCGCCGTGGACGCGCCCGTCACCATGTTGCGCGTGTACTGCAGGTGTCCGGGCGTGTCCGCGATGATGAACTTGCGCTTCACCGTGGAGAAGTAGCGGTACGCCACGTCGATGGTGATGCCCTGCTCGCGCTCGGCCTTCAGGCCGTCCAGCAGCAGCGCCAGGTTGACGTACTCGTCGCCCCGGGCGTGGCTCGTGCGCTCCACCGCGGCGAGCTGGTCCTCGAGGATGGACTTCGTGTCGAACAACAGCCGCCCGATGAGGGTGCTCTTGCCGTCATCCACGGAGCCCGCGGTCGCGAATCTCAGCAGTTCCACTAGAAGTATCCCTCGCGCTTGCGGTCTTCCATCGCCGTCTCAGAGAACTTGTCGTCCGCGCGGCTGGCGCCACGCTCCGTCACGCGGGAGGCCATCACCTCCGTGATGACCTGCTCCACGGTGGACGCGGTGGACGGCACGCACGCAGTGCACGTCATGTCGCCCACGGTGCGGAAGCGCACCGTCTCCGTCGTCACCGTCTCGCCGGGCATCATGGACATGAAGGGCGACCAGGCCATCAGCATCCCGTCCCGGCGGAACACCTCGCGCCGGTGCGTGTAGTAGATGGACGGCAGCGCCACGTTCTCCCGGCCGATGTACTGCCAGATGTCCAGCTCGGTCCAGTTGGACAGGGGGAACACGCGCAGGTGCTCACCGCGGCGGTGGCGGCCGTTGTAGAGCGACCACAGCTCCGGCCGCTGGTTCTTCGGGTCCCACTGGCCGAACTCGTCGCGGAAGGAATACACGCGCTCCTTCGCGCGGGCCTTCTCCTCGTCGCGCCGGGCGCCGCCGAAGACGGCGTTGAAGCCGTTCTTCTCGATGGCCTCCAGCAGCGGCTGCGTCTGCAGGCGGTTGCGGGACGCGCGAGGACCCTTCTCCTCCGTCAGCTTCCCCGCGTCGATGGCCTCCTGCACGGACGCGACGATGAGCCGCGCGCCCAGCTCCGCCACCCGTTCATCGCGATACTGGATGACCTCCGGGAAGTTGTGCCCCGTGTCCACGTGCATCAGTGGGAACGGCAGCGGCGCGGGCCAGAAGGCCTTCACCGCCAGGTGCAACATCACCGCGGAGTCCTTCCCACCGGAGAAGAGCAGCACCGGCCGGTCCAGCTCCGCCGCGACTTCCCGGATGATGAAGATGGACTCGGCTTCCAGCGCCTCAAGATGTGAAAGCTCGTAACTCACGGCGGGCAAGCTACCACAACCCTTCCGACACCCAACCGTGCCCATGAAAGTTTCCGCGTCCCCGGCGATGACACACGCCGGATGCGACATGCGGGAGGGGGCGGTGAAACATGGCCGCCCGACCTGCTGGGACGGATGTTTCACGGCCCACTCCGGGTGCGTGCTCCGGAGGCTCACCGGGCGTGCAGGAGGGGATTTTCGCGCGGGGGGCCCATGGTATAGACGGCCGCGCCATGGCAAGCGCCTCCCCTCCCGTCCCCGACCGTTGGTTCCCGTCCCGCAGGCCGCTCCCGGAGCCGCGCCTGCGCCTGTTCTGCCTGCCGTTCGCGGGCGGCAGCGCGGCCATCTACACGCCCTGGAGCATGGCGCTGCCCACCGGGGTGGAGCTGTGCGCGGTGCAGCTGCCCGGGCGCGAGCGGCGCCTGATGGAGCCCGCGCTCAAGTCCCTGCCGGCGCTGATGGACGTGCTGATGCCGGCGCTGACGCCGCTGATGGACCGACCCTTCGCGCTGTTCGGCTACAGCATGGGGGCGCGCATCGGCCTGGAGGTGGCGCGGACGCTCCAGCGCCAGGGCGGACCGAAGCCGCTGGGCTTCATCGCCGCGGCGGCGCCCCCGCCGTCGCACAACGACCGGGACCCCATCCACCAGCTGGATGATCCGGGCTTCATCGCGAAGCTGCGCGAGTACGACGGCACGCCGGAGGAGGTCCTCCAGCACAAGGAGCTGCTGGAGCTGGTCCTCCCCACGCTGCGCGCGGACTTCGCGCTGGCCTGGTCCGAGGACGGCAAGGACGCGGCCCCGCTGGACATCCCGCTGTCCGTGTACGCGGGCAAGGGAGACAAGCACGTGGGGCTGGACATGATGGAGCACTGGCGCGCGGAGTCCACCGCCGACGTGCGCATCCGCCACTTCGAGGGCGGCCACTTCTTCATCCGCACGCACGGCCCGCCGGTGCTGGCCGCCGTGCGCGAGGACCTGACGCGCTGGATGACCGCGCAGGGCTAGGCCGTCTTGATGACCGGGGTCATGTCCCCGGACAGCGGCACGGTGTGCTGCCAGCGCACGGAGAGCGCCCCGCCCCGGGGCCTGCGGAAGGCCACCGCCGCCTGGTGCCGCGCGGACGGCTTGTGCTGCATGAACTGCCACACGTCCGGCAAGTCGTTCATGCGCGGGTCGAAGGAGATGCGCGGCATCTGCCCCGGCACCAGGTCGAAGCCGAACTGATCCAACGGCAGGGACAGGCCCGCGCCGCGCGCCTTGATGTAGGCCTCCTTCAGCGTCCAGTACTCGAAGAAGCGCGCACGCTGGTGCTCCTCCGGCAGCGAGCGCAGGGCCTGCACCTCCGTCTTCGCGAAGTAGTGGTCGGCGATCTCCACCGTCTCCCCCGGCCGCTCCGCGTCCTCGATGTCCGCGCCCAGGTCCACGTCCCGGCCCACCGCGACCAGGGCCATGCCGTCGGTGTGGCTCAGGTTGAAGCGCAGCCACTGGCCCACCGGCCCCACGATGGCGGGACGGCCGTACTCGTTGGGGACGAAGCGCCAGGCTTCCGGCGCGACGGGCGCGTAGCGCGACAGCGTCAGCCGCACCAGCGCGTGGGACACGAGGTACTGGCGCTGGTGGCGCTCGAAGTGGAAGCGCCGCTGCCGCTCGCGCTCGCCCGGGTCCAGCAGGGCCTTGTAGGCCTCCAGCAGGCGCGGGTCGTCGATGCGCTCGGGTTCGACGAGCCACACATGGACCTCGTCGGGGCGCAGGTCGAGGGGCGTGGAGAAAGGAGACACCGTCATGTCGTGCAGGCAATCAGGAACCGCCGCGCCTGTCACGGGGGCTGGTCCGGCCTCTCACCGGGCGCGTAGGCTTCCCGGTCCAACGGCAAGGGGGAACACACGCATGGACCTGTCCACCGCGACCACGAAGCTCCAGGCGCTGCGCCGGGACATGACCGGCCACACGGACCGCGACGACGAGCGCCGCATCCTGGACCTGTTGGAGGGCGCCACCAGCGAGGAGCTGAACTTCCTCCTGTCCAACGTGGACCTGGTGCGGCTGTTGTCGGACCTGGACGACCGGATGATGGGCCCCGACCATCACACCGCGCTCCTGGACCTGTTGTGCGCGCGCCGGGCCGCGGAGCTGTCCCTGCCGGTGCGCGCGTCGCTGGCCACCGCGCTCCAGAAGGGCGCCACGCGCGGGCAGGCGGAAACAAGGCTGCGCGACCTGTTCCTGGGGCTGAAGGGCCGGGAGCTGACCGGGTTCAAGAACCTGCTGGAGGCGGGCGGCGAGTACCACGACCTGCACAAGCTGGTGTTCGACGACATGGACGACGTGGCGGTGCGTGAGCACGTGCTCGCCCACTTCCAGCGCGAGGCCCAGGCCGTCCCCAGCGGGGAGAACAAGGTCCTGAGCGACATCGACGACACGTTCTTCGCCAACTGGGTGGACCCGCGCTACCCGAAGAAGACGGTGTACCCGGGCGTGCTCGCGTTCTACCAGGAGCTGGACCGGGGGCCGGGCATCATCCCGGGCCGCGCGGGCGACCTCGTCTTCGTGAGCGCCCGTCCGCAGGATCCGCTGGGCCTCATCGAGAACGCCACGCTGGACTCGCTGAGCAAGCGCGGCGTGCCGCTGGCGGTGATGCTCTCCGGCAGCTTCTTCTACCTTCTGGGCAACACGCGCATCGCGCAGAAGAAGTTCGAGAACTTCGAACAGTACGCGCGCCTCTTCCCCGAATACGGATTCGTGTTCGTGGGCGACAGCGGCCAGGGCGACGTGGAGTTCGGCGCCCGGATGCGCGCGGCCCTGCCCCAGGCGGTGCGCGCCGTGTTCATCCACGACGTGGTGGAAACGCCGAGGCCCAAGCGCGACGAGTGGCGCGCCCAGCACGTCTTCTTCTTCGACACGTACGTGGGCGCCGCGGTGGACGCGTTCCACGCGGGCGTCATCTCCCGCGACGGGGTGGACCGCATCGCCGCCGCCGCGACGGAATCCCTGGCGGCCATTACCTTCGCCACACCCGCCCAACGTCAGGCGCGTGAGGCGGAACTCGCGCGCGACCTGACGCTGGCATCAGCGCTGCCCCGGGCATTGAGCGTTTGAATTTCACAAGCCGTGGCTCGTCACGAGGCGCGGGCCGCATCCCCATGCAACGAAGGAGCACCGTCCCATGTTCCGTCCGCTGGCCCTGATGTCCGCCGCTGCCCTCGGCTTCCTCTGCACCGCGTGCGGAGCGGAGGAAGAGCCCATCCATCCCGGGGAGACCCAGGACACGCGTTACGGTGTCGCAGGCTCCTATCCCGTCACGATGACGATGTCCGGCGCTCAGCCGGCGGACGAAGCGCTTCTTCCCGGCCAGGCCTCGGTCGTGCTGGCCGTGGACACGGGCTCGCGGGACAAGCTGCGCGTCTCCATCAAGCCTCTTGAATGCGACCTGACCGCGACCATGACGGGCTCGTCCACCTTCGACCTGAACCCGGGCTCCTGTCGCCTGGTCGTTCCTCCGCACGATGAGCAGCAGTCCAGCTGCACCATCGTGCTCGCCATCAACGAGGGCTCCGGCGGACGCGACCCCGTGGCCGGCAGGGTTGGGCTGACCTTCAACGCCAGCTACACCCGGCGCTGCGCGGACTCCTCCGAGCCCTACTTCACCGGCGTGCTCATCAAGCTCGAGGGCACCTGATCCCTCGCCGTTCAATCTTCACTGCCCACCCCAGAGGTCCCGTCCCATGCTCCGCAGCCTCGCCCTGACGTCCGTCGCAGCCCTCTCCCTCTTCTGCGCTGCGTGCGGCGGGGATGACGACGACGCCCAGGACCCCGCGCAGATTGAGTACACGCGCTCCAACGTCACGGGCACGCACCCCGTCCTGATGACGATGACCATCCCCGGCTCTCCCGAGACCCCGGAGCCCATCCAGACAAGCCTCGTCCTGACCGAGGATGCGAGCACCCGGAATGGGCTGACCGTGGCCCTCCCGCCCCTCGAGTGCGACCTCACCGCGACGATGACGGGCGAGTACACCTTCAGCATGAAGCCGGGCACCTGCACCTTCCCCATTCCGGAGGACCCGGAGTTGGAGTGCTCCTTCTCCCTGTCCATCACCGGCGGCACGGGCGGCCGCGCCTCCGCGGGCGCGGCGGTCACGGCGACCTTCACCGGCAACTACAACGTCAACTGCACCAGCGACGGCCCGCCCTTCGCCCTGCCGGTGACGGTGAGGTTGGCCGGCACCTGAAGCACGCCTCCCGCCTTGGAGGCTTCTGGAGCCTCCTCACGCATCGCGTCGCAATTCCAATCTTTGGGGAATCTTCCAGCTAGACGGCTTTTCCGGTAATTACCCCCTCGGGGCTTCGTCGTTGGGGCGAAGACACAGGACGTACCCGAGGGGGTATCGATGCGACGGATGATTTCGCGCTCATGGCTGGGCATGGCCATGGGTCTGGCGTTGGCGCTGTGGCCGGGGATGGGGGCGGCGCAGCTGGCGCCCACCGGCGGTCACTACGGAGGGCGCGTCTCGGACACCGGCACGGAGCCGGGGATGGTGAACGCGTCGGGCGGGTTCTCGGCGTCGGTGCCGCTGGACCTGCCGCCCGCGCGCGGGGGCGTGCCGCTGCCGCTGTCCATCGTGTCGGGGGCGCGGGGCGTGGGCGCGGTGGGCCTGGGCTGGGACATCCCGTTCTCCTACGTGCGCCGGGACACCTCGTTCGCGCGCCGCAAGCCATACACGTCGCCCATGACGCCCCCCAAGGGCCGGGAGCAGGTGCTGCTGTCGCTCCAGGGCCAGGTGCTGGAGCTGGTGCCCCAGGGCACGCGCTGGGTGGCGCGCCGGGACGCCCCGGAGGTCTCCCTCCTGGAGCAGTCCGGCACCTGGGTGATGTACGACGGCCAGGGGCAGACCTGGACCTTCGTGGAGCCCGCGGAGCTGGCGGGGACGGGGTTCTGGCTGCTGGACACCATCCGCGGACCGGGCAACTCCGTGGTGAAGCTGGACTACGCGGTGGGCACGCCTTCGTGGGCCAGCGCGGACAACCGCGACTACGGCAACGGCGTGTCGGTGGACCTGGTGCGCGTGCGCTACAACCCCCACCCGCAGGAGGGCTGCTACAAGCACGAGGTCACCCTCGCGTACGGCGCGCCGCAGCCCCTGCCCCTGGCGCTGTCGGTGATGGGCGACCGGGTCCTGGCGCGCCTGCGCACCCTGGACTCCGTGGCCGTGGGCAGCCGGGCCACCTGCGCCAGCGCCCTCACCCCGCTGCGCACGTACGCCTTCAAGTACTCGCCGGACGCGGACACGCAGCAGCCGCGCCTGGGCTCGGTGCGGATGACCGGGCGCCAGGGCACGCCGGAGGCGTCCGTGCCGGTGCCGGTGGCCTCGTTCACCTACGGGAGCGCTACCACCAACGGCAAGCTGCTCTTCGCGAAGACGCAGTCGCTGCCCATGCCCACGGGCGCGGACGCGACGGTGATCGCCAGCACCGCGCGCGACAGCGCGTTCTTCCCGCCCTTCGCCTCCAGCCTGGGCTCCACGACGTGGCAGAGCCTCACCGACGTCACCGGGGATGGCCGGCCGGAGCTGGTCTTCAAGAAGGACAACAAGCTGTGGGTGGCCTCCAACCGCCCCGGCGCCGGGGGCTCCACCACGCTGGGCGCCACCACCGCCCAGCTCGCGGACGTCACCTTCGCCTCGGGTGCGTTCGAGCACCGCAGCGCCACCCAGAACCGGTTCAACCACAACGCCAGCAACGTCAACGTGGACAAGGTGTGGCGCCAGGCCCTGGACATGAACGGCGACGGCCGGGTGGACGTCGTCGACGCCGCGGAGGCCCCGGGCAAGTGGGTGGTCTACCTCAACACGCCCGGCACCGGCCCCTCGGGGGTGAAGTGGGCGCGGCGGGAGATCAACACCGCGGACGTGTACGCCACCCTGAGGAGCCGGGGGCTCGACGTGCGGGACGACTACGTGCCGCTCTCCAGCCGCTTCACCGGCTACAACCGCACCCTCGGCTACTGCTGGCGCTTCAACGGGACCACCGGGACCTGGGATGCGTACCTCCAGGGCTTCCAGGCCGGCGAGTGCGGCCAGAACTGGCCCAACCAGGTCCTCGAGAGCAACGAGGTGACCCTCACCGAGTGGGAGCTGCAGGACGTCAACGGGGATGGCTTCCCGGACCTCGTCTTCAACTCGTCACCGGTGGCCATGGTCGAGGCGCCGAAGCCGAGCACCCAGGGCGCGCAGCCGGGCCAGGTCATCAACGTCTCTCACAAGGTGTTCATCCGGCCGACCCAGCAGGAGGGCAATACCGTCGAGGCGGTGCTCAACGTGCAGGGGCTGCGCATGAGCACGAGCCTCTCCCGCGCCTTCTCCACCCCCATCACGATCCTGAGCGGCACGAGCTGCGGCGTCGGGTCGTGGGCGTCGTCCGGCAACTTCCAGGGCGTCGGCTGCGGGTTCGCGGACGTCAACGGTGACGGACTGCTGGACCGGGTGAGCTCGGGGATCGCCATGCTGGGAACGGGGCGGGGCTTCGCCAGCGTGTGGATCAAGATGCCCGGCTTCAACACCCAGTTCAGCAACTACGAGCGCGACTGCATCACCCCGGAGCCCGACGCGCCAGGCTCCACGCCGTTCGTCGCCGGCCTGCAGAACACGATGCGCGACGTCACCGGCGACGGCATCCTCGACTACCTGGGCCCCTCCACCGTGGCGGTGGGCACGGGGACGGGCTTCACCGCGCCCGTCCCCATCGAAACCACCGGGATCAACTTCCTCATGTCCAACGCGAGGGAGCGCTGCGACGGCACGCGGTCCGGCACCTTCGAGGGGCTCTACGACCTGGACGGGGACGGCCGGGCGGAGATCGTGAAGCTCAACGGCACCAACCTGGACGTGTACCCGCTGGTCGGCGGCAGCCTCCCCGGCAAGCCCGAGGCCGGCCGCATCGTCACGGTGGACAACGGCTACGGCGCGCTCACCACCGTGGGCTACCGCTCCGCGAAGGAGGACACCCTGACGAAGCACCAGGTGCCCTTCCCGGAGATCGTCGTCACGTCGGTGGAGACCACCGGCACGCAGGGCCTGGGCGGCACCCTGTCCGCCACGCGCTATGCCTACGGCGGCGCGGAGCTCGTCTATGACTCCGCGCTCCAGGCGTTCACCCTGGCCGGCTACCAGCGCTCCATCTCCACGCGCTCCACGGCGCTGGCGCCCCCGGCGCAGCAGGGCTTCTACGCCCAGCTGATCTACAACGGGTTCGCCACGGTCACGGACACGTATCCCCTGCCCGCCCCCTTTGCCACGACGAAGGCGGAGCGCTTCCTCCGCCAGGGCCTCGCGGGCCGGGTGCGCGACATCACCCAGCTCACGGTGCAGAACACGGACCCGTGGCCGCTGCTCTCCGTCGACGTGGCCAACGATTCTCGCCGGGTGAACGCCACGCACGTCGAATGGGACGCGAAGCTCTTCGAGGAGACGCGCCGTCCGAACATCAACTTGCACGACTGCATCGACATGATCGCCCCGCTGGACTTCGACGTGTCACTCGAGGACAGCGAGACCTCCGCCACGGCGTTCGACCTGTGCTCCGCGCACGGCTTCCTGTACACGAAGAGCAGCGGCACCTGGCGGGGCACCGCCGCGCCGCCCTCCACCGCCAACGTGGGGACCGGCGCGGAGGTGCGCGCCGTGGACGACTACGGGCGGGTGCTCAACGTCCTGTACCGCGGCGACGTGAACCGCTCCGACGACGACCTCTGCGTGGAGACGGTGTACGCCACGCCCGTGGGCACGGCGGCGCGCCGGCTGGATGCGCCGCGCTCGCGCCGCTACTGGTACTGCGACAAGACGCCCTACGTCACCTACGCCGCCGAGTCCTGGCTCTATGACGGGCTGCCCGCGGGCAGCGTGTCCGAGGGCCGCAACACCTCGCGCACCCGCGACCGCTACAACGTCATCACCGGGACGTACCTGGACTCCGTGCGCGTGAACGACGCCACGTACAACCCGGTCACCGGCAACCCCGTCACCGTCACCACGGAGCGCGAGGACGGCGCCCTGCGCGTGTCCTCGCTCACCTACGACGCCTTCGGCCTCATGCCGGTGACCCAGCGGGTGGACGCCACGGGACTGCCGGCGCTGGTCACCACCACCACGCTGGACCCGGTGAGCCTGGCGCCCGTGAGCGTGCTGGACCAGAACCAGACCCGGTCCGGCACGGATTACGACGGCTACGGCCGCCCCGTGCGCGCCACCGTGACGCCTCCCGGGGGCAGCCTGGGCGTGCTGATGACCACGAGCTACCTGGGCTTCAGCGGCACGGACCCGCTGGGGCGCCGCATGGCCGCGCGCATCTTCAGCGACCCCGTGACGCCGGGGACGGAGGCCAGCGCGCCCGCCACCACGGCCACGGTGTTCCTGGACGAGCTGGGCCGCGAGCGCCGCACGGAGGTCCCCCTGGGCACCGACTACGCGAACGAGGTGATGATCACCGGCGCCCGCGTCTACGACGGGCTGGGCCGCGTGCGCTTCCAGGCCGACCCGTATCCGGCGTCCCAGGCGGGCGCGACCGCCTACGGCACCACGTCCTTCTTCCTGGCGGACGGCATGCCGTCGTGCACCGTGCGGGCCCGGGGCATCCAGGCCGCCGTGGGCGCGACGGACGAGACCGCCGAGCGCTACCTCGCGTGCACCACACGCACGTTCGCCAACAGCCAGGAGACGGTGAGCACGCAGGACCCGTCGTCGCTGCTGCCCGGCAGCCCCCAGGCGGACGTGGTGCGCACCGCCACGATGACGGCCCTGGGGCGGCTGGTGTCGCGCTCCACGCTGAAGGCCGGCGTCCGCCTGGAGCACGCGGTGTTCACGCAGGACCGGCTGGGGCGCCCCACCGGGATGACGCGCTACCTGGACCCCGCCGCGCTCACCGGCCCCGTGGGGTGGACGTGGTCGTTCGACTCCTTCGGCCAGCTGCTCCAGTGGCAGGAACCGGAGGGCGCCGTGCAGACCCTGCGCCACAGCAGCTGGGGGGAGCCCGTGGAGGTGAGCTGGTCGGACACCACGGTGTTGCCCATCGCGGCCCACCGGCTGCTCAACACCTACGACGCCCTGGGCCGCATCAAGCACCAGGAGGAGCTGACGAACGGCCAGGTGGTGCCCGACTCGAAGCACGACTACTTCTATGACGTCGGCCTGAGCCCCACGTCCATGGTGACGCCCACGAACGTGCTGGGGCGGCTGGCCAAGGTGTCGTCCCCCACGGGCAGCGCGTATTACAGCTACGACGCCTACGGCCACACGAACGCGCGCACGTACATCGACAGCGCGGGCTTCACCTACGTGGAGAAGTCGCGGGTGCGCGCGGACGGCTCGCTCACGGCCCTGGGCTTCTACCTGCCGGACACGGACTACGCCTACGAGGAGGTCGGCTACGCCTACGACACGGCCAGCCGCCTGCGCACGGTGACCACGGACACCGGCAAGCAACTCTACAGCGCGCAAACCATTGACCCGTTCGGCCGGGTGCGCCTGGCGAAGTTCGGCGAGGTGGTGGAATACGCGGCCCAGTTCAGCGACCTGGGGCGCCGGGTGCTGGGCGAGACGCGCATCAGCACGCCCCAGGGCGCGCGGCGCACCGTCTACACCGCCTATGACCCCATGGGACGCGAGAAGGGGCGCGAGGAGCTCACCGACAGCGCCACCAGCGGCCCCGCCACGGTGCACACCTACGACGCCCTGGGCCGGCTCGCGTCGTCCAAGCGCACCTGGGGCATCAAGACCCAGATGAACTGGACGTTCGGCTACGACCCGCTGGGCAACGTGCTCCGGCAGAACGACGTGTCGGGCACGCTCGACGCTGCGCTCAGCTACCGCGCGGCGAACCGCGACCGGGTGTGCAACATCGAGTACAGCACCGCCACGCCCGCGGCCACGGCCTGCAAGGTGCTGCACGACGCGCTGGGCAGCGTGGTGCAGATGCCCACGCGCACCGGCACGCGCCAGCTGGGCTACTACCCCTCCGGCGCCCTGCGCTCCATCACGGAGCTCACCGGCGACGCCACCTTCCGCTACGGCGCGCTGGGGGAGATGCAGGAGCTGGACCTGCGCGGCGTGAGCGCGGTGGACGCGCGCCACGAGTGGCACCTGGGCGGCACGCTGGAGCGCCGGGAGCAGGTGGTCAACGGCCAGCCCGTGTCGCTCATCACCCGCAACATCCCGGGGCCGGGCGGCATCGTCGCCAGCCGGCGCGGGCCGGGGCAGGACTGGGTCTTCGGCTTCGGCGAGCAGCGCGGCGCGCGCCATTACACCGACCGCAACGGCGCCTTCGTGCAGGCGGTGAGCTACCAGCCCTTCGGCGCGGCGTCCTCCACCGGGAGCGCGTCGCCGGGCTCCACGCTCTACACCAGCACGCAGTGGAACGACGGCCAGGCGCTGGCGGCGTTCGGGCTGGTGAGCCTGGGCGCGCGTGTCTACGACCCGGTCATCGGCCGGTTCCTCAGCCGGGATCCGCTGGTCGTGCCGCGCACGGCGGCCACCACCAACCCCTACGCCTTCGCGCACAACGATCCGCAGAACGCGTCCGACCCCACGGGCATGGATCCGGGGTGCATCGGCCGGGAGTGCCAGGGCCCCGGGGGAGGCGGCGGCTTCCCGGGCGGTGGGCCGTCGGAGATCAACGACCCGCGCATCTACCTGCCCTCCCAGACGCAGTCCGGAGGCGGAGGCCCAGCCCCCAGCCCCCGGGCCGCCAGCCGGCCTCCGCCCACGCCCGGCGCGGTCTTCTCGGCGACGCTCTCCGGGCCGAAGACGGTGCTGGGCCGCACGATGATGCTGGAGGCCATGGCGGTGAGCGGTCTGGTCTTCACGGACGGCTCCTTCAACTACGACACGTTCGCGGCGACAGGAGCCCCGCTGTCGGCGTTGATCGACGCACTGGCGAACACCCAGGAGGGCGCGAAGGCGATCGAGAGCTCCCTCAACGCGACGTACGACAAGATCGCCAGCGCGTCCGCGGGATTCGGGGACGGCTTCGCCTGGTTCATCCCGACGCGCACGATCCGCAACGCCATGGGGTACTCCGTCAACGAGAACACCGGCTACTACAGCGGCGGTTCGGCGGTCGGCTTCGTGGGCAGCCTGCTGCTGCCGGCTCCCACGAGCATCGCCGGGACCTCGCGAGCGGTCCGGGCCGCCCGGGCGGAGGTCCAGGCGGAGGTGACGTCCGTGGCCATCCAGGTGCGCGCGGGGGCGTGCGCGAGGAACTGCGGCTATACGGCCATCGCCTTCGAGTCCACCATGAGCGGCGCGCCCATGATGCCCTTGGCCCGGGGCCCCATGTCCACGACCCTCGTGCAGGCCTATTTCGAGACGAACCTCGTCGCGCAGAGCAGCAAGAAGGCCCTCATCAGCACCGTGGAGGGATGGGGCAGCGGCGCCCGGGGCATCGTCGTGGGGACGCTCAAGAGCGACGCGAACGTCGCGCACGCCTTCAACGTCGTCAACGTGGGCGGGGAGGCCTTCTTCGTCGACGTGTTCGTGAGCCACCTGGGCCAGAAGGCCCTCTCCAGGCGGATGAGCTCGCAGTACTCGCTCCTGGAGGTCCTCCGGACGTTCTGATCCCGCGCTGAAGGCCCCGGGCCGCCCGGTTTCCATCACCGGGCGGCCCACCGGTCCCGGTCAGTTGGCGGGACGTGCGAGACACCCCAACCTTCCGTGCGCTTCACAAGGGTGGAGCGGCCGTCTTGGGGACGGAAGGAAGGGCTCCGGGAGGTTCCCGGGGCCCTTCCGGGGCGTGAGGGGGCGCGCGGTACCGATGGAACTGTTTCCCATCCATTTGCTGTTCATCGTCGTGTTGATGAACCGCTACATCCTGGGCCCCTTCTTGAGGCGGCTGAAGGGGCGGCGGTTCGAACGGGTGGATGACGCCTACCGCCCGAAGGTCGCCATCGTCGTTCCGCTGTTCAACGAAGGCCAGGGCATCTACCACACGGTCCGCGCGCTGCTGGAGCAGGACTATCCCAGCGAGCTCACCGAGATCATCGTCGTGGATGACTGCTCGCGCGATGACAGCGTCGCGTGGGCCACCAAGGCCGCGGAAGGGCACCCCAACGTCCGGGTGATGCGCAACCCGGAGAACATGGGCAAGCGCAAGGGCATCAACCGGGGCGTCCGCGCCGCGGAAGGCGCGGAGATCATCGTCTCCGTGGACTCCGACGTGGTGGTGGAGAAGAGCGCCGTGCGGCAGCTCATCCGCCGCTTCGTGCACCCCAACGTCGCCGCGGTGGGTGGACGCACCTTCGTCATCAACCGTCACCAGAACTGGCTGACGCGGATGATTGAAATCAAGTTCCACTTCGCCCAGAAGTGGCTCAAGGACCTGGAGCGCTCGTTCCGCCAGGTGATGTGCCTGTCCGGCTGTCTCACCGCGTACCGCCGCTCGGTGCTGCTGGAATTGGAGCCCATCCTGGAGGCGCGCGCCATCGCGGGCATCCCCATCAAGTACGGCGAGGACCGCTTCCTCACGCGGCAGATCGTCAAGCACGACTACGAGACGGTCTACACGCTGGACGCGTACTGCTTCACCGCCGCGCCGTCCACGCTCGCGGGCTACTTCAGCCAGCAGCTGCGGTGGCGGCGCTCCAACCTGGTGGACCTCATCTGCGGCCTGTCGCACGCGTGGCGGCTGCACCCGGTCATCACCGTGCACTACGTGTCGCAGCTGGCGCTCTTGCTCGCGTACCCGGTGGTCATCGTCCACAACATGCTCAACGGCGAGTTCTGGGACATCCTCGCGTTCCACTTCCTGGTGATTGGCCTGCTGGGCTTCATCTACCGGCTGGAGACGCGCTACCTGCCCGAGGACCGGCGCGTGCCCGCGGTGAGCTTCCTGCCCATGGCGCTGCTCATGCCAGTGACGTACGCGCTCTTCACGCCGCTGGCCCTCCTGACGCTCGACTCCGGGAGCTGGGAGACGCGCGGCAGCCCGACGCCGGCCCAGGCGCCCTCCCCCGCCCCGCTCACCTCCAACTCCGCAGGCGAGGGAACCCCGTCATGAATCAGCAGGTCGCCAACCGGCTCAACTCCGTCGCGGTGTCCGCCTACAAGTTCATGGGGTCGGTGCTGCTGGCGCTGATCCTCCTGGGCCTGCTGTCATTCCTCGCGGTGCAGGGCTTCTTCCTGGCGAGCAGCAGCTGGGCGGCGCCCACCATCCTGTCCCCCACCGACCCCAACGTGCTCGCGCTCAACGCGCAGGCGGCGCAGCAGGAGTCGGAGCGGGATGGGCTGATGGCCCGGCGCCGCGAAGCCTCCGACCGCCTCCGGGAAGCCGAGCGCACCGTGGCCACGGAGCAGTCCTTCCAGCAGCGCTTCGTCGTGGCGCTCCAAGGCGAGAAGCGCTCTCGCGACCGGCTGGCGAAGCGGCTGTCCGCGTTGCGCCAGGAGTACCTGCGCGCGGGCGGGGAGATCGCCGAGTCCAACCGCGCGTACAGCGGCCTGGCGCGCACGCGGACGAACGCGCTCTACGGCGCGAAGCTGATGGAGCGCGAGGACGTGCTCACCACCAACCACCACCTGGCGCAGATGGCGCAGAGCAACCTGTCGCTGGCGCAGGAGACGGTGGACCTGGACATGCGCCTGGACACGCTCCGGCGCGAGAGCGCGGGGCTCACCGCCGCGGAGAACGGCCTGGGCCGCGACGACACCGCCGAGGGCCTCACCACGGACACGCTGCTGCTGGAGCGGGAGTACACGCAGTCGGTGCTGGTGATGGCCCGGGCGCAGGCGCAGCGCAAGACCCTGGAGGAGGACGTGCGCGCGCTGGATGACCGCATCCGCCGCTTCAACCACCTGCTCCAGGTGGTGCATGGCTCGCCGTACCTCAAGGCGCTGGAGCAGAACCTCACGGTGGCCTTCGTGCCCTACGAGAACCTGCCCAACGCCCGCGCCGGCACCCCGCTGTACACCTGCGCGCTGAAGATTCTCTGGTGCCGCGAGGTGGGCGTGGTGGGCCCCGTGCTGGAGGGCGAGGTGTCCCAGCAGCACCCCATCCGCCAGTACCACTTGCGAGGCGTGATGGTGGAACTCCAGCTTCGGGACGCGCCAAGCGCGCGAGAGCCGCTGCTTCACCTGGGCCATCCCCCGTTGATGCTGTGAGCCCCATCTTGAAACACGAAAGGGAGCGGAGGATGCGGACGAGCCTCGCGAGAGGAGCCCTGCTGGGGCTTGGGTTGTGGGCGGGCATGGCCCCGGCGGCGGAAGAAGCGGGGACGGTGCGGGCCCAGGGCGACCTCGCGAAGGGCTACTGCGAGCGCGTGCGCGGAACCTCGCGCGCGTTGGCCGCGCTGGAGCTGGCGCCGGAGGTGTTCGCCAGCGTCGGCGCGGTGAACGCGGGTGACGCGATGGGCGGCTCGGACGACATGCCGCTGGGCTCGCCCAAGCTGCGCGTCACCGCAGGGCTGGGCTACGACTTCGTGGGCCTCTACCGGGGCCGCACTCTGCGCTCGCGCGCGGAGGCCGAGTGCCGCCGCTACCAGGCGCTCGCCGCGCTCCAGAGCGCCGTGGAGCACGGCTCCCGGCTGGGCGAAGCGGCGGCGCTGGACGCACGCGCGCGGGCGCTGGCCACCTCCCTGCCCCGCGCGGAAGAGCTGGTGGCCCAGCTGCGCAGTGACCTGCGCGACGGCGGCGCGACGCTGGAGGAGCTCAACGCGGTGCAGGTGCGATTGGATCACCTGCGTTCGCTCGCGCGCGACACCGCCCAGGCCCGCGAGCAGCTGGCGCTCGAACCCACACCGCCGGAAGGACAGACCTTGAACGCGCTGCTCAGCGCCTTCGAGGCCGCGGATGATCAGGTGGAGGTCCTGTCCGGCGGCCTGCGCACGGCGTCCGCGTGGCGCCTGAGCGTGCGAGGCGGCTACGACGAGGTCTTCGACGTGGACCAGGACACGCCCCTCTTCGGCCAGCTCACGCTGGGCTACAACCTGGGCAACCTGTGGCAGGGCCGGGCCAACGCCCAGGCCCGCGAGGGCCGCCGCCAGGAGGCGCGCGACGCGGTGGACGGAGCGCCCCGGCGCGTGCGCCAGCTGCTGGGCGAGCTGCGCATCACCGAGCGGAGCGAACAGCAGCGGCTGGGCGAGGTGTCCGCGCTGGTGTCGGACCTTCAGGGGCAGTTGCGCGAGGTGGAGCAATTGCAGACAAGGCAGGTGCGCCGCTTCAGGGACTACCTGCTGCTGGAGCTGGCGAGGCTCCAGGCGGAACAGGCCTACCTGGGCGCGCACCTGGAGACACTCCAGACGCTGCTGGGAGGCACGAGCCCATGAGCGACGCGCGGCAACGGTGGTGGGTGGCGCTCGGGACGTCGGCGGTGTTGATGCTGTGGGCAGGCGCCCTGCTCCTGAGCCACGGCGCCTGCAACAGCACGAGGAAGCCCATGGACTCCCCTGTGTCTTCCAGCACGCGAGCGCTTCGCGCTGATCCGTCACCCTCGAAGAACAGCCTGGCCCCGGTCACGCGGCGGCAGCTGCACGTCACCGAAGGGCAGCTCGTGAACCTCCAGGAGGAGGCGCGGGACGGGACGCGGTTCGCCATCGAGGTGCCCCGCCAGCGCGCGGTCGTGCCGGAGACGACAGGCGATGAGGCGGAGCTGCGCTTCACCTGGCTGGGCTCCACCGATCCAGTGATTCCGCTGGCGTCCGGCCGGCACCGCGAACAGGTGGGCCTCAAGCTGCGCGCCCGGGATGGCTGCAACGCCCTCTACGCCATGTGGCGGATCGCGCCGTCCGCGGGCATCGTGGTCCAGTTCAAGTCCAACCCGGACGACCACGAGAGCGGCGAGTGCGGCAACGCTGGCTACTCCACCGTACAGCCGCGCGTCATGGAGCCGTTGGACAAGCTCTCCCCGGGGGAGCCGCACGTGCTGCGGGCCCGCATCGACGCGGACGTGCTGACCGTGTACGCGGACGGGCAGCGCGTCTGGGAGGGATTGCTGCCCGCCGACGCGCTCCGACTGGAAGGCCCCGCGGGGATGCGCACGGACAACGCGCGCGTGCGCTTCGAGCTGCTCGTGCCCCAGGCGGCCGGGCCCACCTCGCACCGCTGACGCCGCCGTCCGGAACCCGGCCCCTGTCGCCGGGCCCCCTTGCATGGGGAATCCGGGCATGGGTTGCTTCGGGTCCGATGCCCGACCGCGACCCGCTGGCCTCGACGTACCGTCCCCCGCAGGGCCTGGAAGCGCTGGAGGACGCCCTCCGCCGCGACCTGGACATCCTGTCCTACCCCGCGCGCAGCTGGGTGCCGCCGCGCTCCACCCCGGATGGCCGCCCCATCCTGGACGTGCTCATCATTGGCGGAGGCCAGAGCGGCCTGGGCGCCGCGTTCGGGTTGATGCGCGAGCGGGTGACGAACCTGCTGGTGCTGGACGACGGCAAGGACGGCTTCCACGGGCCCTGGAAGACGTTCGCGCGGATGATCACCCTGCGCACGCCCAAGTACCTCACCGGCCCGGACTTCAACATCCCGAACCTCTCCTTCCGCGCCTGGTACGAGGCGCAGCACGGCGCGGAGGGCTTCCAGCAGGTGGCCCTCATCCCGAAGGAGCTGTGGGCGGACTACCTCCTCTGGTACCGGCGCGTGCTGGGCATCCCCGTGAAGTGCGGCACCAAGGCGGGCGCGCTGCGCTGGCGCGCGGACCTGGACTGCTTCGAGGTCCCCGCCGCGCACAACGGCGAGGCGGAGTTCCTCCTCGCGCGCAAGGTGGTGATGGCCACGGGCATTGACGGCTCCGGCCGCTGGGACGCGCCCCCGGAGGTGCAGCCGCTGCCGCGCGCGCTGTGGGCGCACACGCATGACCCCATCGACTTCCATGCGTTGAAGGGCAAGCGCATCGGTGTGCTGGGCGCCGGGGCCTCCGCGTTCGACAACGCCTCCGTGGCGCTGGAGGCGGGCGCGGGCGGGGTGGACCTGTTCTACCGCCGCAAGAAGCTGCCCAACGTGAACCCCTACCGCTGGGCGGAGTTCGCCGGCTTCCTGCGCCACCACGGCGACCTGCCGGACGCGCAGCGCTGGCGCTTCATCCGGCAGATCATCGAGATGGGTCAGCTGCCGCCGCGCGACACCTTCGAGCGCGCGCGCCGCCACCCGCACTTCCAGCTGCACGCGGAGAGCCCCTGGGTGGAGGTGAAGCAGCAGGACGGCAAGGCCGTGGTGCGCACGCCGCACGCGACGCACACGTTCGACTTCCTCATCATCGCGTCCGGCTTCACCACGGACCTGTCGCTGCGCCCGGAGCTGGCGGAGCTGCACCCGCACATCGCGCTGTGGAAGGACCGCTTCACGCCGCCGGAGAACGAGCGGCACGCGGACCTCCTGCGCCACCCGTACCTGGGCCCCTCCTTCGAGTTCCAGGAGAAGCAGCCCGGCAGCGCGCCGTGGATTGGCGGCGTCTTCAACTACACCTTCGGGTGTCTGCTCTCCCTGGGCTTCGGCGGCGCCAGCATCTCCGGCATGAAGTACAGCCTGCCCCGGCTGGTGGGCGGCATCACGAAGCAGCTCTACCTGGATGACAGCGAGCGCCACTTCCGCGCGCTCGCGGACTACGCGACGACGGAGTTCGAGACGTGAGTGCTTCTGGAGTGACGGTGTTTCGCGGTGAGCGCGTGGTGACGCCCGAAGGCACGCGCGCCGCGGCGGTGGTGGTGCGCGACGGGCGCATCGAAGGCATCCACGAGACGGTGGACGTGCCCCTGGGCGCGAACGTGGTGGACCTGGGCCGGGACGCGCTGCTGCCCGGCATCGTGGACAGCCACGCGCACATCAACGAGCCCGGCCGCACGGACTGGGAGGGCTTCGCCACGGCGACGGCGGCGGCGGCGGCGGGCGGCATCACCACCGTGGTGGACATGCCGCTCAACTCCATCCCGGCCACGACGTCCCTGGCCGCGCTGCGCACCAAGGCGGAGGCCGCGTCCGGCCAGTGCGCCATCGACTACGGCCTGTGGGGCGGCGTCATCCCCGGCAACGCGAACGAGCTCCAGGCGATGGCCGACGCGGGGGCGCCGGGCTTCAAGTGCTTCCTCGTGCACTCGGGCGTGGACGAGTTCCCCGCCGCCACGCGCGAGGTGCTGGACGCGGCCATGCCCATCCTCGCGAAGGCGGGCGTGCCGCTGCTGGTCCACGCGGAGCTGACGGACCACGAGCCGCCCTTCGCGGGCGACGTGCGCGCGTACGCCAGCTACCTCGCGTCGCGCCCGGCCGCGTGGGAGGTGGACGCCATCCGGATGATGATCGACCTGTGCCGCAAGCACCGGGGCCCCGTGCACATCGTCCACCTGTCCGCGGCGGACGCGCTGGACGACATCGCGAAGGCAAAGGCGGAGGGCCTGCCCTTCACGGTGGAGACGTGCCCGCACTACCTCACCTTCACCTCGGAGGAGATTGAAGCCGGCGCCACCCACTTCAAGTGCGCCCCGCCCATCCGCGAGGCGGCCAACCGCGAGCGGCTGTGGGCCGCGGTGAAGAGCGGCCTCATCGACCTGGTGGTGTCGGACCATTCCCCCTGCACGCCCGCGCTCAAGAAGCTGGAGGCCGGGGACTTCTCCGGCGCGTGGGGCGGCATCGCCGGGCTGCAGCTGAGCGTGTCCGCGGTGTGGACGGGCATGCGCGCGCACGGCCTGGGCCTGGACGCGCTGGTGGACCGCATGGCGCACCGCACCGCGAAGCTGGCCGGATTGTCGGGGCGCAAAGGAGCCATCCGGCCGGGACTGGACGCGGACTTCGTCGTCTTCGCTCCGGAGGCGCGCTTCAAGGTGGCGCCAGAGGACATCCGGCACCGGCACCGGCTGACACCGTACGCGGGACGCGAGCTGGAAGGCCGGGTGTTGAGGACATACCTGCGCGGCCAGCGTATCTTCGACGCCACCGAGGGACTGACGGGCCCGCGCATCGGCCAGTGGCTGCCGCGCGGATAGGCCCCGGCGGTCCGGGAGAGGACAACCGATGCAAGCCGAAGCACCCGGGGCGATGCACGTCGCCTTCGCTGACCTGATTGACCTGGCCGCACGCAAGGTGGGCGGCAAGGCCCTGCTGGCCAACGACGAGTTCTTCGCGCCCAAGGAAGCGATGCTGGAGCCCGGGCGCGGCGTCTTCATCGCGGACAAGTACACGGAGCGCGGCAAGTGGATGGACGGCTGGGAGACGCGCCGCAAGCGCGTGCCCGGCTATGACTGGTGCATCGTGAAGCTGGGCCTGCCCGGCGCCATCCACGGCATCGACGTGGACACCAACCACTTCATCGGCAACTTCCCCGAGTACGCCTCCCTGGAGGCGTGCGAGGTGGACGGGGACCCGACGCCGGAGTCGCTGGCGGAGGACGTGTCGCGCTGGACGGAGCTGGTCCCCAAGCAGCGCCTGCGCGGCGGCTCCCGCAACCTCTTCGCGGTGGCAAACGAGCGGAGATTCACGCACGTGCGCCTCAACATCTACCCGGACGGCGGCGTCGCGCGCCTGCGCGTGCACGGGCAGGTGCTGCCGGACTGGCACGCCCTCAAGAAGGCGGGGCTGGTGGACCTGGCGGCGGCGGCCAACGGCGGCTCCGTCGTCACGTGCAATGATCAGTTCTTCGGCACGAAGGACAACCTCATCTTCCCGGGCCGCGCCGCCAACATGGGCGAGGGCTGGGAGACGCGCCGCAAGCGCGTGCCGGGCTTCGACTGGATCGTCGTGAAGCTGGCCACCGCGGGCACGCTGCGCCGAGCGGAGGTGGACACCCACTTCTTCAAGGGCAACTTCCCGGACCGCTGCTCGCTGGAGGGCATCCACCTGGAGGAGCCGCTCCTGGACTTCGCCAACGCGACGCACCTGAAGTGGAAGGAGCTGCTGCCCCAGTCCAAGCTCCAGGCGGATCACTGCCACGTCTTCGAGAAGGAGCTGAAGGACGTGGGCCCCATCACCCACGTGCGCCTCAACATCTTCCCGGATGGCGGCGTCAGCCGGCTGCGCCTCTTCGGGGAACCGGCGTGAGCACACCGCTGGAGCGCCTGAACACCGCCACGACGGAAGAGGCCACCCAGGCCTTCACCCGCTGCTGCGGCAGCACGAAGTGGGTGCAGCGGATGCTGGCCGTCCGCCCGTTCCGCGACGCGGAGCACGTGTACGCGGAGGCCGTGGACGCCTGGGCGCGCACGGGACCGCAGGACTGGCTGGAGGCCTTCACGCACCACCCGCGCATCGGCGACGTGTCCAAGCTGCGGGAGAAGTTCGCCTCCACCGCGCAGTGGTCATCGCAGGAACAGAAGGGCGTGGCCGGCGCGGACGAAGGCGTGTTGCAGGCGCTGGCCCAGGGCAACCGGGACTACGAGTCCCGCTATGGCTTCATCTTCCTCGTGTGCGCCACGGGCAAGAGCGCGGCGGAGATGCTGGAGCTGCTCCAGGACCGCATGCACAACACCCCGGAGGCGGAGCTGAAGATCGCCGCCGGGGAGCAGGCGAAGATCACCCGCATCCGACTGGAGAAGCTCCTCGCGTCATGAGCACCCTCAGCACGCATGTCCTGGACACGAGCACGGGCCGTCCCGCGGAGGGGCTCTCCCTCCTGCTGGAGGCGCGCACGACGGGCGACCTCTTCCTGGAGATTGCCCGGGGCGTCACCAACGCGGATGGACGGGTGAAGGACCTGTCGGGCGCGAACACGAAGCTCGCGCCCGGCGTGTACCGCCTCACCTTCGACACCGGGGCCTGGTTCCAGGCCCGGGGCCAGCGGGGCTTCTACCCGTCCGTGCAGGTGCTCTTCGAAGTCACCGCCACGGACGAGCACTACCACGTCCCGCTGCTCCTGAGCCCCTTCGGCTTCTCCACCTACCGGGGCAGCTGAAGCGTCAGACGCGCGGCGGTTCGACGGGGGCCTTGTCGCCGCCGCGGTCCACCTTGTTGCCGCCCTCCGGCTTGTCGGCGACGGGCTCCGCGCAGAGCGTGGAGTTGTTCGTCTTGCACCCGCCGCCGTTCTGCAGGTCGAACTGCCAGCGGTGGCGCGGGCACACCACGTAGCGGCCCTCCTCCACCCAGCCCTCCGCCAGGTCCGCGCCCTGGTGCGGGCAGAAGCGCTGGATGGAGAAGCGCTTGCCGCCGGCCTCCACCACGGTGCGCTCCTTCTGGGCCTCCGTGGCGCGGATGCCGTCGCAGAACTCGCGGATGTCCTCCACCTCCACGCCCAGGAAGCCGTGCAGCACGGGCTCGTACACGTCCGGGTTGCGCGACAGGCGCAGGCGGAAGGACAGGAGGAAGTCCTCCCAGTTCAGCTTGCGGTCCAGCACGCGCACGATGTCGCTCGCGTTCACCTTCATCGCGTAGCGGCTCTTGTCGAGCATCTCCGTCACTTCATCCACGCGGCGCTTCTTGAAGTCCACGCGCAACAGCCGCGTGGGCGCCTCCGTCAGCTCCACGTAGAGCGGCATGCCCACGCGGTCGTGCAGGTCCAGCAGGTCCAGCTTGCGCTGCAGCTCCACGCGCAGGCGGGAGTGGATTTCGTCCACCTCCTCGCGCATCAGGTTGCGGCGGCGCTCGCGGAAGACGTAGGCCATGTCCTTCGCGTACGTCTGGAGGTAGTCCTTGAAGTTCTCCGTCGTCACGCGCTCCGGCACCTGGGACACGAACTCCAGCGAGCCCGCGTCCAGCACGTCCCCGGGCATGGGCTCCAGGTAGCGCGTGGGCAGCGTGGGCATGCGCTTCTCCAGGTAGGAGAAGAGCACCGGCGCGCGCGGGAAGATGTTCACGTCCTCGAAGTTCAGGCTGTAGAGCGCGGGGTCCAGGAAGGCCGCCGGGCCCGCGGCCGCGATGTACGCGCGGGGCCGCACCACGTCCAGCGCGCGCGCCACCGCCTCGAACTTGCTGTCGCGCTTCTTCAGGCTGATGGCCGAGTACGTCTCCTTCGGGTACTCGTAGCAGGTGGGGTGCCAGATGGCGCCGGAGAACTGGGCGGAGAAGACGTCGATGGGCCCCTCCTCCGCGATGACGCGCACCAGCCGGTCGTGCATCTTGCAGTCGTTGATGTTGAGGAAGCACTGCCCGTCACCGCGCACCATCACGCTGGAGTCGCGGTTGGTGCCCTGCTCGGACACGAAGAGCTTGATGTAGCCGCCCTTGATGGGAATCTCGCGCGAGTCCTCGCACGCGATGACGCGCTTGCAGCCGTACTTCTCGAAGATGTCCCGCAGCTCCGAGCGGCGGAACTTGGGCACCAGCACGGTGAAGTCCCGCTTCGCGATGGTGGCCAGGAACTCCGGGTCGAAGTGATCCTTGTGCTCGTGGCTGATGTAGAGGAAGCGCTCCTTGCCCGGCGTCTCCAGCAGCTCCTTCACGCGCGGGGCCAGGTGGTGGTTGCGCGGCAGCTGCATCCACGCGGAGTCGAAGGCTCCCTGGGGCGTCAGCCACGGATCCATGACGACGAGCGCTCCAGCGGTCTCCACCGCGAAGCCCGCATGACCCAGGAAGGTGATCCGCATGAACGTCGTCCCTCGAATGGAGGGCATGGCCGGGAGGGCCGCGCCCTGGAGTGGATGTGCGCGGGCGGCCCGTGGCCCCGGCATCAGCAAGGCTGCGAAGCTAGGGCGTCTCTTTCCAGCGGCACCCCGGCGCGCCCCTCTTGTTGGAAAGGCCACGCACGTCACGTCCGGCCGCGAACAAAAAAGGGGAGGAGGACCGTGCCAGGTCCCCCTCCCCTGATGCTTTCAGGACATGCGGCGTGCGGCCCGCCTAGGGCTGGATCTCCCGCACGCTCATCCACTTGAAGTCCACGTCCGTGGCGTTGTCCCAGCGGAACGTGGCGATGGGCCCGCCCCACGTAATGGGCATGGCGCCCACGGAGCCGCCGCAGTGCTGGGCATCCCCGCCCCAGGCCCCGTCGTCGGTCATGTCGTAGACCTTGGTCCAGGAGACCTTGTCGGCGTTGTCGTTGAGGTACAGCTCCAGCTTCACGGCCTCCGCGCCGTTCGCGCCTGGCACGTTGTGCATCACGGCCTTGAAGCCCACCCAGCGGCCCTTCAGCGCGGAGGTGGCCGGCTTGTACGGCGCCTGGTCATAGGACACGTGCCAGGTCTCCTTCTCCCAGCGCACGCGGCCGTCGTAGTGCAGGCCGCCCTTGTAGCTGCTGCCCTCGCAGCCGGAGCTGTTGTCGTTGTGCTTCCCGCCACGCGCGTACCAGGCGAAGTTGTCCTGCGTGTTGGCCACCGCGTTGACCTTCACGAAGCCGGTCATCTCGATGTTCTTCCAGTCGTTCGCCGCCTGCATGTAGCCGCGGCCCGCCAGCACGTCGCGGTCGTACGTGGGGATCTGCTTCGCGTCGTAGCCCGTGGCCGGGTAGGCGCTCATGCGGACCTTCGTGCTCTTCATCTTCCAGGAGCCGTCCGCGTTGCGCGTGATGGTGCCCTGGGGATCAAAGCGCTTGTCCGCCGTCGCGTTCTCCGCGAGCTCCCACGCCTCACCGCCCTGCTTGGACGGGTACAGCATCGTCACGCCGAAGCCGTCCACGCCCGAGGGCGCGGGCGCCGGCGTGGCCTCTGGAGGCATCGTGGGTTCGGGCGTGGAGGGGTCCGGCGGCGCCTCCGTCTCCGAGGGGACGGGCTCCGGGGTGCCCTCTGGTTC
>NZ_RAWK01000129.1 GCF_003612165.1 Corallococcus aberystwythensis | reverse complement strand
CCCCGCCGCCGCTCCGGTGACGCCCCTGGCCTCGGGCCCGTCCGCCGCGGACCTGGCGGAACTGCGCAACCTGCGCGCGAAGGTGGCGGAGCTGCAGAGCGCGCTGGAGGACTCGCGCGGCCAGGCGACCCAGGCCGAGGAGCGCGTGCAGTCGCTGGAGTCCGAGCTCCAGGCGAAGACGACGGAGCTGGAGGCGTCGCGCACCACCACCGGCAAGAGCGACAAGGACACCTTCGCGCTGCGTGACACCGTCAACAAGCGCGACAAGGAGATCCTCCGCCTCAAGTCGGAGCTGAACCAGAAGGACCAGGAGATCATCGAGCTGAAGGATCAGCACCTGGAGCTGGAGCAGAAGGCCTCCACCTCCGAGGAGGAGCTGAACCGCCGCGACGCGCAGATCAAGACGCTCACCTCGCGCACGGAGCAGCTCACCACGGAGCGCAAGCGCGTGGATCAGCAGCTGGCCACCGCGAAGGAGGAGGCGCGCGGCGCCACCGCCCAGCTGGGCACGCTGCAGGCGGAGCTGGATCAGCACCAGGAGCAGGCCCAGGCGCTCCACGGTGAGCTGGAAGGCCTGCGCGCCCAGGTGGCCCAGCAGGACGCGGACCTCCAGGCGGCGCGCGACGAGGCCGAAGGGCTGCGCGCGCAGGTGGAGTCGGCGCAGGGCGAGCTGGAAGGCCTCCGGGGCCAGCTGGAGCAGGCCCAGGCGGACCTCTCCAACCAGAGCGCCCAGGCGGCCACGGAGGCGGACGGCCTGCGTGCGCGCATCACCGAGCTGGAGCAGGCGGCGGTGCGCAACGAGGAGCGCGTGACGAAGCTCTACGCGCGCATCAAGGGCGACGAGAAGCTGCGCGAGAAGACGAAGAAGGCGCTCGCCATCGCGCAGCAGCTGCTGGACGAGCCGGGCACCTCCGTGGGCGACGACGCCGACGAGGAAGCCGCGGCCTGAAGCACCGCCTGACGGCCGGGGGAAGGCGCGGGCTGCCCGCCCTCCCCCCACTCCCAGCCCTGAGCTACTTCCCGGCCTCCTTCTTGGGGGCCGTTTTCTTTTCATGCAGCTTCTTGGCGAAGGACTGCACGGCGGCGGGCACGTTCTTGTCGCGGGCCAGATCCTTCAGCTCCGCGTCGCGCAGCGTGTTGAGGAACTTCATGGTGACGGTGAGCGGCACCTTGGGGTTCTTCACCAGCGCGAGCTTCACCTTCTGCATCTTCGTCCACTCGCGGTTGTTGTAGATGACGCGCAGCACGTCGTCGTTGATGGCGCGGTTCGCGGCGCACGCGAGCACCTCGCCGTCGGTGATGCGGGGGCTGCGGATGACGGCCACGCAGACGAGCTTGTTGGTGTCGCGGATGAGCGCGGAGCGGGCCTCCTTGTTGCCCAGCGTGCCCAGCTTGATCTTCTCCGCGATGGACATCTTCATGATGCGCTGGGCGAGCGTCATCCGCTTGCCCTCCTCCATGGGGGCGGCGTCCTCGGCCTGTGCCTCCGTGCCCAGCTCCTGGAGGACCTCCTCCGCGGTGGGGCCCGGATCCGGCGGCGCGGCGGCGGCCTGCGGGCCGTAGATGCGCACCCGGGCGGCCTGCATCGCGGGCACGTCCGCCAGCACCAGGCCGCTGCGCACCGCGAAGTCGCAGACGCTGTCCACGAGCGACACCGGAGCGCCGGGGTTGGCGCACAGGCCGCGGATGATGCCCTCGTTGCGCAGCAGGCGCAGCTGGTTCTGGGAGATGATCTCCGCCACCTTCGGGCTGCACGAAGACGCCACGCTGGCCACGGCGTCGTCCGGCGTCTCCGAGTTGAGGACGAGCATCTCCGCGTAGGCTTCCTTGTCCTTGAGCAGGCCCAGGAAGTAGCCCAGCACGGGCGGCTGGACGCCCTCGTCGCGCAGCGCGGAGCCCAGGATGCGCTCCGGCAGGGCCGCGGACGTCTTGGCGGCCGTCTCGCGCACGTTCGCGTCGGGGTCGAACGTGAGCATGTAGAGCGCGCCCAGCATGTCCGACGGGTTGAGCGGCACCAGCGACTTGGCCGCCATCATGCGCAGGGGCACGGGGGCGTTGGGGTCCACGTGCTTGCGCAGGTTGGGCGGCAGGAATTCAGCGTTGAAGGGGCAGCCCGGGGGCGGGGCCGGAATGCTGGGGTCAGCGGCGGCGGTGCTCATGACGCGTGATTCCTTCCGTAGATGATGCGCAGCCCCTCCAGGGTGAGGAACTCGTCCACCTCCTGGATGGCCTTCGATTCACTGGCCACCAGCGGGGCCAGGCCCCCGGTGGCCACCACTTTCGCGGAGAAGCCCATCTCCGCCTCCATGCGCGCGCACATGCCGTCCACCATGCTCACGTAGCCGTGGACGAGCCCGGACTGCATGGAGTGCACGGTGTTGCGGCCCACCACGTGCGGCGGCCGGGCGAACTCGACGCGGGGCAACTTGGAGGCGTTCTGGAACAGGGCCTCCATGGAGATGTTGATGCCGGGGCAGATGGCGCCGCCCAGGTACTCGCCCTTGGGCGTCACCGCGTCCAGCGTCGTCGCGGTGCCGAAGTCCACCACGATGAGGCCGCGGCGGTGCTTCTCGTAGGCGGCCACCGCGTTGACGATGCGGTCCGCGCCCACCTCACGGGGGTTGTCGTAGAGGATGGGCATGCCCGTCTTCACGCCCGGGCCCACGAACATGGGGCGCGTCTTGAAGTAGCGCTCGCTCATCTTCTCCAGGATGAACTGGAGGGGCGGCACCACGCTGGACACGGCCACGGCCTTCACCTGACTCGCGTCGACGCCGCTCCACGCGAAGAGCTGGCGCACGAGGATGCCGTACTCGTCCGCGCTCCTGCGTGCGCTCGTCTCCAGGCGCCAGTGGTCCAACAGGCGCCGGCCCTCGTACACGCCCAGGACGGTGTTGGTGTTGCCGACGTCGATGGCCAGGAGCATCGCGTGCGCACTCTAGCGCTGGGGACGCAGCTGCTCCACGTCCCCCGCCAGCACGCGCTCCACGTGGCCGTCCGCCATGCGCACCATGAGGGCGCCCGTGGGGTCGATGTCCTCCGCGAACCCCTCCCAGTCCCCCCGGTCCGTCCGCACCCGGACGGGCACGCCCAGGGTGCTGGAGAGTGCCTTCCAGCGGGTGCGCACCGCGTCGAAGCCGGTGGCCAGGTACGTGTCCAGCCAGGTCTCCAGGCGGTTCCACAGGGCCGCGGCGAAGGGCGCCCGGGCCGCGGGCCGGCCCAGCGCCAGGGAGAGCGACGTCGCCGTGGCGCGCAGCTCCTCGGGGAAGTGCTCCTCCCCGGAGTTGAGGTTCACCCCCACGCCCACGATGACGAAGTGCACGCGCTCGGGTTCGGCGGACAGCTCCGTGAGGATGCCGGCCACCTTGCGCCCTGCAATCTGGACGTCGTTGGGCCACTTGATGGCGGCGTCCGCGCCCGCTTCGCGCAGCGTCTCCGCCAGGGCCACGGCGGCCACCAGCGTGAGCTCCGGCGCGCGCTGCGGCGGCAGCTCCGGGCGCAGGATGGCGGAGAAGTACAGGTTGAGGTTCGGCGGTGACACCCAGGCGCGGCCCCTGCGCCCCTTCCCCGCCGTCTGCTGTTCCGCCACCACCACCGTGCCGTGGGCAGCGCCGTCCTGGGCCAGCCGGAAGGCCGCCGCGTTGGTGGAGCCGATGGTGTCGTGGTGGTGCAGCACGCGGCCCACCGCGCGCGTGGCGAGCAGCGGGTGTACCTCCAGCGAGGACAGCCGGTCCGGCCGGCCCACCAGCCGGTAGCCCTTCGCGGGCACCGCTTCGATGCGGTAGCCCTTCACGCGCAAGGCCTCCACGTGCTTCCACACCGCCGTGCGCGACAGGCCCAGCCGGGTGGACAGCGCCTCGCCGGAGATGAAGCCCTCCCCACCCTCGGCGAGGAAGTTCAGGATGCGCGCGTCCTGCGTGAGCTCGGGCGTCTGCACGGAAGAGGGCCGCTTCAGTTCTGGGCGGGCGCGGCGGGCGTCTTCGCGGCGCCGGCGCCATCCAGCTTGTAGGAGACGAGCTCCAGCTCCGTCTGCGGCACGCGCTTGCCCTGGTGCTCCGTGGCCACGTCCACGCGGACCAGGCCCACGCCCGCGGCGAAGGTCATCGTGTTGACGAGCGTCGTCTGGGCATCCACCTTGTTGCGCCCCTCCACGCTCACGCAGTTGGGGAACGAGCCCGCGGGCACCTTGCAGGCGAAGCCCACCTGCACCAGCTGGTAGCGCTCCGTGGAGGACACGGACACGACGTTGTTCCAGCCGCGTCCGGCCTCCAGCGGGCCGCGCAGCAGGTAGCGTTTGGGGTCGCGCAGGCCGAAGGCGTCCACCGTCAGCTGGCCGCCCTGGTTGTCCACGAAGTACCCGTCCTGCTCCTTGACGATCTCCACCGTGACGGGCTTGTCGTCGCGTGCGTCAATCCGGTACGTCCACGCGTTGCCCACGGCCAGCGGGTAGTACTGGCCAATGGACTCGGGCGAGGGGCGCGCGTCCGCATCGACGCGCTTCGCGCACCCGGAGCCCACCAGCGTGGAGGCCAGGAGGGCCAGGCCCCCCACCATCGACAGCGATTGCTTCAGGGACGACTGCTTCATGCGCTAGGGGTCCGCGTGGCTCTGGCCACGCGCCTCCGCGGTTGCGTGGTTACGTGATGCGTAGAGCGTGTCCAGCGCCTGCTGCGCGGCGGCCTGCACCGACGGCGTGTCGTGACCCTGGGCCACCGTGTACAGGTACGCCTCCGCCTCCGGGCCGCCAATCTCGCCCACCGCGAAGACGATCTCTTGCAGGAAGCCCGAGTCGCGGCCGCGCGCCAGGTCGATGAGCGCCGGCACCGCGCTCTTCGCCTTCATCTCCGCCAGCGCGCCAATGGTGCGGCGCACCTGCTCCGCGTCGCTCGTGTCCTTGAGCCGCTCAATCAGCAGCGGCGCGGCGGAAGGGTGCTTGCGCTCGGCGAGCGTCCGGAGGGCGAACTCGCGGATGCGCGAGTCGGAGGCCTGGAGGTCCGCCACCAGCGCCTCGTCCGTGCGCTCCAGCGCGGCGAGCTGTAGCACCGCGGCCTCCGTCACCTGCCGCAGCACGCTGTCCATCGCGGCGCGCATGGCCGTCCGCCGCCCTTCCGCCGAGTCCTCCTCCACCGCCGCCTCGCCCAGGCCCACGACCTCGTAGCGCTGGGGCGTGTTGCCGCCGAAGCGCTCCAGGGAGAGGTTGGCGCCCACTTCCGCGAAGCTGTGCGGGTTGCCGTCCTTCAGCACCTCGCGGGTGAAGGGCACGTCCAGCGACAGGCGCCAGGGGCGGGACTTCTTGGGGGCCTCGTCGCTCACCAGTTCGAAGCGGCCGGAAGCCTCCAGCGCGTCGTCGAAGAGCTCCCGCACGCCTTCCGGACCGAAGCCCAGGAGGGCGTTGTCCCGCAGGGTGTCCCCGGCCAGCTCCACCGGCGCCACCGGATGGCGCGGGGCCTGCGAGCGGCAGGCCCCGAGGAACAACACGCAGGAGGTTAGCAGCAGGGCCGGCTTCATGGCCCCTACAGGCTAACACTCCCGCGCCCACCGCACCCGATTCCGTGCGGGGGATCAGCCCTCCTTGTTGCCCTCGGACGAACCCTCCGTCCCAGGGGAGGACACCGGCGCCTCGTGCGCCTCGCGGACTTCCGCGGGCTGCGAGGACGGCTCGGCGGTGGCCTCTTCCGGAGGCAGCGCCTGCGCGGAGACCGGGGTCACCGCGTCGGACGCGGCATGGGCGGCTTCGGCCCGGGCCCGCGCGGCTTCGTCGGACTCCGGCGGGGACTGCACCGCTTCGCCCGCCTGCCAGGCGTTGCCCACGGTGGGAGGCACGGCGGCCTCCTCGTGCGCGGGGCTGACGGACGCATCCGTGCTCACAGGCAGGGATTCACCCGCGAGCGCCACCTGCTCACCGGTGACACTGCCACCCGGCGACGGCGCGGCGATGCCACCCGAGGTGGCCCCGCCCTCACCAGTGCCGGCCTCGATGCCACCGGAAGCGCCCTCGCCCTCACCGGAGGCGATGGCCGCCACCGTGGAGGCACCGGACGGCTCCGCGCTGGCCGCGCCTTCACCGGAAGCAGCGGCGCCTTCACCCGCGGGCGTGCCCTCCGCTCCGCGCGTGCCACGGCCGCGACGGCCCCGGCGACGGCGGCGGCGGCGCTTGCGCTCGGAGGCGCTGCCCTCGGCGGTGCCGGCCTCGGCGCCCTCCTTGGCTCCACCCACGAAGGCGCTGGCGGCCTCCAGGTCATCGTCCTCACCCTCGTCGTCGCCCTCCTCGGACTCGTCCTCTTCCGACGTGGGCGTGAACCCGGCGGCGGCCGGCGGCGCGGGGGCCACCGGTGAGGCCTTGGCCTCGGAGCCCTCGGCGCCGGACTGGGCCGCGTCGCGGGCCTCGGCCCGGTCGCGCTGACGCTCGCGGCGGCGCTCGGAGCGCTCCGCACGGTCGCCGCGCTCGGGACGCTCCGCGCGCTCGGGCTTGTCGGTGGTGGGGGTGGCGGACACCTCCACCTCGCCACCGCCCTCCTCGCGGGCCTGCTTCTCGCTCTTGCGCTCCTCGCGGCGGCGCTGGGCCTCCTCGGCGTCCAGCTTCGCGGCCTCGAAGAAGCGCTCGTCGATGTCGTACAGCTCCACCTGAGTGACGGTGACGGCGGTCTTCGCCTCCAGGAACTTCTCGCCCAGGGCGTCACCGCACCACAGCATCACCAGCGAGCCCGTGGCCTGCGCCTCGGAGCGCGCGTCGCCGCGCACCTCGCCCGCGCTCACCAGCAGGCCCACCTGCGCCGAGTAGTGGCCCAGGTCGCGCCGCAGCTCCTGCACCGTCTTGCGGTCGATGCCCGGCGCGCCCTTGAGCATGCGCACCGCGTAGCGCAGCTCCACGCTGCCCTCGCGCTTGCGCGCGGTGAGCAGGGGGCCTTCCTTGGAGCGCTTGGCGACCTTCAGCTCGCGGAAGCCCAGCCCGTGCATCATCTTCACCACGGACTTCTCGAAGGTGCCCACGTCCGCGTCGCCCAGGCGCTTGCGCAGCCCGCGAGCGACCGCCCGGCGCGCGTCCTTGAGGGCCGTGCGCGCGGTGGTGATAAGGGCCTCGTCCACCAGCGGCTCTCCCGCGGCGGCGGGCTTGCCCAGCACCGGGCGGCCCCCCTCCAGCGGGATGCCCAGGGCCTGCGCGAAGGCGGCCTGGAGCTCCAGGGGCGGCGCCTCGCTCGGCGCGCCCGCGCGCTCCAGGGACACTTCCCCGGTCTCCTGGTTGAAGGCGTACTGGGGCCGGCGGCCCGCGTCGATGCGGCGCTGGTTGTCCTCCAGCAGGGCGGTGAGCACCGCCTCCACCGTGGTCTCCTCGGCGCACAGCTCCTTGGCCTTGGCGCGCTCGATGAGCTGATCCGTGCGCAGTCCGGCTTCCGCCTCGCTGAGGATCTCGAACACGACCTCCGGCAGTGGCGGGAAGCGCTTGCGGCGTCCAGCACGCTCCTCGTCGCCCTCGTCCCGGCGGCGCTTGCGCTCCGTGCCCCGGCCCGACGCGCGGACGTTGTCCGTGCGAGGCTCCGGGTGGCGCTCCACTGGCCGCAGCGGAGGAAGCTCCTCCTCCGGATGCGGCTCCATCACGCCCGTCTGCGCAAGTGCCTCGACATCCTCGGAGAGCGACCAGTCCGTCAGTGCGAAGGTATCCTTCGCCGTGACGATCACCTTGCGATCCCGCGTCCTCCGCGCCATGGCAGCCAGCCGCGACAGCATCGTCACTTCGGGCGTCTTGCCAATGTGGGACAGCAGGCTCAGCTGGATGGACTTCTCCGTGATTTCAAGGAAATGCAGGGGGCGACCTTCGCTCTCCAGTACCCTGAGCGCGGCCTCGTAAAATGTCATCGAGTATTCCCCAAGAATTCCGAACGGTTACAAAAATGTAGGTCCGTATGGGCGGCGGATGCTAGCCACCGCTAAACTGGCTTGTCAACGAACGTCAATGACCCGTCTTCGCATCGGACACCATTGGAAGCGCGAACCGTCAGCTTCCCCGCTCGATTCCATCGCGCTGGAACTGGACGGCGTGAACCTGCTGTCCGGGGCGGTGGAGGAGCCCCTGGCGGAGGTCGTCCCCGCTCTGGTGGAGGCGGTGGCGGCCCTGCACGCCGGGAAGCGGCGGCTGGCACAGGTGTCCCTGACCGAGGCGCACCTGGAGTTGGTGTTGCGGCGCGTCGGCCCGGACATCGAGTTGTCGGTGGCGAGCCTCGCCCGGCCCGCGCACCTGCTGCGCCCGCCCATCCGCGTGGACGCCGAGGAGCTGACGAAGGCCACCCGCCAGAGCGGCCAGCGCTTCCTCCAGGACGTGACGAAGCTCGCGCCCAAGGCCCTGTCCGCGACGGCCGCCCGGAAGCTGGAGGAAGCGCTCCGGGGCCTGGGCAAGGCCGCCCCGCACGCGGAAGGTCCCCCCGTTCCCCCCACCCCGCTGCGCATCGAACCCGTGTCCGTGCCGGGGTTCGGCTTCGAGCTGAAGGACATCTCACCGGCCTCGCGTGAGGCTCCGTCGAAGGGCACCTCCGGGGCGCTGGCGCCGCTGCTGGGCGCGGGCGAGGTGTGGCTGGCGCTGCCGGGGCGTCCCCAGGCGTGGTGCGCGAAGGGGCCGCCGTTCCTCACGGTGCTGGAGCTGTCCCGGCAGGCGGTGGAGCTGGCGCGGGCCGTGGAGCTGGGCGAGGCCCGCTTCGAATTCGAGCCCGCGGGCGTGCGCCCCCTGCTGACGCTGGACCTTCCGGGACGACGGGCGAAGCTGGGGCCCACCGGCACCTGGTTCGCGCTGGAGCCCTCGGAGCTCCTGTCCGCCCTCTTCCAGTTGGGGGAGGCGCTGGGCCTCGCGTTCGCGGAGGCGCACCGGGTCCAGGCCTCCAACCCGTACCTCCTGGAGCTGGCGGAGCGCTGCCGCGAGGGGCTGTCGCACCTGCGTGGGGCCCACAAGCCGCCCGAGGCCGAAGGCGAAGCCCGCGAGCGCAAGACGCCCCCGGCACGCGGCGAGTCCCGTCCGCTGAAGGTGCCCGGGAAGCTGCGGCGCCTGCGCTTCGAGAAGCTGTGGGAGCAGCGCGGGCTGGAGGAGCCGGAGGAGGCGCGGCTGCTCTTGGGCCGGCACGGGCCGGTGTACTGCGCCCCGGGGCTGGCGGGTGCGTTCTCGCGCAAGGACGGCGCGCTCCTGTGGCGGCGGGCCGCGTCGCTGGGCGTGGCGGCTTCCGCGGATGGCCACGCGGTGGCGGCGGATGACGCGCGCGTGTACGGCTTCACCGGCCGGGGCGCGGGCGCGCGGTGGCTGCACGACCATGACGGCATCCCCCTGGGGCCGCTGCTCCTGCGTCAGGACGGGCTGCTGTTGACGCTGTCGGAGGACCGCACGGCGGTGGCCTTCGCGGAGGCCACGGGCCGCGAGGTGTGGCGCCTGGCCCCGCCGCGCACGCAGCGCGGGTGGCTGGCGACGCAGGGGCACCGGGCACTCCTGTCCACGGACTCGGGCTACCTGTACGGCCTGGACCTGGAGGACGGACAGGTGCGCTACCGGCTGCGCTCTCCGCTGCCCTTCCATGGGCCTCCGGTGGCGTGGGGCCGGCGCTTCCTGGCGCTCCTGGGGCGCGGTTCGCACCATGCGCTGCTGCTGTCGGACGCGCACACCGGCGAGGCGCAGTGGACGTTCGAGCCGGGCCTCACCCTGCCCTCCACGCCGCTGCCGGTGGGCCAGCGGGTGCTCCTGGCCGGGATGCGCGAGCAGGACGGGTTCCTGGTGTGCCTGGACGCGAAGGGGCGCAAGGTCTGGGAGCGCGCGCTGCACCTGGGGCCCGGGCCCTATGCGCTGGCGCCGCTGCCTCGCGCGGTGGTGGTGACGAGCGCGTCCGGGGCCGCCGCTCGCGTGGCCCTGTCCGGACAGGTGGACTGGCACGTGGGGGCCGCGGGCGAGCCGCTGATCACCGCGCTGCCGGCGCGCACCGCCCGCGACGTGACGCTCATCGCGGGGGAGGTGGTGCGCGCGGTGGATCCTCGCGGCGGACAGGTGCTCGCGGAGGTGCGCGCGGGGGTGGGGCTGGTCGCGCTCCAGGCCGACGTGCGCCTCAACCTGTACTTCCTGGACGACGCCGGCACGCTGTCCGCGTACCGGCTGGGGTCTCACTTCGCCGTCGTGAAGTGACGAGGCGAAGTGAAGACCTGAAGGGCTACTCGCCCTTCTTCGCGGAGGCCTTGGCCGGGTCGATCTCCTCCTCCGGCCGCTCCTCCTGCGTGGCGCCTTCCCACGTCTCGTTGGCGCCCAGCTTCCACTCCGACGGCACGTCCAGCTTCCACACGTAGGTGGCGTTGGCGTTGCCGCCGGACGCCGCGTGCGAGGCGACGTTGATGGTCATCTCCAGCTTCGCCACGTCCGAGGGCAGCAGGTCCAGGTCGTAGTGGCCCAGCACCATCTGCGGGGGGAACTCGGCGATGAGGCGCTCGGGGTAGTCGATCTTCATCGACGGGTCGCCGCCGCGCATCTCGCCCAGCAGCTTGCCCTTCGCGTCGGTGAGCTTCCACACCGTGTCGAACGCGGCGCTGGTGACCATCTTCTTCACCTTGCCCTCGTCCTTCTCCACGCGCTGCGCGCCCCAGAGCACCAGCTGCAGGCGGATCTGCGGCTTGCCCATCACCATCACCACGTCGTTGGACACCACGTCCAGGCGCATGCCCTTGTCCGTGGCGGTCCACACCGGGCGGTAGCGGCCCTCGTGCAGGGCGTCGAACTGCTTGCGCGCGTACTCGTAGAAGGCCTTGCGGTCCGTGGCGCGGTTGTCCTTCTTCTCGCCGCCCGACTCCGCGCGCTTGTCCAGCTCCGCGAGGTAGCTGTCGAACTTCGGGTTGCCGTTGAAGCGCGTGATGTGCGCGTCGACGTCGTCGAAGTACGCCTTGAAGAAGGACTTCAGCTCGTCCCGGTAGGAGGCCTCATCCGGGTTGGAGCGCATCCAGCCCACGCGCTCCATGTAGATGGACTGGATGCGGCGGAAGTCCGCGTCCCGCTCCGCCTCGTGTGCCCGCGCGGAGGCGGTGCGGTGACTCGCCACCGCGGCGACGATCACCAGGGCGATGACAATGATGATTCCGAAGTAGCGCTTCAAGCGACAGGCTCCTGTGCGTTCGGGCAGGCAATGATATGAGCCGCATCATCGTGCCCCAGGCCGAGGGAATCCACCTGTTCACCGTGCCCCTTCCGCTGGAGGAAGGAGAGCTGCTGGGAAGCCCCCAGATTGCCTGGCAGGCCTACGGGAAACCGTCTGATGGCAAAGCGGTGGTGGTGCTGCACGACCTGTCCCACTCCCATCAGGCGTTGAGCACGGAAGTGAACGGTGCGTTCCAACCTTCGGGCTGGGGGCGCGAGCTGATCGGTCCGGGCAAGGCGTTGGATCCGGAGGTGACGCCGGTCATCGTGCCCAACCTGCTGGGCAGCCCCTTCGGCTCCACGTCGCCCGTGACGCCGGATCCACACACCGGTGCCCCGTGGGGCACGTCGCTGCCGCCACTCACGGTGCTGGACATGGCGCGCGGCGTGTCCGCGCTGTTGCGCGCCCTGGGGCTCACGCACGTGCGGGCGCTGGTGGGCGTGGGCCTGGGCGGACTGGTGGCCCTGCGGCTGGCGGCGCTGTTCCCGGAGCTGGCGGACGGCGTGGTGGTGCTGGGCGCGGCGCGGGCGCTGCCGGAGGGGCTTCGCGAGAAGATGGGCCTCACGTCGCAGGTGCTGCGCATGGCGCCCGACAACGAGGACACCCCGCCCCTGCGCGAGCGCGCGCCGAACCGGACGCTGGCGCGGCTGCGGATGGACTACCTCAAGCTGCTCTACGGACGCGACCACCTGGGCACGGCGTATCCGGACAGCGCGGCGGCCCAGGCGGCGCTGGAGGCGGAGGCCGCGTCGTTCGCGGACACGTTCGACCCGGTGGCGTGGTCGCTGCTGTGCTCGGCGTACGCGGGCTGTGATTTGACGGAGACGTTCTCGCGCATCCGCGCGCGGGTGCTGCTGCTCGCGGGCGCGACGGACGCGCTGGCTCCGGCGGGGCGCGTGCGGGACACGTACCACCAGCTGACGGCGGCGGGCGTGCAGGCGCGGTTCGTGGAGCTGCAGGGGCCGGGGGACCACGGCACCCTGCTGTCGGACGCGCACCGGCTCAAGGGGCCGGTGCAGGACTTCCTGCGCTGGCTTCGCGGCTAGCGCTGCGACTGGTGCTGGCTGGCGAGCCGCGCCCGGAGCGCGCCCACGAGCATCCCGATGGCGATGTCGTTGTTGCCGCCGTGCGGGATGATGATGTCCGCGTGGTGCTTGGACGGCTCCACGAAGCCCATGTGCATGGGGCGCACGTGGCGCAGGTACTGGCCCACCACGTGGTCGAAGTCGCGGCCGCGGTCCTTGATGTCGCGGGTGAGGCGGCGAAGGATGCGAAGGTCGTCGTCCGCGTCGACGTAGATCTTCACGTCCATCTGGTCGCGCACCTCCTTCATGTGCAGCACGAGGATGCCCTCGATGAGGATGATGTCCCCGGGGTCCACGCGGTGCGTGTGCGGCTGGCGGCCGGACGTGACGAAGTCGTAGACGGGCTTCTGGATGGCCTGGCCCTGCTTGAGCGCACGCAGGTGATTGACCAGCAGCTCCGTGTCGAACGCGTCGGGATGGTCGAAGTTCACCTCCCGCCGGTCCACCAGGGGCATGTCCTTCAGGTCCCGGTAGTACGAATCCTGATCAATGAAGGCGACCCGGCAGTCAGCAAGGGCCTCACGCACCTTGCGGGCCACCGTGGTCTTGCCGGAGGCGGTGCCGCCCGCGATACCAACGACGAGGGGTGACGACATGCGGCGGGCACTACCCCACCCGACAGGTGGGCGCAAGGATCCGTTGACCGCCGGACACCACGCCTCGCTTATGTCCTCCGCAAGAGTCCGCGCGCCTGCCCTTCCGCGAGCAGCCATGCAGGCAGGGACTCCACGGGACTCGGGCCGTCCGCGAGCCCCTTGAGCCCCTCGGCCACCTCGGGAGGCAGCGTCAGGACCTCGAAGCCTGTCGCCTTCCGGCGGATGGCGAAGCGCCACGGGCCCGGACCCGGCCGGGCCGCCACCTGCGCCAGGGCCTCCAGGCCGGACACCTCCAGTGCCCCGCAGGCCCACGCACGGCCGGTGAGATGCCGCCGCAACGCCCGTGCGGCGAAGACGAGCTCGGTCAGGTCCGCGGGGAACGAGCCCAGGCGGACGTCCTCGGCCAGCGCCACCTGGCCCGGTGCGGGAGGCGGAGGCTCCTGTCCGAGGAAGGCGTGCGGCAGCATCATCTCCAGCGACAGCGCGGCGGCCACCCCGTCCGACGGCGCGGCCATCACGCGCTTGCGCGCCCAGGACGCGAACGCGTGGGACAGGGACTTGCCCAGCCCGTCGAAGAGCCCGCGGTACTCGCGCGAGCGGGTGAAGGACTCCAGCCCTTCCGGCGTCGCCGCGAGCAAGAGGCGCGTCAGGGGCCACTCCTTGTCCAGCTGCTCGGCCACCACCGCCAGCCGGAAGTCCCGGTCCGCGCGCGTGCCCTCGGGGTCCTCGTCCTCCGTGGCCGGCGTGACGCCGTGGCCCGCGTCGAACAGGGCCCACGGGCGGCTCTCCAAGGTGAGCGCGGGCACGGGCTCGCGCGACGCGGGGATGGCGATGGCGGGACGGGACTCCTTCGGGACCCACGCGCGCAACCGCCGCAGCGACGCGAGCGCCACCTCCGGTGGATGGCCGTCGCCCTCGAAGGTGACGGCGCGCAGGCGCGGGCAGCGCGGGAGCACCTCCGCCAGCAGCTCGAACAGCTCCTCGCGCACGGGCTGCGTGTGGTCATCCACGTAGAAGGTCCGCCCTCCCCTGCGCGTCACCACGCCGCCCGCGATGTGGATCTCCACCACCTGATCCAGTGGGAAGCCGTCCAGCCCCGCGCGCAGGGGCAGCCCCGCGGAGAGCTGGTGGCTGAAGAGGTGGCCCAGGTCCAAGAGCAGCGGCAGGCCCGTGCGCGCGTGCAGCTTCGCCAGGAAGTCCAGCGCGTGCAGTCCGCCGCGCGTGGCGAGCACCGCGGGGTTCTCAATCACCAGCGGGACGCTCAGCCCCGCCTGGATGTGGAGCGCGTGCGCCGCGCTGTCCCGCACGCCCGCTTCGTTGAACGGCGGCGTGACGTAGAGGTAGCCCGGGAAGGGCTGACCGCCCGCGTGCCACCAGCCCACGTCGTTGCCCACCCACGGACTGCCCACCGCTCGCGCGTGCGCATCCAGCTGCGCGAGCGCGGACGCGGGCTCCAGCTCCGGGCCCCACAGGTTCAGGTGCACGGGGTGGAAGAGGACGGGCACGTCCGGGCGCCGGCGCCACATCTCCGGAAAGAGCGTGGCCTGCGCCTTCGCCTCCTCCAGCGCGATGGGCGCGCTGTACTCCACGAAGTCGAAGAGGCCGGGCGAGGCGTCGAGCAACCGGTACGGATGCGGCACGTCCGAGGCGCTCAGGTTGCTGCTCAGCCCCAGCCCCATCCAGGGCAGTGACCACGAATCCGATGCAGGGCGCGTCATGGGCACACCCTAACCAGCCCGGCTCCGGGTGGCGCTAGCCTTGTGTGGGCGGCCGCTCCAGGCGCACGTCCTGGACCGTCAGCACCCGGCCGTCCACGGCGCGAACCTCCAGCGGCTTCACCGGCTGCCCGTGCGCCTTGTCGAGCACCCGCGTGCGAGGCTCCCCCGCCTCGAAGCAGTGCTCCTGGCCCCACTGGCCCAGCGCGACGAGGATGGGAAAGAGGCTCCTCCCCTTCTCCGTCAGCACGTACTCCTGCCAGGCGCTGCCGTCGGAGGCCGGCTGGGTTTCGAGGATGCCGTGGTCCACCAGGTGCTTCAGGCGCTGGGCCAGGATGTTCTTCGCCACGCCCAGGCTCTTCTGGAACTCACCGAAGCGGCGTAGGCCGTACTGCGCATCGCGCACGATGAGCAGCGACCACCAGTCGCCAATGACGTCCAGCGACCGGGCCACCGGGCACGTCGCCCCCTCCATGCTCGTCCGCTTCATCACCGCCTCCTTCCCACAATTGGTTGCATAACGAAACCGGGCTTTTTATTCATCCGGCAATTGGTTTCATCATGAAACCATTTAAACCGGAGGCAGTCAGATGCGGCTCAAGGGAAAGACGGCGCTGATCACGGGCGGCAACAGTGGCATCGGGCTGGCGACGGCGCGGCTGTTCGTGGCGGAGGGGGCTCGGGTGGCCATCACCGGCCGCAACCGGGAGACGCTGGACGCGGCCGTGAAGGAGCTGGGTGGGGACGTGCTGGCGGTCCAGGCGGACGCCACGGATCCGGCGGCGCTGGAGCGCGCGGTGGCGGCGACGGTGGAGCGGTTCGGCGGGCTGGACGTGGTGTTCGCGAACGCGGGCATCGCGGCGCAGACCTTCGTGGGCAAGACGACGCACGAGGCGTTCGCATCCGTCCTCCAGACCAACGTCACGGGCGTGTTCTTCACGGTGCAGGCCGCGGCGGCGCACCTGAAGGCCGGCGCGTCGGTCATCCTCACCAGCTCGGTGCACAGCGAGCTGGGCATGCCGGGGTACTCCGCGTACGCGGCGAGCAAGGGCGCGCTGAAGGCGATGGTGAGCGTGCTGGCCGCGGAGCTCGCGCCCCAGGGCATCCGCGTCAACGTCGTGTCGCCGGGCGCCACAATCACGCCCATCTGGGAGAAGAACGCGCCCACGCCGGAGGCCTTCGCGAAGCTGGAGCGGGGCATGTCCGCCACCATCCCCATGGGGCGCATGGGCCAGCCGGAGGAGATCGCGAAGACCGTGCTCTTTCTCGCATCGGACGATGCCTCCTACGTGAGCGGGCAGGATCTGTTCGTCGACGGTGGCCTCAACGGCGCGCCGCTGGGTGCGCCCTTGTTCCGCGGGTCGCAGTCGATGTGATCCCGCCCTCCTCTGTCCCCTCAACTTTCTGAAGGCGCATCAGCTTTCCGAGCACGCGGGCATGCTCGCGGGACGGGGGCTCGCAGAGGGAGCACGGCGCTGGCATCGCCATTGCTCTGCCTGCGGGCCACCTCGTCCCACGGAGCAGGCGTCCATGCACACGAACCGGTTGCGGCATCTCTTCTCTCGCGCGCTGCGGGCCTCGCTCGCGACGCCGCTGGTGCTGGCGGGGTGTGGCACCGGCAGCACGAGCCTGCTGGACTACTCGGCCATCGAGTGCACGCCGCAGGGCGACCTCGCCATCGACGACCTCAGCATCCAGCCGGCGCCGGACTTCGTCGCGCTGCGTGCCAACACGGACTACGACAACCCGGTGTCACCCACGTACGAGACGCGGGCCTCGACGGGTGAGGCCTGCGCGACCGCGACCGACGTGCCGGCCTGTCAGACCGCGTTGGAGAACGCCAGCTCCACGGAAGGCTTCCATAACGACTGCGTCATGGTCTGCGAGAAGTACTTCCTGGCGACGACTCGCGGCGACGAGGTGAAGACCTGGTCGACGCTGAAGTCGTTCCAGGAGTTGATCGGCACCATCGACACCGCGCAGGACGCGGCGCTCGTGGTCGTGGCCTCGGGCTATGACCTGAGCTGCGACGCACTGGAGCGGGGAGCGGTGAAGCGGAACCCGGATGGCAGCTTCAACGTCATCGGCACGAGGGGCTTCGCGTGCGGCGAAGGCTCCAACCTGATTCAGTCCGTGGTCCGGGTGTCCACCGACGGCACGATCCGAGAGGTGGAGGATCACGTGCTGGAGAAGGGCACCGGCACCTGCGCCGTGGGCCGCCGGCCCGTGGGACTCGAGGGCGCGGTCGTGGGCAGCTGTGAGGACGCGCTGGGGCACCACTTCGCGCAGACGGCGCACCTGGAGGCCGCGTCCATCCACGCCTTCCTGCGGCTGCGGGAGGAGCTGGCCCTGCATGGCGCGGAGGCACGACTCCAGGACGCGGCGCTCGCAAGCGCGGTGGATGAGGTCCTGCACACGGAGCTGACGGGAAGGCTCGCGCGCCGCTTCGGGGCCACGCCTCCGCCACCCGCCGTCGCGGCCGTGCCTCCACGCCCGTTGAACGAGGTGGCGCTCGACAACGCCGTGGAGGGCTGCGTGCGCGAGACGTACGGCGCGCTGGTGGCCCACCACCAGGCCCTGCACGCGCGCGACATCGAGGTGCGGGAGGCCATGGTCCGCATCGCGGAAGACGAGACGCGGCACGCGGGCCTGTCGTGGGACATCGACCGGTGGGTGCACTCGCGGCTGTCCGCTCCGGAGCAGGAGGCGCTGCGCGAGGCACGCAAGCGCGCGGTCGCCCTGCTGCGCGCGGAGGTCGCGGTGCCGCTCGACGCGGCGCTCGTCACCGAGGCGGGCCTGCCCACGCCGGAGACCGCGCTGGCGCTGCTCGACACGCTGGAGCAGGAACTCTGGGCCTGATCAGGTCTTCGGCTTGTCGCGCGTGGCGGCTTCGCGCGCGGCCTGGAGCACGTCATCCACCGCGGACTCCACCGCGTCGCTGACCAGCTCCGGCGCGGAGGTGCGCCAGCGCTCCAGGGACGCGTCATGCATCGCTTCCGGATCCTGGAGCTTCGCGTCCGTTTCCGGAGCCACCTCCGCGATGCAGTCCGGGCACACGCCTTCCAGTGCCCGCGACCACACCTCCAGATGCGTGGTGATGAGCACGCCCTCCATGGCCAGGGCCTCGCGCAGGCCCCGGCGGCCCGCGCCACGCATCTGCGCGCCGTGCACGCGGTCCAGCATCGTCCGCATCCAGGAGGCCACCGCCTCCGGCTTCGGACAGGTCTGCCTGCCGCACACCCGGCACGCCGTCTGCCAGGGCTGCCCTTCCATGGGATTCATGCCGCCCGCTTTAGCAGGGCCCCTCCCCCCGCGCACATAGACGCGGGCCTCCGCGATTGCGGAGAATCCAACTTCCTGGACCCGCCTGGAGGCACGCCCATGTCCCGAACCGAGATCGACGAGTCGTACGCGCAGTTCCGTGGAGCCTGGAGGCTGTTCGCGCTGGGCCTGCCGAAGGGGGAGGTCGTGGAGCGGGCGGACGTGTTCATCACCGCGGGCCACGTGTCGTGGGCGCTGATGAACATGGCGTTCCTCACCCGGCCGGTGGAGACGGAAGCGCAGCTGGAGCACGCGGTGGACTCGGCCGCGCGCTACTTCGAGCAGGGGCCGCACGGCTGGGCCTTCACGTTGACGCCGGACTGGCTGGCACCGGCGCTGCGCGAGCGGGCGGATGCGCTGCTCGCCGCGCGGGGGCTCAAGCCGGGGATGGCCACGACCGGCATGGTCGCGGACCGGCTGCTGGAACCGGTGCGGCCCCTGGCGCCCATCGACTTGCGGCCTGTGCGGGATGAATGGGGCTACAACGCGGTCGCGGACGTGAACGCCTCGAGCTACGACATGCCCCAGGCGCTGGGGCGCGAGGCCCTGGCCGCGCCGGGCATCTACGGCCCCGAGAGCCGGGGCTTCGTCGGCTGCCACGACGGCGCCCCGGCGGCGAGCACGGTGGCGCTGCGCGTGGACGGCATCGTCTACATCGCGCTGGTGGCGACGCTCGCGGAGCACCGCCGCAAGGGCGCCGCGGAGGTGGTGCTGCGTCGCACGCTGGAGGAGGCGAAGCAGGCGTGGGGACTGGAGCGCACGGTGCTCCATGCCACGGAGGCCGGTGCGCCCGTCTACCGCCGCATGGGCTACCGCGACGTGACGAGCTTCTGCTCGTACTTCTCGTCCGCGAAGGAAGCGTGAAGCCCGGAAGATCGGTGCACGCTCGGGAGTTGGGAGCTGGCTCCACGCGTCAAGGGTCGTCCATTCAACGGTGCATGAATCCCACCTCGGGGCCCGGGGTTTGGAACGGCCTGCCCACTGCCTAGCTTTGGCCGCTCCCCCCCCAACACCGGACATCCACCGTGGCGATTCCTCCTCGCACCGACGTGCGTCGCTCCACCGTCGCGCTCCTGGGCGCGCTCCTCGTCCTGACCTCCGCTTCCGCCAGCGCGCAGCCCGCGCCCACGCCGTTGGAGGACAACCGGACCATCACGCTGGGCTACATCGACATCGCGTATGAGCTGGGCGGCATCATCGACCCCACGCTGCAACCCGGTGGCACCAGCAGCGCGCGTCCCAACTGGTTCACCTTCGCGCCGCACGCGTCCCAGGCCGGCGGCAAGGGCATGTACAGCGCGGCGCTCGCGCGGCACTTCATCAACACCGCGCGGCTGCAGCCCTCGCTGTCGCTGACGAACGCGCTGGACCGGCTGGGCTTGAGCGGCGTGGTGCGGCTGCGGCTCCAGGACCTCTCCCTCCAGCTCATCGCGCAGGGGCTGACCACCGACGCGGCCACGGCCTTGAGCGTGCTGACCAGCTCGCTCAACGTCGCGGCGCTCGCGGACACGCGCACCCTGCTGGCCACCGCGTCGCGCATGGGCACGCTGTACTGGAGCGCTCCGGGCACGACGCCGCTCGACAAGGTGGAGGCCATCGTCATCACGCTGGAGCGCACGCTCCACGAGGGCAACCTGGCCATCTTCAACGACATCGGCGGTTCGGCGCGCCTGTACCTGGACTGGCGCGCGAGCGTCACCGGGCCCATCACGCCCACGCGCGTGCTCACGGAGTTCACCCTGGTGGACGCCGTCAACGCGGAGGCACAGACGGCGTATGCGTACGCCGTCACGCACGCGGAGGACTCGCCGCGCCCCACCCGCATGGACCTGCTCTTCCCCGGCATGCACTGGAAGAGCCTGCTCATCGCCGCCTTCGCCCTCTACGAGGACGCCCGCCTGGCGCCCACGCCCGCGCGCCGCGACGCGCTCATCGCCATGGGCACCAACTTCGTCGCGTGGCGCGAACAGCGCGACCAGGCCCAGCCCGTCTTCACGCCCGCTGGCTCCCCTACCGACGAGGTGTCCCGCGCGGGCGTCCTCCAGGCGCTGACGCCCTTCCTGATGACGGACTTCGGCACGGTGCGCTGGACCTACGCGGACTATGCGTATGCCCAGCCGGACCGCGACGGCAACCCCCTCACCTCCCCACCGTCCGAGTACAGCTGGGCGGACTTCTGGGACCGTTGGAACGGCATCCTTTTCGCGTTCGACGCGGCCTACGCCCGGCCCACCGAGTTGTGGGTCATGCCTGAACCCCTCACGGATCCGCTGGGCTGACAGACGGCCTGGACGGTCCCCCACGCTCGCTTGACGGGCGCGGGGGCCGTGCGGGAGCGTGCTGACCCGATGAGTCCCCTGCCCGGTGGTCCGTTCGAGCCTGTCCGCCACGCCTCCCAGAGCGAGCCGTCCTCGCCGGACGCGGCCACCGCGCGCATGCCGAAGGATGCCCACCTGCCCCCGCTTCCGGCCGACGAGGCCAGCATGTCCGCGCAGACCCGCCTGCAGGTCCTGCGCGAGATGATGGCCGAGGCGTTCCTCGCGCTCGACGCGCAGGGAACCATCCATGAGCTCAATCACCGCGCGGCGTCCCTGCTGGGGCTTCCGTACGGCTCCTGCGAGGGCCAGACGCCGTGGGCGGCGCAGCCCATGCTGGCGGGCACGACGCTGCACGAGCGGCTGCTGGACGCGCTCACCACGCGCGAGCCCTCGCGCTTCCTGTCGGAGCTGCCGTCGGGCGTCTGGCTGGAGCTGTCCGTGCGGCCGGTGGGCGGCGAGATGTGGGTGCTGGCCACGGACATCACCCGCCGTCAGCGCGCGGAGACCGAGGTCACGCGCACCGAGGAGCGCTTCCGCCAGCTGGGCGAGCGCTTCCAGGTGGCGCTGGAGTCCGCGCAGATGGCGGTCTGGGAGACGAACCTCGTCACCGGGCAGGTGTTCCGTTCAGAGGGCCATGACCGGCTCTACGGCTACCCGCAGCCGCTGGAGGAGTGGACGCACGAGCAGTTCCTGGCGTCGCTGCACCCGGACGACCGGCCGTCGGTGGAAGCGCAGGTGTCGGCCATCTTCCACAACGACGTGCTGTCGTACTCCTCCACCTTCCGCACGCACTGGCCGGACGACACCTGGCACTGGCTCATCAGCCGCTCTCGCGTCATCCGCGACGCGAACGGCAAGGTGATGGTGGTGCGCGGGGCCATCCTGGACATCACCGCGCTGAAGGAGACGGAGGAGGCGTTGCAGGAAGCGGTGCGCACGCGCGACGACTTCCTGTCCGTGGCGAGCCACGAGCTGCGCACGCCGCTCACGTCGCTGCGCCTGCAGGTGGACCTCTTGCGCCGCATGTCCGAGAACAAGGGCGACGAGCCCGTGGGCTCGGAGAAGGTCACGGTGCGGTTGGACGCGGCGGACCGGCAGCTCAAGCGGCTGACCGCGCTGCTGGACAACCTGCTGGACGTCAGCCGCATCCGCACGGGCAAGCTGGACTTCGAACTGGCGAGCGGCGACCTGGCGCCGGTGGTGCAGGACATGGTGGCGCGCTTCGCGGACGAGTCGAAGCAGGCCGGGGTGGAGCTGGACGCCCGCGTGGAGGGGCCGGCGCCGTGCCGGTTCGACAAGCTCCGGATGGAGCAGGTGGTGAGCAACCTCCTGGCCAATGCGCTGCGCTACGGCCAGGGCTCGCCGGTGCAGGTGGCGCTGCACCAGCAGGACGGCCTGCTGCGGCTGACGGTGCGGGACGGGGGCCCCGGAGTCCCCGCCGCCGAGCGCGAGCGCATCTTCCAGCGCTTCGCCCAGGTGCAGGGCTCCGCGCGCACGGGAGGCCTGGGGCTGGGGCTCTACATCGTGCGGCAGATATTGGACGCGCACGGCGGCCGCGTCTGGGTGGAGGACGCACCCGGCGGCGGCGCCGCGTTCGTGGTGACGCTGCCGGTGGAAGGCGCGTAGGCGGGGTTCAGCGCGTGTACGGCTTGCCGCCTCCCTGCGAGGGACGCACGGACCGGATGACGTGCACGCCGGCCCCGGTCAGCTCCACGGGCACGCGCAGGATGGCGTCCGCTCCCCCCATCTCATCCTGGATGAAGAGCGTGTAGTGCCCCAGGGGAAGATGGCTGAAGTGGAAGACAGCCCCCAACATGAACATGGGGATGGCGGAGTCGTAGTCGTCTTCCGGATGGAAGCCGGCTCGGATCAGCGCATCCAATGCCTCGGGCGAGCCGGGCCACGGAACATCTCCTGGCAGCAGGAACGCGGTGACGAACTCGCGAGACGCCTCGACGCTCACCTTCAGCGAGGCAGGGCCCTGGCGAGGCGTGGGGTCCATCCGACGGAGCGAGCCGGGCGCTACACGAAGCCGCGTGGGTGAGAAGGCCACCGGGGGCGGCCAGGGCCTCTCCTCGATGTTCAGGGGGCGTGTTTCGGGATGCACGAAGCACTCACGGTCCCCCGGAATGCTCACGGAGTAGAGGCCTGCCCAGTCCGTCGTGGTGCTCACCTTGAACCCACCTTCGCAGCGGACGGCCAGGCTCGCCCGCGCGAACGGCACCCGCGCGCCGTCCGTCACGGAGCCATGCAGCTCCGCGTTGGGAACGAGTCGCAATCGCACCGCGCTCTCTTCGGGCTTGAGCTCCTGGAGCACGGTCCCCTGCCCCTTCGCATCCACTCGAAGGACTTGGATCCGGCCGGGCACATGCTCGAAGCGGAACCGGCCCTCGGCGTCGGTCCTCGTCGTCCACGGGTACCGTGGCCCGTGCCCCTCCATATCGAACGGTTCGATGAGCTGGACCTCTTGATCCGGAACGCCCGTGCGGCCATTCCTCGCGAAGAGCCGTCCTTGCACCCCGCGGCCCACGTCGAGCACGACGTCCGGGACCTGGAGCACTTCCCCCTCCCGCCCTTGGGCACGCACGAGGGCGGGCGCGAAGCCAAGAACGTCGATGACCCAGTGGTAGACGTGGGTCATCGGGACGGACTGCACGTACTCGCCCCGGGGATTGTTCGCGGAGTGCCCGTCGACCTCGAAGTACCCCACGGGCTGTCCATCCGGCCGCACGACACGGCCTTTCAACCCAGCATCGACGTTGCGGAACACCACCGCCTCGCCCGTTCCCGCGGGAAACGGCCCCCTCGTCTCCCAGCCCCGGACGTATTCCTTCTCCTCCCACATCAGGAGGACCGGAGCCCTGAAGACGTGCGGAATGGCGAAGGAGCCGTCCGGACCCACGACGCCCTTGCACATGCCGTCCAGGCCCACGCCCTCCGGATCTTCACCCGGCGCCACGGCGGTCACCGTTCCGTGATCAAACGCCGCCCCGTTGGGCTTCACGGCCCGCCCTCGCCAGGGTCCAACGTCGCGAAGGCCTTCGAAGCTCACGGTCGCTTCCGCCTGCTGCTCCGGAAGGACCTGGACCTCGAGGGTGCGGGTCCATGTGCAGCCGGGCACGGGCACGTAGTCGCCAGACACGAGGTAGCGCCCGGCGCGAAGCTTGCGGAAGACAGTGGCCTCTTCCGTCCGCTCCGGGAACCGCTCGAAGTGGCGCCGGTCCTCCACGGAGGAGATGGAGGTGGCCCGTCCGGACACAGGCCGGCCATCGGGGCCGCGCACCTGGATCCGCAGCGAGCCGAGGCCGCCCATCACCACCGTCAACTCCGGCTGCGGCGTCTGGAGCTCCATCCGCGTGGGGCTCCATCCCTCCTTCTCCGCGAGAAGCTTCACGGCTCCGGCGGGCACGTGGTCGAAGCGGAAGCGCCCGTCGGCATCACTCTCGGAACGCAGCGGTGAGTCCTCGTCCGTGGCGGGAGTGAGCTGGATTCCGGCCCCCGCGACGGGCCGTCCGTCCAGATCCACCACGCGCCCCGCGAACGCCGCCGCGCGCGCCAGCGTCACGTCCCAGCGCGCCTCCGCACCGAAAGGAACGCGCGCATCCGTGCGGGTCACGATCACGAAGCCGGGCGCCTCCGCCTGGAGGATGTACCAGCCCGGCATCACCTGAAGGCGGGCCGTACCCGTCGCATCCGTAGTGCCTCCTCGAGCGACGGTCGACCCGAGATCCGCGCGCCGCGCCGCCAGGGACGCACCAGGAACCGGTTGGTTCGCCGCATCCACGACGCGGACCAGGACAGGCACTTCTTCGACAGGCCATCGCTTCAGCACCGGGCGCGGCGCCTCCGCGCACCCGAGCACCACGGCCAAGAGCCCGACCCAGCTCCATCGCATGCCCCGCAGGTTAGCAGGGCATGACGCGGCACTGGCACCGTCAGCGAACGAAGTGCACGCCGCCCTCTACGGGGCGCTTCATCTCGAAGCGGTGGACGCCGGGCTCCGTGAGGTTCACGGGGTAGCGAAGGACGACAAGCTCGCTAGGGCCTGCGACCACGAACAGCGTGTAGCGCCCGAGGGGCAACTGGCTGTATCGAGGCTCCTCCCAGATACGAGCGACGTAATAGTACCAAGTCTCCATGTGGCGCTCCGGCCGTTGATCCGCGGGAGTGCAATCCGGCGCGAGGGCGACCCCCATCAGCGCAGTCATGGCAGCCTCCGTCGACGGCATCGGAATGTCTCCAGGGACGAGGAAGACCTCGTCGTATTTGCCCGAGGTGGGGAACAGCACCTCCACGGACGCGGGCCCTGAGCGCGGCCGCAGATCCACATGGATTGTTTCACCCGGGCGGACGGTGAATCGATAGGGCCAGAAGACGCGTTGCGGCGGCGAAGGCCAACCTGATGGACCGTAGGTGTCGTCGACACTCAAGAAACACTCGCGTCCCGAGGGGAGGTGGCTGCGGAAGCGGCCCTCCGCATCGGTGATGAAAAACCGCTTGGGATTGTCGTCGCACCGGGCCGTCAAGCCGAAGCCTTGCAACGGACGCCCCGCGTCATCCACCACTGTGCCCTCCAGGATGGCAGCCGGGACGAGCCGCACCGTCACCTCCTCCTCCGCCGGGACCAACGGCTGGGACGCCGTCCCGTCCTCTTCGCTGTCGGCTTCGAGGATGAACGGCTCGCGAGGCACGTCCTTCAACACGAACCGGCCGTCCGCCTCCGTCTTCGCGAACAGACGGGGCCCGGCGAAGGTCGACTCCCGCTCCGGAGACGGGAGCAGATTCACGCTTCCCTTCGACAGGGCCGGCTGCCCGTCCTCCCGCACGAGCCTGCCGCGCACGGTGCGGACCGCCGCCTCCTCCAAGATCACGTCCGGCAGGACCGTCCGCTCCCCCATGGGCACCACCCGCCTGCGCGTGCTCGAGAGGCCGTTCGCCGCGAAGACCAACCCCGTGGGCCCGGGGCCGTACAGCGAGTGCTGATAGCGCCCTTCCGGACCCTCGTAGAACATCGCGTTCACGATGAAGCGGGTCAGGGGTTTCCCATCCGGCCCCAGCACGCGTCCCTCGACAATGGGCTGGGAACGGAGCTCCACCGACACGTCGCCCGCCTGTGGACCGAACTCCAGCGTCGCGTCACCCTTTTCGACCACCACGCGCACGGGTCCCCGCGTCAGGTGCTCGAACGTGAAGCGCCCTTCCGCATCGGTACGGGTGGAGTCCTCGCTCGCGAAGGCATCCTTCTTCGGATCCCCCGAGAAGGCCTGCAGCCACACGTCCGCCGCGGGCTGTCCGTCGGCGCCGACGACCCGGCCCTGAAGCGGTGCGCGTTCCACCAGGCCGTCAAAGCGGAGCGCCAGCTCGCGGGTCTGCTCCGCTACGACCTCCACTTCGGAGGACACGATCCACTTCGCGTTTCCAGCCAGCGGATGCCTGAACCTCACCCGGTAGCGCCTCGCCTCCAGGCCCCGGCACACCCAGGCGTCCTTCACGTGTTCGTCGATCCAGGCCCCCTCCCGCGTCACGGGATCAGGCGCATCAAGCCTCACTTCTGGCGAGCTCACCGGACGCCCATCTGGAGCGAAGGCCGTCACCCGCAACGCGCCCTGCTCGCGCATGACGAGCGTCAGATGTTCCGGCCGCGCGTCGAACACCCGTCGCTCATCGCTGTAGCCCTGGAGCTGTGCGAGCAACACGCCCGGCCCTGGCCCCATGCCTTCGAACCGGTAGCCTCCATCCGGATTGCTCACGAGGTCCAACCGGGGCGCTGTCGTGTCCGCTGGAAACCACGAGAGCGACACGGCCCCGAGGGGCTGGCCCGCACCGTCCACCACACGTCCCGAGACCGTCGCGGCAGGACGAAGTGTCATCGTCACGGTCGCGGGATGCTCGCGCGCGATCCGCACGTCCGGATCCACGAAGGACTGGTAGCCCGGAACGTCAGCGGTGAAGACGTACCAGCCAGCAGGCACCGTCAACACGGCCTGTCCCTGGGCGTCCGTCGTGCCCCGGTACTCCTTGGGGCGATCCTCCAGGGCCTGCCGGATCCGGAACTCGATGCCGGGCACGGGCCTGCCCTCCGCGGCCTTCGCCAGCGCCGTGAGCACCGCGGTCGCGGGCTCTTCCTCGGTGCGTACCGCTTCGGATTCCGTCATCGGCTTCTGCTTCAGCGTGCCCGAGCACGCGAGCATCCCCACCACGAGCCCCAGCTGGCTCCATCGCATGCGCCCGACGCTAGCAAGCGCGCGAGCACACAGGACAGCCCCTCAGCCGAAGCGTTCGCGGAAGGTGCTCAGGTTGGGCCCCTTGCCGCCGCGCTCATACACCGCGAACACCACGCGGCTGAACGCGCCCGCCATCGTGGACAGCCCTTTCGCGAAGGCCTCCGCCGCGTCGTGCGGGTTGTTGCGGAACGCCCCGCAGCCCCACGCCCCCAGGATGATCGTGCGGTGCCCGTGATGTGCCGCCACCTGCAACACCTTGAGCGCCCGCGCGGCCAGCACCTCGCGCAGCTGCTGTGCGACCTCCGGATCCTTCGCCGGCAGCTCCCTCGCGCTGGGCGCGGGCGCCGTCAGCAGCGACACGAGGAAGGGCCGCTCCAAGAGGTCGTGGTGCTCGTTGCGGAAGAACGGCACGTCCGGCGAATAGATGAAGTGGTCCGTGTAGAACGGCGAGCGCAGCTTGCGGTTCACGTCGTAGTACTCCGGCCACTTCAGCAGGCACGGGTACAGCGCCGAGCACCGCGCCAGGTCCTCCTCCTGCGCCTTCGCGCCCGTGAGGAAGCCGCCGCCCGGATTCACCGCCGACGCGAAGTTCAGCGCCAGCACCCGCGCTTCGCCCTCCTGCTCCACCAGCCGGCGCGCGGCGTCGCCCGTCTTCTCCGGCGTCACCTCGATGGTGAAGCCCGGCACCGGCGCGGGCCGCGTGAGGCGGTCGAAGTCACCGGGGCGCACCAGCACGGTGCCTTCGACCGCGCGCGCCACCGCGTCGCGAATGGACACTTCCTTTCCGGACAGCGGCACGTATGTGCCCTGCTCCAGGATGTGAAGGGTCTCGTCCGCGACGCGGTTCAGGGACATGGCGTCACTCGCAGCCGATGCGCTCGGGCGCCACGGCGAGGTCGTCGATCCACGTCTCCGACGCGGAGTCACCCTTCGGGTGCACGAAGCCGTAGCCCACTCCGAAGTTGGTGAACGGCCGGATGCCCACGTTCGGGAAGTCGAAGGCCAGCTTCCCGTCCACCCACACCAGCGCGTGGCCCGTGGTGGCGGTGCTGTTGGCGCGCTCCACGCCCCACTCGATGCACGTCCACTTGTTGGGCGACACCGTGACCTCCGTGCCCTCCTGGTGGTTCCAGCCCGTGCCCTTGATGCCGCTCCAGTCATCCAGCGCGAAGGCGCCGCTGTGCATCCCCTGGAGCTCGATGCCGCCGAACTCCCCGTCCTTCGGGGAGAAGAGGATGAAGTACGTCCCCATCACGCCTTCCGGCGAGGCCCGGCTCAGGTACACGTACGCGCGCGTGTAGAGCTTCGTGCCGAACTCCGGGATGTCCTTGCGCAGGTGCGCGATGGCCTGCTGGTCCCCCTGCCCCGTGTCCTCGTTGTAGCCCGGGTCCGTCTTCACGTGCACCGCGCCGCTGCCGGAGCGGGGGCGCGTGCCATCGATGGCGATGGTGGCGTGGTGGTCCTCGTCCGGCTGCTTCCAGCCGTTGGCACCCTTGTCGAAGTTCTCGCAGATGATGGCGGAGGCCGGGCACTGGCCATTGGGACTGGTCGTCCCACCGTCCGTGCCCGCGTCCGTGCCGGAGTCCGGCGTGTTGTCCGTCTTGTCGTCGCCGCAAGCCGACAGCGTGCCCACCGCGAGGGAAGCCATCATCAACGCCAGTGCCGAAGTCGAACGCATGAGTCCTTCCAGGAAGAGGCGTCGCGCCCTCGCGCTCCTGCCGCGGGGACGGGACGTGTCGCAGTCCTAACACGGCCCCCCGTCCACCTTGGAATGGGGCCCGCCAGACCCCGGCGGACGCAGCAGGCGGGCAGGCACGTGGCGGCAGGCCCCGTGGGGTCATGCGCGTGTTGGCCAGTGAGGGATGCGCGCGTGGCGCGATCACAAGTGCTCAGTAGCGGTGCACGACCCTGTCCGGTGGGTACGCGTTGCCGTTTTGGCCCGTACTGCTTTCCATGTGAAGCGCCAGCGGCACGGGCGTCACCCTCACGGGCAGCAGGAGGGG
>NZ_RAWK01000128.1 GCF_003612165.1 Corallococcus aberystwythensis | reverse complement strand
CTTCGGGAGGCAGAGACGGCACGCGGGCGATGGCCGTCTCGTTGTCGTTCAGCAGGGCCTGTGGAGGGGTGTGGGGCTGGGTGACGCGGAAGCTGTCCAGCGTGGAGGAGCGCGCGGGCCGGGGGCGTGAGTCCTCGGCGCTGTTGTTCGAAGCGTCGCGAGCGGAGCGGGACCGTGCGTCGTCGGTGGTGCCATTCGAGGCATCACGGGACGAACGGGCGCGTGCGTCGTCGGTGGATCCGTTCGCGCCATCGCGAGCAGGGCGGGGCCGTGAGTCCTCGGCGCTGTTGTTCGAAGCGTCGCGAGCGGAGCGGGACCGTGCGTCGTCGGTGGTGCCATTCGCCGCATCGCGACCCGAACGGACCCGTGTCTCCTCAGCGGATCCATTCGCGGCCTCGCGCGGAGGACGGGGCCGCGACTCTTCGGCACGGGCCCGCGCATCCTCACCGGATGCACTGAAGGCCTCGCGCGGTGGCTTGGGCCGTACGTCCTCGGAAGGCGCGTTGAAGGCCTCGCGCGGCGGACGGGGCCGTGATTCCTCCGCGGAGTCACGCCCGGAGCGCGGCCGTGCATCCTCCGGAGAGCCATCACGGGCGGACCGCGAGCGGCCCTCCTCGGACGACGCTTCCCGCCCACCCCGGGCCCGGGGCTCTTCGGACGGCGGCACGAAGGCTGGAGGCTCCTTCGACTGGCGCGTCTTCGGTTCCTCGGGGGGCTGTGAACCCACGCGCGACAGCGGCGTGAGGATGGTCTCGCTCTCGACGTAGCCCGGAGACGTCGTGACCTGGGACGCCGTGATGCGCAGCGACGCATCCAGCATCACGGGCGGCAGGGCGGGCTGGGTGCGCACGCCCGGTTCGGAATCGTCGGGCCGCGAGGACAGCTCATCCGTGGGCGGAGCCGGCCGGGGCGTCTCCGCTGAAGGTGACACCCGGCGCGAGGACGGCGCCGGCGCGGGCTTGCGGACCGCCAGCTCCTCCGTCGTGTTGCGGCGCCCGGACGCTCCCGGAGCAGGGGCCGGCGCCTTCGCCGGAGCGGGGGCCTTGGGAGGAGGTGCCGGCGCGCGAGGCGGCAGCGTGGAGGAGATCTGCGGCAGCGCCCCCGTGGGAGGAATCGTGACCGGCTCCGGGACGTCCATGCCCCGGGCCAGCACCTGCGCCACCTGCGTCTCGCTGGAGGTGCCGTCCCCGGTCGACTGTCCGCTCATCAGCAGCAGGCGGGTCTGGTCGCGGCGCTCGGTGAACAGGCGCAGCATCAGTTCGCTGCTCTGTTCGGGGTGCCAGATGCGCGGGCCCACGGCGCGCTCGATGGCGCGGGCGAACTCCAGCGTGGTGCTGTAGCGGTCCTCGCGCCGCTTCGCGAGCGCCTTGAGGACGATGGCGTCCAGCTCCGGCGGCACTTCCTTGTTCACGCGCGAGGGCGGGGTCACGTCCCCGCTCAGCACCGCGTTCATCATCGCTTCGGCGCTCTTCGCGTAGAACAGCCGCATGCCGGTGAGGCACTCGTGCAGCACGACGCCCAGGCTGAACAGGTCGCTGCGGGCGTCCAGCGGGTCGCCCATGATCTGCTCGGGGGACATGTAGCCGCTGGTGCCCTTCACCATGCCCACCTGCGTGCGGCTCGCGCGCGCCAGGCTCTTGGCGATGCCGAAGTCGAGCAGCTTGGTGACGCCCTCGTACGTCACCATGATGTTCTTCTCGGCGACGTCGCGGTGGACGACGGGCGAGGGCCGGCCCAGCGGGTCGGTGAAGGCGTGCGCGTAGTTGAGCGCCACGGCCGTGTCACGCACGGCCATCAGGCTCAGGCCCATGGGGATGGGCTCGTGGGCGGAGCGGCACGCGCGGGCCACCTCCACCAGGGTGGCGCCCGGGACGAACTCCATGGCGAGGAACAGCTCGCCGTCCGCCACGTCCAGGTCGTACACGTGGGCGATGTGCGGGTGGTTGAACGCGGCCGTGACCTTGGCCTCGTCCAGGAACATCCGGACGAACTCCTCCTCACCGCGGATGTCGGGGAGGATCTGCTTCAGCACCACCATCTTGCGGAAGCCGGCCAGGCCCTTCTGGGCCGCGAGGAAAATCTCCGCCATCCCGCCCGTGGACAGGCGGCAGAGCACCTCGTACTTGCCCAACACCCGGCCGCGGAACCCGTCCGGAGTGAGCGTCAGCGTCGTCCCAGCCATTGAAGGGGTCCGACTCTACACCGGGGCAGGCACTGGTGCGAAAGGCCCGGACCCCCGTTTCTGGCCGGATGCCAGGGTTTGAGGGGATGCGCCTCCGTCCGGGCGAGGCCCGGGTTTCCGGAAGGCAGGCACGAACTGTCCGACACGGAGGACGGCCCGGGGGACAGACGGACAGCGCAACGAGCGCCGGTACTGACAGTCATCTGACGAGGGAAGAACGTGTCGCAGACCGTGAGGGGAATCAGGACGTTCGCGTCGAGGACGACAGGAAACGGAGCGTGAATCACGGAGTAGGGCGTCCTCGTGCTCTTTCAGTCGAGTTCGGGATAGCCCCCGGCGTCCTGGCTCTCCCGCATCATCGCGTCGAGCTGGGAGCGGCGGTCCGTTTTCTGCCGTGCGCGGTATTCGAGGACGTCCTTGCTGTAGACGCGACGATGCGTGCCCGTGCGGTGGAAGGGAATCCGTCCCTCGTCGAGCAGCTGCACCAGGTACTGCCGTGAGACGTTGAGCAGGTTCGCGGCCTGCTGGGTCGTGAGCTCCTTGTGGACGGGGACCACGGTGACGGCATCCCCCGACGCGAGGATGGCGAGCAACTGCTGCATCAGCGCGAGCACATCCGTTGGCAACGGCACGGACTCATGGTTGGGCCCCAGCAGCGAGAAGAGCGGGTGTCCGCCACCCTTGTCGCTCAGCTCCCGGGTGATGAGCCGCGCGAGCTTCCGCACCTGTTCCAGCGTCACGTCGCTGGCGGCGACAGGCTCCGACGTCCGGGGCGGAAGGCCATCAGCTGGGGGCGAAGTCATGGGTTCCTCCGGGTGTGACCGTTCAGAAATCTTGGCCATATCCGACGCAAACGCAAGTAGCCCAGCGACGTCAGGTCAGGATGTCATCGAAGCCGGCGTCGTAGCCGCAACATGCATCCCAAGCTCTCCCCGCCCACCCTGGAGGTGGGTTACGACGGCGCTGACATGGACACCTCCGCCTCCCCGCGCACCGTCACCGGCCGCGTCGACGTGCATCCCCGTGGCTTCGGCTTCCTCACCGTGCAGAAGCCCGGCACCGCGGAGGTGCTGTCCGCCTTCATCACCCCTCCGGACTTGAACCCCCTCTTCGCGGGCGACGTCGTCTCCGCCACCGTGACCGCTTCCGGCGAGGGCCGGTGGACCGCGTCCGGCCTGTCGCTCGTGGAGCGCACCCGCACCGCCGTCTACGGCGAGGTCGTGTCGCGCAAGGGCGCCTTCTTCCTGCGCATCGACAAGGAGGTCTCCAACACCGACTGGCCCCTGGACCCGGGCGCCACCCCCGTCCAGCACAACGACGCCGTCGTCGCCCGCATCGCGGACGGCAAGGTCGTCCTCCTCTACAAGCTGGAGCCCGGCGCGGACCGCTCCCTGGAGCGCGTCATCGCCCGCCACGGCCTCCACCGGGACTTCTCCCCGGAGGTGGTCCAGGAAGCCCTCCGCGCGAAGGAGACCCCCCACGCCCTGGGCGGCGCCCGGCGCGACCTGCGCTCCATCCCCACCGTCACCGTGGACGCGCCCTCCACCCGCGACATCGACGACGCCATCTCCGTGCTGCCCGCGGGTCCTGACGGCGCCCTGCGCCTGCTCGTGTCCATCGCGGACGTGAGCGAGTCCGTGAAGGAGGGCACCCCCCTGGACCTGGAGGCCCGCGCCCGCGCCACCAGCGTCTACCTGGCCGGCCGCGTGCTCCCCATGCTCCCGGAGGAGCTGTCCTCGCACTGGCTCAGCCTGGTGCCCAACGAGGAGCGCCACTGTCTCACCGTCGAATTGCGCATCGACCCCGACGGCCGCGTCACCGCCGCGGATGTCTATGAAAGTCTCATCCGTTCCTGGGCGCGGCTGAACTACGACGAGGTCGCGGAGTTCCTAGACGATGGCACCGTGTCCCCCGCCATGGAGCCCGTGCGCGAGGCCATGCCCTGGTTCCGTCTGGCCTCCGCGCGGCTCGCCGTGTCCCGCGCGGCCCGGGGCGGCATGGCCATGTCCCGCGACGAGGCGCGCTTCACCTTCGACACCTCCACGGGCGCCGTGTCCGGGCTGGCCGGGGAGAAGGACACCTCCGCGCACAACATGATTGAGCGCTTCATGGTCGCCGCCAACGAGGCTATCGCCACCTGGCTGATGACCCGCGGCGTGCCCACCGTGTACCGCGTGCACGAACAGCCGGACCCCCAGCGCGTGGCGGACGTGAACGCGTTCGCGCTGCACTCGGGGTTCGCGGCGGGCTTTGGCGCGCAGCTCACCCCGCTGGCCCTGGCCGCGTTCGACCGGCAGATCGCCGGAGCGAAGGCAGAGGCCGCGCTGCGCTCGGTGCTGCGCCGCTCGCTGGGTCCGTCCCGCTACACCGTGAAGCCGGGCCCGCACTTCGGCCTGGCCGCGCCGCTGTACCTGCACTTCACGTCGCCCATCCGCCGGTACGCGGACCTCGCCGTGCACCGGCTCATCAAGGCGTACCTCCACGGCCGGCGCGACTTCGTGCACGAGGACCCGGAGATTGAAACGCTCTCCCAGCACATCAACGTGCGCGCCCGATCCGCCAACCGCGCGGAGGTGGACCGCCACCACGAGCTGGAAGCGCGCTTCATGTCCACCCGCATCGGCCAGCAGTTCCCGGCGCGCGTCGTGCGCGTGAAGCCCTTCGGCCTCGTGGCGCAACTGGATGGCATGTGGGTGGAGGGCATGGTGCCGGCGGAAGGACTCGCTGGAGGCCCCTACCGTCCGGACGCGCGCGAGCTATCCATGGTGGGCAAGACGCGGACCTTCACCGTGGGCATGCCCATCACCGTGAAGGTCGTCTCCACGGATGAGCAATTGGGCCGGGTGGAGTTCGCGCTGGTCGAGTAGTCCTTTTACCTCACGAGCCATGCCAACACCTTTGATTGACGTCCTTCGCTCCTGGTGCGCCGAACAGGAGCAGGCGCTCGCCAGCAAGGGAGTCAAGGTGGAGTTCTTCGAAGGAGGGGCCGAGAGCGCCTACATCGATCTTCAGTCCGAGCTGATACTTTCACGTGTCTCGCTCTGGGAGAATGGGCTCTGTGACATCGAAAGCCTCAGCGTCGCGACCAGTGAGCAAGTGATGTGTCAACATCATGAAGGGCTCCAGAGAGACAGCTTGGTGTCATTGCTCAATGGGCTTGTGACTTGGATGATTGAATTTCGTGAAGGCTGAGGTGCAAGCGCCCGCTTGTACCGTAGGTGCTCTAGATGAGCATGAAGTCAGTGCAGGACATCCAGGGATACGAATTCGACTGGCCCGCGTGCGATGACGCGGGCCATGTTGGATTCTTCAGCACGGCAGGGGGAGGCTATGTGCCGAGCAAAGTCCTGCTGGACACGGATGCCCTGGATGCCGCCATCCATGACATTCTCGCGTCAGCTGTCTCTTCGGGAGTGCGTTCCGCGCCGATTTCGATGGCTGGCCCTATGCTCACGGTACATGTGGATCCCAACACCCTGGCTATGTCTGCGTCGGGGATGATCTCGGGTGTGATTCTCCTCCGAGGAGAAGAAAGCTCCTTTCCGGACGACGCATGGAATGACGCTCCCGTGGTTTTGCTCAAGTGGTGGTTGGAGGAGCTGACAGGGCTTCAGTCAGGGCATGCTGCCACGGCGTGCTGCCATTTCATGGATGGTCCGTTCTCATTCGATGTTTCACTGAGCGACGGCGAGTTCATGCTGAGGTGTCAACGTCAGCGACAACACGCGACCCAGGTGGTTTTGGAAAGCCGCGTGCCCTCCGCTGTATTCATGGAGGTATTGGTGGCGGCAGCACATCAGGTGGTTGACGGAGCGCTCCATCATCGGTGAGTACTGGGACATGCGGACGGAGGCGATGCAGACGTTCGAAGTCGACCTCGCCACGGGGGCACAGAAGGGCGGTGTGGACTAGATGAGCAGCGACGTGTTCTCGATTCCTGACGAGATTGAGCTTCTCGAGTTCTTCTGGGCGGAACCCGTTGAACGATCCGTCGCAGACGGCCCTCCAGGTCAGGGACTCGCCGCTGATCACTGTCTCCCATGAAGGAGCAGAATCAATGACAGTCTCAGGCAAGGTGATGACATGCCACTTCTCGTATGAAGGAAGTGATGCCCGGCTGGTGCTGCGCTTGGGCGATTCAATCAACGTGGATGGGTCAAGCCTTCGGAAGCCCCGAACATGAACTACGACGCTGTCATTGATTCACTCCGCCCGGAGGTTGAGCGGGGCCTCTCCAGGGAGGAGGCCGTCGTGGCACTCCATGCCGCGGGGCTGCCCATTATCTACAGCATCAAGGGGATCTCGCAGCTCTATGGCCTGTCCATTAGTGATGCGAAGTTCACGGTCGCAGGCCACCCTGTCTGGCGCAGCGTCGCCAAAGCGGCGGAGCCACTGCACGATGAGCTGGAGGCCTACGCGGAGAAGATGAAGGGGGGCGGCAATCCTGATGACCTCTGAGACGAGCAAGGCCTGGATTCAAGCCGGGAAGATCCTCGCGGAGAACCCAGCGGCCCAGGTCCGTTGCCCGGAGAAGGCAGACGGCTTTCTCACCGTTCACGACGTGACCGCTCCAGCAGGGCGCTTCGAGCGGTACCTGGTCTGCGACGTGTGCGGAGCACGCAACATCCTCCTCATGCGTGCTCCGCCTGAAACAGAGTGACTCACCCCGCCAGCGGCAGGCCGTCCGTGGACTCCACCAGGACGTTGCCGGGCACCCAGCCCAGCAATCCCGTGGACGACTTCACCAGGTACAGGACCTCCCCCCTCGTGGGGACGCTCGCGGCCAGCACCTGCACCTTGGAACCCTGCGCCGTCGTGGCCAGCACCGCGGAGCCCGTGCGGGCCTGCGTCAGCGGGAAGGACTTCTTCACCGTGGCCTCCACACCCACCGCGTACAGCTCCTGCGGCACGTGCACCAGCTTCCACGCCTTGCGGTCCAGCGTGTACTTGTCCCGCTTCTGCCAGAAGCCCATCCACGTATCGACCAGGACGATGCCGTTGCCCTTCGCCTCCGTCAGCGCGCGCACGTCCCCCAGCGGCTTCACCGCCTTGCCGTCGTAGCCGTAGAGGAAGAAGCGGTGGTCGTCGTCCATGTCCCCCAGCGAGTGGACCAGCAGCTCCTTCCACTTGTCGCCCGTGTCCAGGTCCACCACCGTGAAGCCGCGCACCTCGTTGCCGGACGCGTTGCCCTGCAACGTGGCGGCGCCGGCCTTCAGCGTGAACTTCCCGTCCTTGCCCGGCGTGAGCGACACCGCTTCCGGCTTGCCGTCCCCGTCCAGGTCCACCTGCGCGGACGTCACGGGCTCATCGTTCTTCTGGGCGAAGGCAGGGGCACCGGTGAACAACACGGTGGAGGACAGCACGGCCAGCAGGGACGTCTTCACGGAAGCAGGACCTCGGTCTGAAAGCAGGACCCCGCCACGCTAGCCGCCCGTCAGGCCCCCCGACACCCGCTTTCACCCCGAGCGGCGGAAGCGCCCCCGGAAGTGCTTGTCCAGGTACACCTCCGCGTGCGCCAGGGCCTCGCGCGTCTTGGCGGGCAGCTCCAACGAGGCCGCGGCCACCCGGGCCTGACGCATCGCGGAACCCCTTCCGTCCCCAGCGGAACCCGGGGCGCCCACCACCGCGTCCACCTTCGCGTGCGCGGCGTCCACCACGCCCTTGGCCTCCTCCAGGGACACCTCTCCCTCCGCCAGCGCGTTGAACAGCTGGCAGCGGTAGCGGCGGCAGGCCTCCGGGCGCTCCTCATAGACGGTGCAGCACAGGCCCTTGAGCGCGGCGCAGCGCTGGGGCAGCACCACCGCGCCGTCCTCCTTCACCGTCAGCGACAGGCCGCGCTGGCGCAGGGCCTCCGCCTCGGCGGGCTGGAGCGGCACCTGGGTGAAGAGGGTGCCGTCACAGCACATGCCGCAGTGGAGACAGAGGGTGGACAGGGCGGAGGACATGGCGTGCGTGCGGGATAACGCCTCGCGGGGGAGGGAGTCATCCCCGACGTGTGTTCGCCCGGACCTCCGTCCTCCAAGGCAAGCCATGTCTCACCAGCCAACATGCGACATGTCCCCGGTGTCGCATGTGTCAGAACCACCCTGTTTCATGGGGCGCGCGCGACCCGAGGGGGAGGGACAGGTCTGCACCTGTCTCAAAAGGCCATGCGCCTGTCCGTGGTGGAAATTCTCCAACCGTGAGAAGCCAATGCACGACAGTCCAGCGCGTGGCCGTGGGCACGGCCCGAAGGTCTGAGTGCAGGCGGGGTGAATGATCTCCACTCTGTGGGAATCCGAGTTCCCCGGGTCACCTGCAACTTGGGGACAACACGGTTTCTTCGGACGTCGTAGAATCATGCCCCGCAGCACATCAGGGAGCCCCCATGCACACCGACACTCACGACGCGCCGGCCGGCCGCGAAGCCCTCCTCGGATACCGGGTGGGGACGGAGCTCAGCGCGGCGGCCTCGTTTGGCTCGGATTTCTCCTCAGGGCGTCTGGTGCAGTTGTCGCTGGAGCACCTCACGCTCCATCTGGAGTCGCGCGCGGTGCCCCGCAAGGGCCAGGCCGCGTCCGTGGTGGTGGGGCAGGGCGAGCGGTGGGCCACCGCGCTGGACGCGGAGGTGATTGGCGTCAACGCCATGCGCCCGGAGGTGAGCCTGCGCTTCGTCGCGCCGCCGCTGGACGCGGGCCGCCGCATCGTGGGGCTCCTGGAGTCGCTGCGTGACAACGGCCAGTTGCTCACGCCGGAGACGCGGCCGGTGTGGCGTGAACACATCGACCGCGCGGACCGCGTGTCGCGCATCTGCGAGGCGCTCGCGTCCCGCCAGGCCCGCGGCGTCCTGCGCTCGCGCGACGGGCAGGCCGTGGCGGAGGTCACCGCCGCCTTCTTCGAGCCGCTCCAGGACGTGTTCGGCTGGAACCTGCACGGCACGCTGCCCCCGGGCCCCTTCACCCTGGAGGCGTTCGGCTACTCCAGCGTGGTGCACTTCCAGATGGACGCCGCGCGCATGGAGGGCGGCCTGCTGCTGATGCCCACGCCCACGTCGCTGGTGCGCTTCCGCCACCGGTGGCTGCGCCGCACGCAGGCCAGCGCGTCCTGCACGCTGGAGTTCGACCACCCGCTCTGGCCCCAGGTGCACGTGCACCGCGGCCTGCTGGATGTCTCCTACGAAGGCCTGTCCTTCCTCACGCAGCCCGGCGAGGACCTGATGTACCCGGGCCTGCGCCTGCCGGTGATGCAGGTGTCCCTGGACGGCCACGCGCCGGTGCGCCTGCGCGCGGAGGTGCGCAACATCTCCAGCACGCCCCACGGCCGCCGCTGCGGCGTGAGCGTCCGGCCCCTGGATGCGCAGGAGGCCCGCGCGTGGCGCGCGCTGGTGGAGGACCAGGCCCACCCCACCACCAAGGTGGAGGGTGACTGGAACGACGCCACCTGGAAGCTCTTCGAGCGCTCCGGCTACTTCCGCCTGCCGGGCAAGGAGCCGGAGAAGTTCACCAGCCTGCGCGACCAGTTCTCCCGCACGCAGGACAAGCTCCAGGAGGCGCCGCTGTTGGGCTACCGCGTGGCGCGTCCCGCGGAGGACGGCGGCATGGAGGCCACGCTGTCCGTCCTCAAGCCGTACGCGGGCAGCTGGATGGCGCACCAGCTGGCGCGGCACCAGCCCCCGGGCAGCCGCTCCACCGCGCGTGAGGCCCTGCGCGACATCTACCTGCGCGGCTACGAGCCCACCCAGGCGGACCCGGAGGTGAAGTGGTTCTTCGCCTACTGCGAGGCGAACGTGCGCTGGGTGCGCTACACGAAGTTCGACTTCGCCACCTGGTACGCGGACACCGGCCAGACGTGCCTCGTGCCCTTCCGCCTGATGGAGGGCGAGGTGGACAGCGTCTGGACGAAGCCCGCGAACATCACCCTGGGCACGGCGACCGCGGAGGAGCGCGCGAGCTTCTTCGCCCGCGTGGCCAGCACCCGCCCGGAGGCCTACAGAGAAGCGCTGGACCTGGTGCCGGAGCGCTTCGACCTGGAGACCACGCGCACCGGCTGGGGTGACGCCGGCCTGTCCCGCGAGCGCGAGCTGGTGGTGGCCCGCCATGAGGGCCGCGCCGTGGCCTTCGCGGTGTTCGAGTCCGCGCAGCCGGGCTTGAACCTCTTCAACGTGCTGGACGGCGTGCGCCTGGTGCCGCTGGAGGACGACGCGCGCCCGGAGGTGCAGGACGCGTTCGTGGCGCTGCTGGGCCACGCGGCGGAGTGGTACCGCGCGCGGGACCGCAAGGTGTTCGTCCACTACGTGGAGGCCACCTGCGTGGAGTACGCGGAGCGCGTGTCCCTGGCGGACCTGGGCGACGGCAAGCTGTGGGTGATGTCCGCCCGCCTGCTGCCGGAGTTCCTGGAACACCTCTGCGAGTCCACCACGCCGCGCGCGTCGTAGTGGACCCTCGCTTCAACGACGGGAGGGGCGGCTACAGCCCCTCGTCGTCCGGGTCCGGATAGGACTCCAGCTCCTCTTCCTCCTCCTCCACCGGGGCGGGCGCCTTGGCGTGGCGCCCCTTGCCGCTCTTGCCCTCGGGGGCAGGAGCGCCAATGTCCGAGTCCGGGCCCACGATGTAGCCCTGGCGTCCCTGCTGGATGCGGCGCAGCAGCCCCTCCTGCTCCAGCGCCTCCAGCAGCCGCGCGAAGGTGGAGAAGCCGTGGTCGCGCTCGTCGAAGTCCGGCTCCTTGCGGACGATGGTCTCCTTGACGAGCGACGGGTTGAGCGGGCCGGTCGCGCGGCGCAGCAGGCTCTGCACCACCTCGCGAGCGACGGCCGGCACCTCCGCCTTGGACTTGCCGCCCTTGGACTCGGCGCCTTCCTTGGCGCCCTTGTCGTGGCCCTTGTCGTGGCCCTTTCCGCCCCGCTTGCCGCCCTTGCCCTCGTCCTTGGAGCCCCGGCCGCCGTGCTCGCGGTCCTTCTCCTTGTGCGAGGCGTCGCCCTTGTGCTTGGGCTTCATGTAGATGAACTGGTCGCACGCCCTCACGAACATCTGGGAGCTGGCCTCCCTCACGGCCAGGCCAATGACGGTGCGGCCGTTCTCACGCAGCTTGTACGCCAGGGGGCAGAAGTCGCTGTCGCCGGAGGCGATGACGAAGGTGTCAATCTGCTCGCGCGCGTAGCACAGCTCCAGCGCGTCGATGACCAGGCGCATGTCCGCGCTGTTCTTGCCGGCGCGGGTGGAGGGGGGCACGTCCACCAGCTCCACGCCCACGTCGTGCAGGCGCTGCTTCGCGTCCTCGAAGCGCGACCAATTGCAGTAGGCGCGGCGGAACACGACCTTGCCCTGCTCCAGCAGCTGGTCCAGCGCGGGCTGCAGGTCGAAGTTGTTGGCGCTGATGCCCGTGTTGGTGACCAGGTTCTCGAAGTCGATGAAGAGGGCGATGCGGTGCTGCTCGTCGGTACGTCCAGCCAAAGGTGCCTCGTATTCGTTGGCGAGCGGTCCTTGGCTCGCGTGCGCTCCACCCTACTGTGGGGACGCTGCCGCGCGCACGGTCCGTGTTCCGCCCTGAACATTCTGTGCTGCCCACCCTACGTTTGGAACGTGAGCCCGGGGGCAGCGCCCCCGTAACACGGAGGTGTCACCATGATGCACGGATTCCCCCGACGTTGGCGAGCCATGGCGTGGACCGCGCCAACGCTCGGCCTCTTGTTGTTGGCCGGTCCCGCCCTGGCGCGTGAGCCCACGGTCAGCCAGGACAGCGACCAGGGGGGCAACATGCCGTCGAACGACGCCGAGCCCGCGAGCACCAGCCCGGCCAACGCGGGGAGCAGCGTCCGGACCACGTCCCCCGCCTACATGACCCAGGGAGACGCCGTGCGGCAGATCACCCCGGACCCGGACCGCATGCAGCAGGTCAGCGGGCCGGTGGTGAAGCAGGACGGGCTGACGTTGTACGTGAAGGACGTGTCCGGGCCGGTGGTACCGCTGGACATGAGCGCCCTGCGAATCACCAAGCTGCCCCAGAAGGGGCAGGAGATCCTGGCCGTCTACCAGGTGGAGGAGAAGACGGAGAACGTGGCTCTGTCCCTCCAGGGTGAGAAGCAGGACTGAGGCCGGCCGCGCGAGCCCTTCAGTCCGGCTTCGCGCCGCCGCCGCGCACCTCGTCCAGGACGCTCAGGTCCACCAGGCCCGCGATGTCGTCACTGGGGATGAAGCCCAGCGACTTCGCGTGCTCGGCGGACGTCTTCAGCGCGGCGGGCACCGGGTCCAGGCCCGGCTCCAGGCGGGAGAAGGCGTCCCGGAGCACGGGCGCGGGCAGGGGCTTGCGCGTGAGCTGACCGAAGGCCGAGTTGACCGACGTGGCGAACGCGGCCGGGTCCGCGCGCCAGCGCTCGGTGAGCTGCACGTGGATGCGCAGGAGCGCCGCGACGCGCGGCCGCTGCGTCTCCAGCACCTTCTTCGTCGTCACCACCACCGTGGTGGGGAAGCGCTTGTCCGGCCACAGGTCGCGCTCGTCCACCAGGATGTGGCCGCCCCCTTCGGCGAGCATGCGCGCGCCCCAGGGCTCGGGCACCCACGCGCCTTCAATGGCGCCCTGGAGGTACTGGCCCAGGATGTCCGGGTTGCTGATGGGAATCACCTGCACGTCGCCGCCCGCGTCGGTGCTGATGCTCAGCTTCTGGGCCTTCAGCCAGGTGCGCAGGGCGATGTCCTGCGTGTTGCCCAATTGCGGCGTCGCCAGCTTCTTGCCCTTCAACTCCGCGGCCGTCTTCACGCTCTTCACCACCAGCACCGCGCCGCCGTTCACCGCGCCCGCGATGATGCGCAGCTCCTTGCCGGCCTTGAGGTACGTGTTGATGGCGGGGCCCGGGCCCACGTAGGCCACGTCCACGGAGCCCGCGACCAGCGCCTCCATGGCGGCGGGGCCCGCGTTGAACTGCTTCACCTCCACGTTGCCCATGCCGGGCTGCGACCCGAAGAGCCCCTCCGAGTTCGCCACCAGCGCCTGCGCATGCGTGATGTTGGGGAAGAAGGCCACGCGCAGCGGCGCGTTGGCGCCAGAGGGCGTGTCCTTCTTGCAGGAGGCGACGCCGGACAAGAGGACGCAGAGGCCGAGCAGCAGGGACAGCGGACGCGCGGAAGACATGGTGCGTCACGCTAATGGCGATTCCCCGCCCGTTATCAATGCCCGTGAGGGCGAAAGCGTCCTTGGGCTCACACGGCTAGGCCGTCAGTCCCCACCGGCGCCTCAGGCGCGTCTCCACCGTCTGGAAGAGGACGCGGTCCACCGTGATGCCAATGAGGATGATGGCCAGCATCACCGCCATCACCTGCGACACGTCCATCAGCTCGCGGCCCATGGTGAGCAGCTGGCCCAGGCCGCCGGAGACGAAGAGCAGCTCGCCCGCGAGCAGCGCGCGCCACGCGAAGCTCCACCCCAGCTTCAGGCCGGTGACGATGCCGGGCAGCGCGCCGGGCAGGAGCACGCCGAAGTAGAAGCGCGGGCCCCGCACGCCCAGGGTCCTGGCCACGCGCGCCAGCTGCGGGTCCAGGCCGTTGACCGCGTCCTCGGTGGCGATGGAGATGCCCAGCACGCTGCCCATCACCACCACGAAGAGGATGGCGCTGTCGTTGAGGCCGAACCACAAGAGGGCCAGGGGCAGCCAGCAGATGGAGGGCAGGGCCTGCAGGCCCATCACCACCGGCTTCACCGCGTTGCGGAAGAAGGCCAGCCGCGCGATGAGCAGTCCCAGCGGCACGCCGATGGCCACCGACATGAGGTAGGCGCGCGTCAGCCGGCCCAGCGAGCGCAGCGTGGCGCCGCCCAGCTGTCCGTCGCGGGCCATGGCGATGAGCGTCTGGACCACCTCCAGCGGCCCGGGGAACAGGTGCTTGTTCCACACGCCGGAGCGGGACAGCCCCTCCCAGAGGGCGAAGAGCAGCGCGATCATCCCCAGCTTCTGCGCCCACTTCAGCATGGTGGTTTCCCCTCTAACGGCCGGTCACGATGCTGGGGCGAGGCACGCTGGAGGGCGTGCGCGTGCGGCGCTGCTGGGGCTCCACGGGGGGAGCCTCCAGCGCGGCGCCCTCCGAGGCGCGCAGGCGGTGACGGATGTCCCGCGCCATCGCGTCCAGGGACGGGTCCTCCAGCGAGCGAGGCATGGGCAGGTGGATCTCCAGGTCCTCCACCACGCGGCCCGGGCGGGGCGCCATCAGCACCACGCGCGTGCCCAGCATCAGGGCCTCCTGCACGTCGTGGGTGACGAACACCACCGTCTTGCCGGAGCGCAGCCAGATGGCCTGCAACATCTCCTGCATGTGCACGCGCGTCTGTGCGTCCAGCGCGCCGAAGGGCTCGTCCATGAGCAGCACGGTGGGGTCCACCGCGAGCGCCCGGGCCAGGCTGGCGCGCATCTTCATGCCGCCGGAGAGCTGGTGGGGGAGCGTGTCCGCGAAGCCCTCCAGGCGCACGCGCTGGATGAAGGTGTCCGCCCGCTCGCGCCGTTCGTTGCGGGGCACGCCCCGGGCGCCCAACGCGAAGGTGATGTTGCCGCGCACGGTGAGCCACGGGAACAGCGCGGCCTCCTGGAACATCAAGAGCCGGTCCGGCCCGGGCCCGTGGATGGGCTTGCCATCAATGGCCACGCTGCCGCCGGTGGGCGCCACGTGGCCCGCGAGCGCGTAGAGCAGCGTGGACTTGCCGCAGCCGGAGGGGCCGAGCAGGCAGACGAACTCACCCGAGCGGACGTTGAGGTTCACGTCCTTCAGCGCCACGACCTTGTTGGCGTAGTGGTGGTCCAGCTGGGCAATGGAAATCTTCGCCCGGTCCGCGTTCACATTCGCGGGCCGGAGCAGGTAGGGCGCCGCCTGTCGCAGGCCCCGCATCCGCTCGATGAGGCGTCGAAACATTCGCCACAACCTATCCATCTGCCCCAAGGTCGCACAGGCGGGGCCTGGAAGCGGGCAGGCGCCTTTCACTGTAGGACAGAAAGTGAAAGTCCGTGCCGCCCGGCCGGCTGCTTTTTCAGGCCCGCTCCGCCTTGCGGTGCGCCAGCGTGCGGGAGAGCAGCCACAGGCTCAGGGCCAGCACGCCCAGTCCCACGACGGTGAAGGCACCGCCCACGCGCAGCGACGCCTGGCGGTGGTCCTGGAACACCGCGAGCGCGTCCGTGCGGGGGCCCGTGAGGTAGCGCTGGACGGTGTCCGCGAAGGCCCGGGCCTCCGCCTCGTCCTGCGTCCACTGGTAGGCGAGCGGCTGGACGCCCGAGGCCGTGCGCAGCTGGGCCCGGAAGATGGGCGCGGCGCCGCTGCGGGTGCTGCGGCTGCGGGCCACCTCCACGCCCTGGATGGCCTGGGGCGCGTAGCGGCCCACCTCCTCCTCTCCCAACCAGCTGGAGCGGGTGAGGACGCACGAACCCTGGGCTTCACACTTCAGGTCCATGCGCGCCTTCTGACCGAGGAAGAACACCCCCAGCACCAGGAAGGGCAGGGCGAGCATCAGGAAGGCCGTGGCACCGATGGCGGTGGCGCGGCTGCGTCGGTAGGCGGGGGGCGCACGCACGGGCCGTTTCTATAGACCCGGGCGCCCTTTGGGGGGCAGTGCTTTCACACATCCGTGGATGTCGCCATCCAGACAGGCGGGCGGGCACTTGCGACATGGGTCCCAAGTCCGCACCCCTTGTCCTGGGACATTCAGCACTTCGCCCGGAAGGAGCCTCCATCCCATGAAGGCCGTCGCCGTCATGTTCCCCTCGCGCGAGGTGCGCGTCCTCGACGTCCCCGAACCGCGGCTGCACTCGCCCACCCAGGTCAAGGTGCGCACGCTGGAGGTGGGCGTGTGCGGCACCGACCAGGAGATCCTCAAGGGCGACCATGGCGCCGCGCCCAAGGGGGAGGACCACCTCATCCTGGGCCACGAGTGCCTGGGCGAGGTGATGGAGGTGGGCGCGCACGTGCAGGGGCTCAAACCCGGGGACCTGGTGGTGCCCCGGGTGCGCAGGCCCTGTCCGCACACGCACTGCCCCGCGTGCCGCCACGGCCACCCGGACTTCTGCGTGACGGGGGACTACACGGAGCGCGGCATCCAGGGCGCGCACGGCTTCTGTTCGGAGCACTTCGTGGAGGACGCGGCCTACCTGCACAAGGCGGACGACTCCTTGCGCGGCGTGGCCGTGCTCACCGAGCCGCTCACCATCGCGGAGAAGGGCCTGCGCGAGGTCGCGCACATCCAGTCCCGCCTGCCGTGGAAGGTGAGCCCCGGCAAGGCGCTGGTGCTGGGCGCGGGGCCGGTGGCGCAGCTGGGCGCCATGGCGCTGATGCGCGCGGGCTTCGACGTGACGGTGTACTCGCGCAGCCCCAAGCCCAATGAGAAGGCCGCCGCGGCCGAAGCGGTGGGCGCGCCGTACATCTCCTCCAAGGAGGTGACGGTGGAGGCCCTGAAGCAGCAGCTGGGGGGCGGCGTGGACATCATCTACGAGGCGACGGGCGCGTCGAAGGTGGCGTTCGACTCGCTCCAGGTGCTGGAGGAGAACGGCGTGCTCATCTTCACCGGCGTGCCCGGCCGCGAGGAGCCGCTGGAGCTGCACGGTGATCAGGTGCTGGGGCAGCTGGTCCTGGGCAACCGGGTGATGTTCGGCACGGTGAACGCGGCGGACAGCGACTTCCGCGAGGCGCTGGAGGACCTGGCCCGCTTCCGCGCGAAGTGGCCGGGCAGGGTGGAGGCGCTCATCACCCAGCGCCACCCGCCGTCGGAGTTCGCGAAGGTGGTGGAGGCGAAGGGCGGCATCAAGCACGTCATCTCATTCCAGGAGCATGCCCGTTGAATCCCCATCACGAGGACCTCAAGGGCGGCGTGGCCATTGAAGACCACGGCGTCATCGGCGATCTGCGCACCGTGGCGCTGGTGGGCAACGAGGGCACCATCGACTGGCTGTGCTACCCGCACTTCGACAGCCCCAGCATCTTCGCGGCACTGCTGGACCCGGAGAAGGGCGGGTACTGGCGCGTGTCTCCGGAGCCGGACGGGGTGATGAAGCGGCAGTTCTACTGGCCGGACACCAACGTGCTGGTGACGCGCTTCTACACGCCCAACGGCGTGGGGGAGCTCATCGACCTGATGCCCCTGGGAAAGGGCTCGAAGGCGGAGGGGCGGGAGGTCCTGCGCCGCATCCGCGTGGTGCGCGGGGAGATGGCCTTCCGCATGGAGTGCTTCCCGGCGTTCAACTACGCGCGGGACGAACATGAGACGCACGTGGTGAACGGCGGCGCGGCCTTCGTGTCGAAGGACCTGAGCATGCAGCTGGTGACGCCGGTGAAGCTGAAGCAGGAGGGCAACGGCGTCGTCGCGCACTTCACGCTGAAGGAGAGTGAGTCCGCGGTCTTCACCCTGCGCGAGGGTGGCGTGGAGGGCTGCCACCACCACCTGCACACGCATGACTCCGCGGAGAAGCTCTTCCGCGACACGGTGGACTACTGGCGCCACTGGCTGTCCAAGTGCAAGTACACGGGGCGGTGGCGGGAGATGGTGCAGCGCTCGGCGCTGGCCCTGAAGCTGATGACCTTCGAGCCGTCCGGGGCCATCATCGCCGCGCCCACGTGCAGCCTGCCGGAGTCCCCCGGCGGCACGCGCAACTGGGACTACCGCTTCTGCTGGCTGCGCGACGCGGCCTTCACCGTCTACGCGTTCCTGCGCATCGGCTTCAACGAGGAGGCCGCCGCGTTCATGCGCTGGGTGGAGAAGCGCTGCGCGGAGAACGGGGACGGGCCGCTGCCCCTGATGTTCCGCCTGGACGGCAGCCCCGTGCCGAAGGAGGAGGAGCTCCATCACCTGCGCGGCTATGGCGGCGCGCAGCCGGTGCGCATTGGCAACATGGCGGCGCACCAGCTCCAGTTGGACATCTACGGCGAGCTGATGGACTCCGTGTATCTGTCCAACAAGTACGCCGTGCCCATCTCCTATGACTTCTGGCGGCACCTGCGGCGGCTGGTGGACTGGGTGTGCGACCACTGGATGATGGAGGACGAGGGCATCTGGGAGATTCGCGGCTCGCGCCGGCACTTCGTCTATTCGAAGCTGATGTGCTGGGTGGCGGTGGACCGGGCCATCCGGCTCGCGGACAAGCGCAGCCTTCCGGCGGACCGCGCGAAGTGGCTCAAGACGCGCGACGCCATCTTCGAGGAGATCATGGAGAAGGGCTGGTGCAAGGAGAAGGGCGCCTTCATCCAGGCCTACGGGCACGAGGCGCTGGACGCGGCCAACCTCCTGATGCCGCTGGTGTTCTTCCTGTCGCCGGTGGATCCGCGGATGCTCTCCACGCTGGACGTCATCCGCAAGGCGCCGCGGGACGGGGGCCTCACGTCGGACGGCCTGGTGTTCCGCTACGACGCGGACGAGAAGCTGGATGGGATTGAGGGCAGCGAAGGCACCTTCAACCTGTGCAGCTTCTGGCTGGTGGAGGCGCTGACGCGCGCGAGCCCGGTGCGGCCGGACCTGCTGGACGAGGCGCGGCTCATCTTCGAGCGGATGCAGGGCTACGCGAACCACCTGGGGCTGTACGCGGAACAGACGGGCATGTCCGGCGAGGCGCTGGGCAACTTCCCGCAGGCGCTCACGCATCTGTCGCTCATCAGCGCCGCATACAACCTGGACCGGACGTTGGGCCGCCACGATTGAGGAGGGGACGGTAGACTCTCAAGCACCCGCCATGCCCGACCTGTACCCGCTGCTGTTCCGCTTCGCCGTCAAGGCGGACGCCCACTACGACGTGCTGAGCCGCCGCGTGCGCAAGGGGCTGGGCATCGCCCCGCCGCTGCGCATCCTGCCCTACCGGGGCTACGGCACCCCGGAGCGCGTGGTCATCAAGGCGCGCGTGCTGGAGGAGCGCAAGGTGACGCCCCAGCGCCAGCGCCACACGCTGTGGAGCAGCGCCGTGGCCTCCTACAAGCGCTACATGACGCGCGAAATCTCCAGCGCCCACGTGGCGGTGCGCTGGGGGGAGAAGCGCTGGGAGGGCGTGACGGACGAGGAGGGCTTCCTGGAGCTGTGGGTGCCCCCGCCCGAGGGCGTGCGCTCCGGCTGGCACATGGTGGAGCTGGAGCTCCTGTCCCCGGAGGCCGAAGGCGTGCCCCGCGTGACGGCGCCGGTGCGCGTGGCGGGGACGAGCGCGGAGCTGGGCGTCATCAGCGACATCGACGACACGGTCATCGCCACGGGGGTGACGGATCCGCTCAAGCGCGCGTGGGCGCTGTTCCTCACGGAGCACCGGGGGCGGCTGCCCTTCCCGGGCGTGGACGCGTTCTACGCGGCGCTCCAGGCGGGCGCGAGCGGCACGGCGGACAACCCCATCTTCTACGTGTCCAGCAGCCCGTGGAACCTCTACGAGCACCTGGACGAGTTCCTCTCCATCCACCGCATCCCCATTGGCCCGCTGCTGCTGCGCGACTGGGGCCTGTCGCGGCACGGCTTCGCGCCGGGCGGGGGACACGGGCACAAGCTGGATAAGATCCGCGGCGTGCTGGAGACGCTCTCGCACCTGCCCTTCGTGCTGATTGGTGACAGCGGGCAGGAGGACGCGGAGCACTACCGCACCATCGTGCGCGAGTACCCGGGCCGCATCCGCTGCGTCTACATCCGCAACGTGGAGGGGGGCTCCAAGCGCGGCGAGGAGATGGAGGCCATCGCGAAGGACATCCGCGACGCGGGCAGTGAATTGGTCGCCGTGGACGACACGGTGGCCGCCGCGAGGCACGCGGCGCGCGCCGGGTGGATCCGCTGGGAAGAGGTCCCGGAGGTGGAGGCCCACCGCCGCGAGGACGCAGCGAGGAGCGCGCTGGGCGAACGGGGCTGAAGCTTTCCGTCACGGCGCGGTGACACGTGCACGAAAGACATGTTGTGGCTTGAGGGGGGAGAGGGGGTTGTGGCACACGCGGGCCTCCCTCGCTTCATCCCCCCGAGGTCGTCGACATGTCGCGAAACACCCTGAAGTGGTCCGTGCTGGCCTCCGCGCTGCTCTTGGGCGCGTGCAACAACACGCCCTCCGAGCCGGCGCCGGAGCCCACCCCGTCCGCGCGCACGGTGGAGTCGAAGCTGAGCCAGATTGAGCTGGAGTGGGAAGGTCCGACGCCGCTGCTCGAGTCCATCATGGAGGCGGGCAACGAGGAGTGCGACGCGTACTACAACTGGTGTGACGGCACGCTGGACGTGTACGGCTTCCCCTGGTCGTCCACGCAGGCGCCCACGCTGTCGGACGCGGTGGAGTCCGTGTTCGCGCTGATGAACGACCCGCGCGAGCAGAGCCGCATCACCTGGCAGGACCGGGGCACCGTGCCGTTCAGCACGCTGTCCGGCACGCTCTTCAAGTTCGAGGCGCTGGACCCGGCCCTGCTCACGGAGATTGGCAACGGCACGGAGCCGGTGCAGATCCGCTACTTCTACTCGACCTACCTGGTGGCTCCGGGCGCGTCTGACTGGAACCACCTGTTCATCGTGCTGTTCCCCCAGTCGCACCGCGTGGCGGTGTTCAACCTGGTGAACCACGAGATTTGATTCACCCCACGGGGCGTCCGCTCTGCATCTGCACCATGCGGAGCGCGCGCTCCATCAGCTCTCCCTGGGCGGAGCGCTTGTCGTTGGGCGTGGCGGCGGTGCGCCGCCGCCACGTGCCGTCCGGACCCAGCTCCCACGCGCCGCTGGTGTCCACCATGCAGCGCTCCACCACGTCGCGCACCTGCGCGGCCAGGACCGGGTCCTCCACCGGCGCCAGGATCTCCACGCGGTGGTCCAGGTTGCGCGGCATCATGTCCGCGGAGCCGATGTAGCAACGCGAGGTCGCGCCCCGCTCGAAGGTGTAGATGCGCGGGTGCTCCAGGAAGCGGCCCAGGTTGGACACCACCCGGATGTTCTCCGACACGCCCGGCACCCCCGGCCTCAGGCAGCAGATGCCCCGGACGTTGAGCTCCACGCGCACACCCGCGCGGGACGCGTCGTAGAGCGCGCGGATGATGCCCGGGTCCACCAGCGCGTTCATCTTCATCAGGATGCGCGTGGGCGTCTCCGGCGTGTGCGCCGCGATGGTCTTCTTGATCTCCTCCATCAGCCCTTCGCGCATCGTCAGCGGGGCGACCAGCAGCTTGCGGAAGGAGCGCGGCCGGCCGAAGCCGGTGAGGAAGTTGAAGACGTCCGCCACGTCCGCGCCAATGTCCGGATCCGTGGTGAACAACCCCAGGTCCGTGTAGAGCCGCGCCGTCTTCGGGTTGTAGTTGCCCGTGCCGATGTGCACGTAGTGCCGCACCCGCTCGCCCTCGCGCCGCACGATGAGGATGGCCTTCGCGTGCGTCTTCAGGCTGGGAATCCCGTACACGACGTGCACGCCCGCCTCTTCCAGCGCGTTCGCCCAGCGGATGTTGGCGCGCTCGTCGAAGCGGGCCTTCAGCTCCACCATGCACACCGCCTGCTTGCCGTGCTCCGTCGCGCGGATGAGCGCGGGCACCAGCGGGGAGCTGTCCGACGTGCGGTACACCGTCTGCTTCAGCGCCAGCACGTCCGGGTCCTCCACCGCCTCGCTCACGAAGCGCTCCACCGACGAGGCGAAGGACTCGTAGGGGTGGTGCACCAGCAGGTCGCCCCGGCGCATCGCGGACATCACCGTGCCCCCGCCGTCCGGGGACTCGTTGTCCGTGCGCAGCCGCGCCTGCGTCACCGGCGTCCACGGCGGGTCCCGCTGCTCGGAGAAGCCCGGCGTCATCGCCAGCGACATCACGTCCGCCAGGTCCAACAGGCCGTGCTCCTCGTAGACCTGCCGGGGCTCCAGCGTCAGCGCCTCCACCAGCGGCTCCAGCAGCTTCGCGTTCATCCCCGCCTGGACCTCCAGGCGGATGACGTCACCGAAGCGGCGCTGGCTCAACTCCGTCTCCACGGCCTTGAGCAGGTCCTCCGCGTCCTCGGACACGGTGAAGTCCGCGTCGCGCGTCACGCGGAACAGGCTCCAGTTGAGGACCTCCATCCCGGGGAACAGGTCCCCCAGGTGCTGCGCGATGATCTCCTCCAGCGGCACGAAGAGCGCGCCCCCCTTGAGCGGCACGAAGCGGGGCAGGATTTCCTTGGGCACCTTCACCCGCGCCACGCTCTCCTCCTCCGCCACCGGGTCACGCAACAGCACCGCGAGGCTCAGGGACAGGTTGGAGATGTACGGGAAGTGCCGCCCCAACCCGATGGCCAGCGGCGTGAGCACGGGGAAGATCTGCTCGCGGAAGCGCTGATCCACCTGCGCGCGCTGATCCGCGTCCAGCTCCTTCATGGACAGGATGCGCAGCCCCTTCTCCGCCAGCGCCGGGCGCAGGGTCTTCTCGAAGCAGTCCGCGTGGCGCCGGCCCTGCTCCAGGATGCCCGTGTGCAGCTTGTCCAGCGTGTCACCCGGGGACGCACCGTCCGGCACCAGCCGGCCCACGCGCCCGGTGATCTGCTCGTGCAGCCGGGCCACGCGGATCATGAAGAACTCATCCAGGTTGCGCGCGTAGATGGAGATGAACTTCAGCCGCTCCATCAGCTGCACCTCCGGCGCCTCGGCCAGTTGCAGCACCCGGTCGTTGAAGGCCAGCCACGACAGCTCCCGGTTGAAGAACAGGCCGCTGTCCGGCACCTCCGTGCCCGGCGGGACAACGTCCCGGTCCACGGTCTTCTGCGTGGTGCCCTTCGCGGCGGCGCGCTTCGCCATGATGTGTGACTCCTCCCGATGAGTCTCAGGGTGTGCCCTCTAGCAGCCCTGAACCGCGCCGATTGTGAACTCGCACGTCTGGCCCGGAACCAGACATCCGGGCGTATCCCACCCTGGACGACCCCGTCAGTGGCCGGCGAGGCGGGCGGGCTGTGGACTCCCCGGCAGTCCACCGCTTGAATCCGGCGGGCTCTGGCGGCATTCAAGGGGGGTGAGCGCTCCCAATCTCCCGCTTCAGTCCGTTCCCGCCGGTGCCCCGGAGGACACGTCTCCGGACGCCCTGTTCACGGCCTTCCGCGAAGGGTCCCAGAAGAAATCCAGCCGCTTCACCTTCACCTGGTTCGTGGCCGCCGCGGTGCCGGTGGTGCTCGCCCTGGGCTTCGTCTCCCTGTGGCGCGCCAACGGGACGTCCTTCTCCGTCGTCACGCCGCACGGCATCAAGGTGCTGCGCGCGGGCATGACGACCCAGGAGGTGGGGGGCCTGTTGGGCAACCCGCTCACGCTCCAGAAGCAGGGCGAACAGGACTGCTACCGCTACGGCCGGCCCAACTTCGTGAACGAGGTCTTCGTCGTGTACTCGGTCTGCTACGAGCAGGGGCAGGTGCGCGACGTGCTCACGCACCAGTACTCGGCCTGGCAGATCGACCCCGCGACGGGCACCTTCGTCGCGCCCGGGCAGCCGCCCGCGCCCAAGAACCCGGCGGGGTAGCCGCCGGGCAGGGGCACGGCTTCAGCCCTGAGCGAGCCCTTCCTCGGCACCCTCGAAGGTCACCTTCGCCTGCGTCATCACGTGCTCCACGGCGAGCAGGTGCCACGCGACGTCGGTCATCTGCGCGGACGCGGCTGGGTCCATCATGGACTCGCGCAGCTGCGCCTCGGTGATGCCGAAGGGCCCCGAGGACTCCTTGAGCAACTCCAGCGCGGCCTGCGGCGTGAGCTGGAGCTTGTCCCGCTGCGCGATGGCGCGGAGCACCAGGGCAATCTTCAGCCGGCGCTCCACGTCGTCGCGGATGCCCGGGTGGTGCAGCCAGCCGTCCAGCGCCTCCTGCTGCTCCTCCAGGCTGAAGAACTTCTGCGCCAGCACCTCGCCCTCCATCTGCTGCCAGCGGCGGCGGATCTCCTCGTCCACCAGCGGCTTGGGCACGGTGACGTCGGAGCGGGCGACAACCTCGTCCAGCACCCGGTTGCGCGCGTCCACCCAGAGCATGTCGGCCATCTCGCTCTCCATCTCCTCCACGATGGAGCTCATGACCTCTTCGTGCGTGGAGCCGCGGCCCAGCTGCTGGAGGAACGCGTCCGACTCCGTGTCGGGCATGCGCACCTCGCGCGCGGCCTTCACGTCCACCAGGAAGCGCGCCGGCATGCCGCGCAGCTGCTCCGCCGGGTAGTCGTCCGGCAGCACCAGGCCCACCTCCACGCTGTCGCCCACGCTGGCCTCGGCGATGACCTCCGAGAAGCCGGGCAGCATCAGCTGGGGCGCCAGCTCCATCCAGTAGCCCACGCGCGTGCTCAGCGGGATGAGGCGGCCGTTGGCGTAGCCCAGGATGTCCAGCTGCACGTCGTCGCCCATGGCCAGCGCTTCACCATCCGCGCGCGGCCGGGCTTCCGCCTTCGCGCGGGCCAGCTCGTGGAAGCGCTCCAGCAGGTCCTCTTCCGTGAGGTCCTCGCCCACCGGCACGCGGATGTTCAGGTTCTCCAGGGACGGAGCCTTCACCTCCGGCAGGTCCGCCTGGTGGCCCAGGCCGGGCGCGACGGGCAGCCGCTGCACCAGCTGCCGCACGGGCGTCTCCGCCTGGACGGCGGGCGCTTCCGGAGGCTTGGGGCTGGCCGGGGACTTGATGCTGGAGGGAGGGGCGGCGGCGGACTTCGCCGGCTTCGCCGGGGCGGAAGACGGGCCGGATGCCTTGGCGGCGGCGGCCGGCGAATTCGCGGGAGGGTTCTTCTTCGTGGCCACCGGAGGGCCTCCTGGCAGGTAGCGACCGTGGTCCCAGAGGGGATTGAAACGAGTGCGTCTCACACGGTCACGGTGCCTACCAGAAAAGGCCCCCCTGGGGACATCCCCGGGCGCTTACCCGCCCGGGGCCCTGCGTGACTTCACCACCGGACTTCAGCCGAACAGGCCGCCCACGAAGCTGGAGACGGCGGAGACGGCGGCGCCCACCTGGCTGACCACCGGGATGTTGGTGGCGGCGGCGATGGAGCCCACGGCCGTGATGACGCCGGTGACCTTCTTGGTGGTGCTGGCGTTCGGGTCGCGCAGGGTGGAGACCGCGTTCGCCGTGTCGAAGGCGGCGATGGCGATGTTCGCGCCCGGGGCGAAGCGGCCCGCGGCCTTGGCCAGGGTGCCTCCGGCGGCCTTGGCGGCGGCGGTCGCACCGGCCTTGGCGGCGGCCTTGCCACCCTCGGACAGGGCGGCACGGGCGGCGGCGCGGGTCGCGGTGCCGGTGGCGGCCTTCAGGGCCACGCCGGACTCGCTGACGGCGGTCTTCAGGGCGGTGCGCACGCCGTTCTTGATGGCGGAGCTGGCGCCCCCCTCGAAGGCGGCCTTGGCGGCGGCGCCGGCGGCGGCACGGGCCAGCTTGGGGCCGGCGCCGGGGACGGCGGCCTTGAAGGCGCCGCTGGCGGCCTTGTACGCGCTGCCGAACTTGTTCACGTCACGGGCAATCTCCAGGCCGCCCTTGACGGTGCTGACCGCGGTCTTGCCGGCGGTGGCGACGGAGCCCAGCGCCTTGTTCCAGTCCTCGCTGGAGCCCGAGCGCACGGCGTTGCGCACGTCGCCGATGGCCGTGCCGGCCTGGCCCACCAGCTTCGCGGCGCTGGTGATGGTGCCGAACGCCTTGCCCGCGATGCCCAGCTTGCCCTTGAGGTCGAGCTTGGTCTTCGGGTCCATGGCCTTGGAGACCATCTTGTCGACGTTGCCCTTCAACGTCGCCTTGAAGCCGTCCGTCTTCAGGCTCTTGACGTTGTCGAAGCCGTCCTTCACGGCCGTCTTCACCTTCGTGAAGGTGTCGTAGCCCTTCTTCGCCTGCGTCCCGATGTCCTTCGCCGCCTTGATGGGGTCCTGCTGAACCTGGCGGATCGTGTTGCTGACGGCACTGCGGGCGCGGTCGATGAGGCTCATTGCGGGGCTCCCTCGTCGGAGTTCGAGGAAAATGGGGAAGGGCTGCGGACGACTTGCGGGGATTATCGCACCAGCGGTCGATCAGTTGCGTAGCACCTCACATCCGCTGAGAAGGTGGGTGTGGGACGCCGGTTGTGGCACGACGTGTCAACGTCAGCGGCAGTCGGGGTCCGCGTCGTCCGCCCGGCCATCCGCGTCGTTGTCCGCGCCATCGTGGCAGTGGCCGGCCTCGGAGGGGAACCACTCGGTGACGTGGAGGGTGTAGCGGATGGGGGTGTCCCGGTCCGGCCGGGCCATGCCGTCCACCACCACCAGCACCGTCTGCCCCTGGGCCAGCGTGAGCTTCAGCGCGGGGGCGTCCTGGGGGGTGGGATGTGGGTGCGCGGCGCAGCCCAGCTCCGTGCCCCGGCAGCCGGTGAGGAGGTACAGGGCGTGGCCGCCCGCGTCCGGGTCGCCCGCGGGTGAGGTGTCGAAGACGAAGGTGCCGGCCTTCGGCGCCGTCCACAGGTGGGCGCGGTCCTGCTGGAGCAGCGCGCCGCAGGTGCCCTGGAAGCCGTCGCCGGAGAGGGCCGTCTCCCCCTGGAAGGTGAGGGGCAGGGCGCTGCCCAGGTCGTGGTGGGCGCAGCCCTGGCCCTTGCAGCGGGGGTCGTCGCGGCACTCGGTGTCCGCGCAGTCCACCCAGCGGTCCCCGTCGTTGTCCATGTTGTCGAAGCAGGCGCCGGCCTCGGTGGAGCGCAGCTCGTCGATGTGCAGCTGGAAGGAGCCCTGCGTGAAGGACCCGCCGGCCACGGCGTCCACCGTCACCAGGACCCGCTGCCCTTGAGTCAGCGTCACCGCCACCCGGGCCCCGCCGCCGTAGCTGATGCCGTCCTTCGCGCACGCCAGTTCCTCGCCGCCGCAGCCGTCCGCGTACACCGCCAGCACCGACCGCACCGCCGAGCGGGCCGTGTCGAAGGTGAAGGTGCCCGCCCGCGGCGCCGTCCACAGGTAGCCCCGATCCGGCGCGCCCGCGCCTCCACATGAGGCGGCGTGGTCGTCCCGGGCCTCCACGGTGGATCCCGTCAGCGACAGCGGCAGCGCGCTGCCCAGGTCGCGATCCACGCACACGGGCTCCGGCGGCGCGCAGACGTTGGGGACGCCCGTGCCGCCACAGGTCTCCGGCGCCGTGCAGGTGCCGCACTCCAGCGTGCCGCCGCAGCCGTCCGCCACCGCGCCGCACGTCGCGCCCAGGAAGCCGCAGGTGGCGGGCCGGCATCCAGGCGCCGCGCAGACGTTGGCCGTGCCGCCCGCGCCGCACGCCTGTCCTTCCGCGCACGCGCCACAGTCGAGCATCCCGCCGCAGCCGTCCGCGACCTGGCCGCAGTTCTTGCCCAGGGCTTCGCAGGTGGACGGCGTGCACGCGGCCCTTCCACAGATGTTGGGCACGCCCGCGCCGCCGCACGACTCGGACCCGAGGCAGCCTCCGCACTCCAGCACCGCGCCGCAGCCGTCGGACACCCGGCCGCAGTTCACACCCAGGGCCGCGCAGGTCGTGGGCACGCAGGTGCCGGCGCCGCAGAGGTTGGGCTCCCCCGCGCCGCCGCACGCCGCGTCCGCCGCGCAGGCGCCGCACTCCAGGACGCCGCCGCAGCCGTCCAGCGCCTCGCCGCAGTTCTTGCCCAGCGTGGCGCAGGTGGCCGCCTGGCACAGCGGGGTGGCGCAGACGTTGGCCACGCCGCTCGCGCCGCAGGAGAGTCCCTCGCCGCACGCGCCGCACTCCAGGACGCCGCCGCAGCCGTCGGACACGGGACCGCAGTTCTTGCCCAGGGCTTCACAGGTGGTGGGGACGCACGGGGCGTGGCCGCACACGTTGGCCGTGCCGCCCCCGCCACACGTCTCCAACGGCCCGCACGTGCCGCAGTCGAGCACCCCACCACAGCCGTCCGCGACGTGGCCGCAGTTCTTGCCGGAAGCCGCGCAGGTGGTGGGGACGCAGGCCGGGGGGCCGCAGGCGTTGGGCACGCCCGCGCCTCCGCAGACCTCCGGCGTCGCGCACGTGCCGCAGTCGAGCACCCCGCCACAGCCGTCCGGGAGCGAGCCGCAGGTGGCGCCTCGCGCCGCGCAGGTGCTGGGGACGCAGGGCATGGGACCGCAGACGTTGGGCACGCCGCCCCCGCCGCAGGCCTGGCCCTCCGCGCACTCGCCACAGTGGAGCGTGCCGCCGCACCCGTCGATGGCGTAGCCGCAGTCCAGTCCCTGGGACTCGCACGTCATGGGCGCGCAGAAGGACGGGGACCAGCCCAGCAGCCCGGAGGAGCTGTCCTCCGGCAGCGTCCGGCCGCACGCCGTCCACAGTCCCAGGAGGACCACCCATCCCGCCAGCCAGCCCGTCCGCCCCATGCCCCGTTCCCGCCGCCCGTGAAGGGCCCGTCATCGACCCCAGGTCCGAGGGTGGGGAGCCGCCCGGCCCACGCGAAGCGGCGGCAAGCCCCGGCGGGCCTCCGGCGGTCGGAAAGGCGTCAATGTCCCACCCCGCCCGCCGGGAAGGCGCGCACTGGTGGACACC
>NZ_RAWK01000127.1 GCF_003612165.1 Corallococcus aberystwythensis | reverse complement strand
GGAAGGCCTGGAGGTCACGCCCACCGAGGACGCGCTCAACACGGCGATCCCCGAGGCGCGCAAGGCGGGCGCGGACGTCGTCGTCGTGGTGGCGGACCAGTGCCCCACGGATCTGCAGCCGGTGCTGTCTGGGACATGAACGGGTCCTGGTGAGGGGTTGAGAGGGATTCAGGGCGTGGGCGTGACGTCCAGCCGCACGGCGCGGCCCACGAAGGTCCACAACATCCCGAGCGCGAGCGTGGAGATGCCCACCGCCAGCCAGCCCAGCTGCGCGAAGCCGATGAGCGTGCCGTCCGGCGCGGTGCTGAGCAGCAGGCCGCCCATCCAAGCGGCGAGCCCGGAGGCGCCGTCGCTGGCCGCCATGTTGACCGCGAGGTAGCGGCCGCGCAGGGACGGCGGCACCTGCGAGGCGACGAGCGCCATGGTGGGGATGGCGCGGCCGGAGGTGAGCGTCATGAAGAGCACGAACACGACGGCCACCACCGGCAGCGGCGACGGCGGCAGGTGCGTGAAGAGCAGGTGCGGCGCCATGGTGGCGACGAGCAGCAGCGCCAGCGCGCGCGCGGCCCCCAGGCGGTCCGCCATCCGGCCAATCCAGTGCGAGCTCACGAACGTGGCCGCGCCGCCCACCAGGTACACCCACGGCAGGTCCGTGAGGGACAGGCCCACGTTGTTCACCATGAAGGCGCCCAGGTAGGGGATGAGCAGGAAGCTGGCGAACACCACCGTGAAGGTGAGGCCCCAGCCCAGCGCCAGCCGGGGCGTGAAGCCCGCGGCGGCCGCCGCACCGGACGCGTGCGACAGGTGCCCGTCCACGCGGGGGAGGAAGCGCAGGAGCAGGAGCCACACGACGCCCGCGAGTCCCGCGAGGACGATGAACGGCGAGCGCCAGCCCCCCAGGTTCGCGAGGCCCAGCCCCAGCGGCACGCCCGCCACGGCGGACAGCGCGTACGCGGTCATCACGGTGCCGATGGCCTGGCCCCGGCGCTCCGCCGGCACCACGTCGCTGACGATGGCGATGACGACCGCGCCCATGAGCCCCGCGCAGGCTCCGGCCACGGTGCGCGCGAGGAGCAGGCCCGTGGCCCCGGTGGCCGCGCCGCACAGGAGGGTGGAGGCGATGAATCCCGCGTAGAGCATCAGGAGCGTGCGCTTGCGCTCCAGGCGGTCCAGCCAGAACACGCCCAGGACCCCCATGGCCGCGGACGCGAGCGTGTACGCGGACACCAGCGCACCGAACCGCGTCGCTGACAGCCCCAGCCGCTGCATCAGGAGCGGGCCCAGGGGCATCAGCATCATGAAGTCGACGACGTGGGTGAACTGCACCGCCGCGAGGAGCCACAGCAGCGTGCGCTCGCGCGCGGCGGGGGATGGAGCACTCAAGACAGTCACCTGAATCCAGACACACTTCGACCCTGACCTGACCCGGCAATGCCAGACAGGGCTCGGCCAGGCCCAGACGCGCTTCGCGCCGGACCGCCGTGATTTGTTGCAACTTGGCGAATGATAATGAGAATCAACATCACAAGTCTTCTGGAGTCAATGGGAAAGCGGGTTCCGTGACGCAATCGTCTGGCGGAGGGCTTGCACGGTGCGTCCAGCTTGACGGGGTGGATGCGGGGCGGAAGGGTGGGTGCCGAGAGCAGTCCGTCCCCGTTCCCGTCCGCCCAAGGAGTCGATGGTGAAGAAGCTCGTCAACGCGCCGCGCGCAGTGGTCCCGGAGATGCTGGAGGGTTTCGTGGCGCTCGCGCCGGGCCAGGCGTTGCTGGAGGGGGAGACGGTGGTGGTGCGCGCGGACGTGCCGGCGGCGCTGGGAGCGCGGAAGGTGGCGGTGTTGTCGGGCGGGGGCAGCGGGCACGAGCCGGCGCACGCGGGCTACGTGGGGACGGGGATGCTGCACGCGGCGGTGGCGGGGGACGTGTTCACGTCACCCAGCGCGGACGCGGTGCTGGCGGCGATCCGCGCGGTGGCGGGGACGGCGGGCGCGCTGCTCATCGTGAAGAACTACACGGGGGACCGGCTCAACTTCGGGCTGGCGGCGGAGCTGGCGCGGGCGGAGGGGATTACCACGGAAGTGGTGGTGGTGGCGGACGACGTGGCGCTGCTGGCCACGGTGGAGCCCGCGCGGCGCCGGGGCATCGCGGGCGTGGTGCTGGTGCACAAGGTGGCGGGGGCCGCGGCGGCGGCGGGAGCGTCGCTGGCGGAGGTGGCGCGCGAGGCGGCGGAAGCGGCGGCGGCGCTGGGCAGCATGGGCGTGGCGCTGGGGCCGTGCACGGTGCCTGCGGCGGGCCGGCCGGGCTTCACGCTGGGGGACGGGGAGGTGGAGTTGGGATTGGGCATCCACGGCGAGCAGGGCGTGAGTCGCGTGGCGATGCAGCCGGCGGACGCGCTGGTGGACACGTTGCTGTCGGCCATCGTGGAGGACCGGAAGGTGGGCCGGGGCGACCGGGTGGCGTTGATGGTGAACGGGTTGGGAGGCACTCCGCCCATGGAGCTGGCCATCGTGACGCGCCGGGCGTTGGCCTTCCTGGCGGAGCGGGGCGTGACGGTGGAGCGCGCGTGGCAGGGCACGTTCCTGTCGGCGCTGGAGATGCCGGGGTGTTCGCTCACGCTGTTGAAGGTGGATGACGCGCGGCTCGCGCGGTTGGACGCGCCCACGGAGGCGCCGGCGTGGCCGGGGCGGGGACAGGTGGTGACGCGGCGCCAGGTGGTGCCCGCGCGCAGCGCGCTCCCGACGGTGCAGGGCCATCCGAAGCCCCAGCCGGAGATGGCGCAGGTGCGCGCGGCGGCGCTGGCGGTGGCGGACGCGTGGGACGCGGCCGAGGCGCGGCTGACGGAACTGGACAGCCGGGCGGGGGACGGAGACTTGGGGCTGAGCCTGGCGCGTGGCGCGGCGGCGATCCGCGCGTTGCCGGAGCGGGCGTGGGCCACACCGTCAGGTGCGTTGACGGAGTTGGGGCAGGCGCTGCGCCGGAACATCGGTGGCAGCTCCGGGCCGTTCTACGCGACAGCGTTGCTGCGGGCGGCGCGCTACCTGGCGAGCAAGCCAGTGGACGCGGCGGGCTGGGCGAAGGCGTTCGAGATGGGTGTGGAGGCGGTGTCGGAGCTGGGCGGGGCGCGGCCGGGAGACCGAACGATGGTGGACGCGCTGCATCCGGCGGCGGCGACGCTGGTGCGCGCGGTCAAGGAGGGAAGGACGTTGGGGGAGGCGTGGGCGGAGGCGACGCGCGCGGCGGAGCAGGGCGCGGAGGCAACCACGGGCATGTCGCCGCGACTGGGCCGGGCCAGCTACCTGGGCGAGCGCGCGAAGGGGATTCCGGATGCGGGTGCCGTGGCGGTCGTCATCTGGATGAAGGCGCTGGGTGGGATTGGGGGCTGACGCGAGTCAGGCTTCGTTGTCGGGCAGGAGCGTGAGGAGCAGCGCGTCGTCGGGACCGAGGGGACGCCAGCCGGGTGGTGGTGGTGTGGTTCGGAGGGACGCCATGACCTGATCCGCGCGTTCCTGATACGCATCAGGAATGTAGGCAGACCATGACCCCAGCGCCTTGCCGATCTGGAATCGAGTCGCGTCATCCACGACAGCCGGCCAGCCATTGGGGACGCTCTGCGACAGCATTCGCACCAGGACGTCCCGCACGAAACGCGTGACCTGCTTGCGCTGTTCCGCTTCCGCGAGCAGACCGCCCAGCAACTGCACGCCAGCGACGTCGTCCTTACCCAGTTCCTCCGCCAGCACTGCCAGCGGTACGGCGGGACGTGCATCCGCGAATGCAGTGAGGGAGTCATAGCCACGTTCACGGACCCTCTCGTAGAGGCGGGCCTTCCAGTTGCCCTGCCAGGCACGCCCGTCAGTCATCGTTTTCTCCCAGAGATAAACTGCATCGGAATGCCGTAGAACTTCATGTTCTCCGCGACGGTCTTCAGGATTTCATTTCGCGTCAACGTGCGACCCGTTGCTCGCTCTGAATTCTTCAAGAGACGCATGATCAGTTGGTTCCATTCCCTGGGCCATGTACGGCCCAGTCTCCAATCACCGCCACCGTGAATCGCCTCGTGGTGTGACTGCTCCAGCCGGACGCAGAACTGGTCGATGTCCATCTCGCCCTTGAACCCGCGCTTCTCGAACCACTCGCGATGTTCCTGTGGCAGGACGTGGTGTTTGGGTGCGCTGGACATCCCGGCTCCGGCCCTGCCGGTCTCGTGCATGGCGCGAACCTCGGGGCTGTCTCCCAATGCCTCGCGCACGCCCTTGGGCAGGTCCTGCTTCGCCTGCGACATCAGCACCTGACCCGCATGGATGCGGACCGCCGCGCTGACGACGGGCGCGGAGATGACTCCCGCCTGGACGAGCTTGCGCATCCGCTCCACCCACTCTGCGGTGACGACGATGCGTGTGCCCATCATCACGCCCCCTGAGCCCATCACGAGGCCCATGCTCAACGTGACGGGAGCGGCGGGTGGCGGTCTGGGCAGCGTCCCATTCAGGGCTGATACCAGCGTGATCATTTCGAGGAACCGGGCCGCCGCGACGACCCGCCCGCCACGCTCCATCGCCAGGCGTGCGCCTTCCTGGATGGACTGGAACTCCCCGGTGAGCTGCCCCATCAATCCTGGCATTGCAGTCGCTGTGGCTTGCACCTTCTCCGGGTCCATTGAAGCGAGTGCCGTCATCGCGGGCTCGATCCGTTTCTGCACGCGGTCCAGGTCCACGAACAACCGCTCGACTCCATAGAAGGGGCACTCCTGCCGGATGACCTCCCCGAGACGCAGGAAGTCGAGCCAGGTGGCCAGAAGCATCGCGCCGGACATGGCAGCCTCAAGACGCGGCCCTGTCAGCCGGAGGATGCCCAGTCGCATGTCCGGGTCCTCGATGGTCTCCGAGGCGTCCGCGAGCGAAGTGGCTCTTGCGAGTGTGCCCCGCAGCCATGGCACCTGGATGGCGCCATAGTCGGTGTACGGCGTGAAGACGCCGTCGGTTCCTCCCAGGCCCTTCGTGTTCTCCGCGAGCCTGGGGAGCGTCCTCGCGACGCCATCCACCGTGGCCTTCGCTTCCCCGAGCGCCGCGATGACTGCCTGATGGGTGAAGGGGTCGTCCGGGGCTTCACCTCTCCGGGACCGTGTGTCCGGAGTTCGCCGACGCTCCGGGGCGCCGTCTGGCGTGAAAGCAGCCCTCTGGCGGAGGACCCGGGAACCGCTTCGGCCCGCTGACGGTTCCACACCCGCGCAGCCTGAGAGAATCAAGACCGCGCACAGCGCGACGACAGCTTCACGCATGGAGGTGTCACCTACCCAGGAAGCTGTACGCCCTGCGGAGGCGCACGACGCGTGGGGCGACGGGCCGGGAGTACGTCGATGAGCGACTGGGCCTCTGCCCAGCCCACGCTCGGCAGGATGACGTGTGAACCCGCCACGTCGATGCGCACGTGCCCGATGCCGTAGCCTCGCTCCAGGGGGCCTTGCCGTGCTCGCACGGACTGGATGCGCGAGCGCTGCACCACCGTCGTGCGCCTGTGCCAGAAGCCCTGTCGCACCACCACCAGGGCTTCCGTGACGAGCCATCCCTGGAAGCGCCAGTCGAACCAGGCACCCAGTAACTGCGCGGGCAGCAGGAGCCACGCCACCGCTCCCCATGCTCCCCAGAACCAGGTCGCGGGTGCCGCCACCAGCACGCTCAGGCCCACCGCCCGGATCCTCGCTCGCAGGAGCGCCTTGGGATGCGCGCCTTGGAAGGACAGCGCGTCAGGCAGCTCCGGCACGAACTCCCGCAGCAGCTCCGGCATGCGCGCCGTGGGCACCACCGGCACCAGCAACTCCGCTCGGTCCGCGGCCTCGTTGCCCGTGCGAACGCCCGCGGTCTCCACCTCCACCGAACCGAAGCCCAGCGTTCGGCGCATGAGCGGCTCATCCAGCACCACCTGCTGGATGCGCGCCCGCCGCACGGTCACCTGCCTTCTCGTGATGAGCCCTCCGACCGCTCGCAGGTGCGTGCCCGTATCCACCAGACGGAAGCCATGGAACCGCAACACCGCCCTCACACCACTCACCAGCCACAGGCCGAACAGCCCCGCGAGCGCCGCCACCGTCGCGGCCAGCCAGCTCATGCCCGGTGCCGCCAGCGACTCCCAATGCGCTTCCATCCACGGCAGCAACAGCTTGTGGAAGGTCTCGGTGATTTCATGCAGCGCGCCCAGCACCACCGCGAGCACGCCCAGGCCCAGCGCGGTCGCGCCGTAGAGCAGCAGGCCTCCCAGGCGGGCCTCGGAGAGCACTCGCTCCTCCGGGATGGATTCACCGGGCAGGGGCACCGCCACCGTGACTCCGCCCCGAACCGCCTGGAGCGCGTGGATCAACGCCTGCGCATCCTCTGGCGTGAGTCCGCGCAGGTGGCCGTCCGCCTTGCCCCCGGAGGCCGTCTCCACCTTCACCTCCACCAGCCCGAGCAGTTTCGACACGAAGGGCTGCAACACCTCCGTGTTCTGCACCCGCGCGGCTTCGATGAAGCGTGACGTGCGCGTGAGGATTCCGGAGCGGATCTCCAGCTGGGCATCCACCACGCGGTAGCTCGTCGTGGCCACTTCATAAAGCCCCGCGGCGAGCATCAACACCGCCAGGCCCACCACGATGACCCAGAGGACCGTGGGCAGGCCGCGCTCGCCCGCGAAGTACGTGGGCAGGAGGGCCCCCAGGAAGACGCGTGCGATCATCCCTGACAGGGGCACCAGCGCCGCGAGCGGCGCCTTCGCACTCAATCGCTTCCATGGGACCTCCTCCGAGGAGGCCAGCGCGACCGGCTCAGACGACATCATCGGCCTCGCGCCGCACCAACCGCTCGCGCAGGGCGTCCGCTGTCTCGCGGGCCAGGCCGGGAATCTCTCCGTCCGCGCCACTGCCCGCGGCCGTGTAGATCTGCAGGCGCGCCAACCCCAGCGACCTTTCGATGGGGCCCTGGTGCACGTCCACGTGCTGGATGCGCCCCGCCGGGATGGACACCACCTCATGAAGCAGCACGCCGTGGGAGATGACCAGGTCGTGCTCGCGCAGCGCCCAGCCCCAGCGCTCATGGGCTCGCTGCGGATACCACGCTGTCAGCACGCTCAACCCCAGCACCACCGCGCACGGCAGCAGGAACGGCCAGTGCTCGTTGCCCGCGAAGCTCAGCGCCAGCGCTATGGCGAACGCGATCGCCCCGTAGATGCCCATGCGCAGGAGTGCCCGGAGGCGGAACAGCGTGAGCGCTCCGCGAGGAAGGCGTTCCAGCGTCGGCAGAGGGGCGGTCATGGGGTGTCCTCCAGGGGGACCGCGAATCTACTCCATCAAGCCCGTGAAGCTGAACAGGGCTTCATGTTCATCCGGGTGGATGCGTCAGCGCGAACGCCACGCAGTCGCTACGGCGCCTGACGCAGGCCGAACGCGGCCCGGTGCGGGTCCTCACACGCGGCGACGCGGGTTCCGTCGGGCATGACGTGCGTGCCATTGGCCACCAGCCCTCCGCCGTCGACGACCGCCGCGAGGGCGCGGTCCAGGTCGTCGACGGCGAAGGAGAAGAGCCAGTGCGGATGGATGTGGGGGAGGCGTGCGGTGCTGCATGCCGCCCCCACGCTGCGCCCATCCTCGCGCCAGGTGAACTGTTGATACGTCCCGACCTCCGGGGACAGCTGGAGCGCTTCGGTGGGATGCCAGCCGAAGAGCTCGCTGTAGAGCGCGAAGGCCCGGGCATGGTCGCGCGTGTGCAGTTCATGCCACGCAAGCTCCGCGTGCGATTCCCGTCCGGGCCGGGAGGTCAACGCGACCACGGCGCCGAACGGATCCCTCAGCACTGCGGACGGAATGCCTTCCGTGGACTTGCGTGGCGGTCCCAGCCGCTCGGCGCCTTGCGCGAGGAAGCGCTGCACGGAGGCATCCAGATCGGGAACGCCGATGTGGCCCAACCAGTGACTGGGAGCGCCCCGGGCGGCGGCGGCTTCTGGCAAGAGGGTGAACTCTCCCACGGCGGGTGTTCCCAGCACGTGTGAGTAGAAGCGCCGTGCCTCGTCGGGCCTGGAGGTCCTGAGCTCGTACCAGCAGAAGCCATTCGTCATCAGGCTTCTCGTAGTGGACCGGCCCGGGGGAGTAAAGCCGTGCTCAGATGGGGGCGCTGGCGGCGTCCTGGGAGAGCACCTCACGGAGCTCGTCGACAGTGACGGACAGGAGCACGGTGTCACTCACCGAATGCACCAGCCGCGTCGGCACGTAGATGCGTCCCGCGTGGAAGTAGTTCCAGTAGACGCCGAACTGCTCGGCGGCCTCCGAGCTCAACTTCACCTGGATGGAGTCGATCTTCCAGGTCTCGCTATCAATGGACAGCGTCTCCACGTTCCCGAGCGCCTGTCCTCCCGCCGCGACGACCATCCGGCCCTGGACGACGCTTTCCGCGAATTGCATGGGGTCTGATCCTCCGTTCGCTCACAAAGATGGGGATGCCGCGAGCGAGGTGCCGCCATCCACGGGAACTGTGCCCCCCTGTCAGGCTCCGCTCGAAACCTGCGCGGCCGGCTCCGGCTCCTTCCGGTCCACCTGGAACGGGCGGGCGTCCCAGGGCAGCAACAGACTGAAGGTCGTCCCGGTGCCGGCATCGCTTGTCAGCTCGACCGTTCCCCCGTGCGCCCGGGCGCACCCCCACACCAGCGTCAGTCCCAGCCCCCAGCCCTTCGACCTTCCCGTCTGCGCGGAGCGGGTCCGGACGAAGGGCTTGAAGATGGTCTCCTGGTCAGCGCGAGCAATCGCTGGCCCCTCGTTGTGCACGGAGGCTCGTGCTCCGGTGTCGGTCGACGTGACGGTGAAGGTGATGGGGAGGCCGGCCGCTCCGTACTTGAGGGCGTTGGTGCCCAGGTTCCACAAGGCGCGGCGCAGCTCCTCGGCGCTCCAGATGCCCCGGATGCGAGCCTCCGCCTTGAGCACGAAGCGCTCTCCATGGAGCAGCGTCAGCTCCTCGATGACGTCGCGGGCAATGCCTCCCAGGTCGCAGGTGTCGAGCCGGAGCGGCAGCCGTTGGCCCGCCTGGATGCGATTGGCGTCGAGCAGGTCCCGCACCATCTGGTCCGCCCGTTCGATGTTCCGGTCGATCTTCAGCGCCAGGTCGCGTCGCGTCTCCAGCTTCTCCGGGGAGCGGCTGAGCGAGTGGGCCCCCATCTTCGCCGCCGACAAGGGCCCGCGGAGGTCATGGGCCAGGATGGTGACGAACTGCTCTCGGAGGCCGCGCTCGGCCTGGAGCGCTTCGACCTTCTCCTGGAGTTTGGCGTACAGCTGGGCGTTCTCCAGGTGGACGCTCAGGTGCTGCCCCAGGGTCTGGAGCCGCTGCTTCTCCCGGCCGGTGAACTCACGGGTGTGAGTCAGCCCGATATAGAGCACGCCCATCAGCGCCCGGTGGGCGGGAAGCCGGACCCCAAGCAGGGAGTGGATCCCTCCCTGGCGGAGCGAGTCGCTCACCTCGATCGTCGTCGTCGTGGCATCCCAGAGGGAGCAGGTCTCCTCGCCCGCCGCCACGATGCTCCCGGGAAATGACTTCGGGTCCAGGGAGGTCGCGTAGTGCTCCAGTTGCTCGTTGGCGGCGCCCGCGGAGGCCGCGGTGACCAGGCGCTCGTCCTCCGGCTCGTACAACAACAAGGCCCCGCTCTGGGCGTCCATGGCCTCCAGGATGACCTTGAGCAACTCCCTCAACTGGTTCCGGCTCCCTGGACCGTCCAACCGGAGGGCTTCGCTGGCGATTTTCTGGAGGAGCCGCAGGTAGCGCTTCTCTGTCTGTTCTTCCTCCAGCAGGTGCTTGCCGAAGAGGTCCGTCACCGTCTTCATGGCGACGTGCAGCTCGGCGTAGAGCCGCTCGACGTCATTTCCGTCGGGCTGAAGGCCGGGAGGCGCGTTGGCCCACAGCTGGGTGATGCACCTCCCCAGGAGGGCGAACTCCTCGACCACCTCCGCGACATGGAAGCCCTGACGAAGCCGTGCGGACACATGGGTTTCAACGTGCTGCCGCTGCTTGTCATCACCCTCACCGCCCGAGGCTCGGGCTTCCGCGAGGGACGCGAGATAGATGGGCATGACGTTCCTGAACTCGGGCTTGTCCAGGCCTCGGGCCGACGCGGCCCGGGTCGCCTCCTCCATCCAGCACCGCACGATCTCCGCGTGATGGCTCCGGATGATCTCCGCGATGCTCGCCATGGCCCTTCCCCTGTCACCACGCAGGCGTTGTTGCTGACCAGATACTGAAAGGTGGGCGTTGCTGGCCCCTGATGCAACGACTGGAGGCGCCGGGGAGCGCCCCTTCCACGGCATGCAGGCGTCGTGGCCCTCCTTCTGGCTACTCAGACGTCGATGCCATCCCGGCGCAGCTCGTCCTCCTGGGCCAGCTGTGCCTGCGTTCCCGGCGGCGGGGTGTACCAGCCCGGGTCTGCTTCACCGTCCAGCCGGTCGCGCACCTTGAGGATGGTGAACATGCCTCCCATGGTGATGTCGTCATAGGGGCCCTTGCCGCCCACCATGGGGATGGAGTTCGCGGGCATGGGCATGTGGTGCATGCCTGCCATGTCCCCCATGCCGGTCTGCCCCATGGTCATGTAGCCGGGCAGCAGGGGCCGCACCTTCGCGTCCAGGCCGTCGGGCTTCACGCCCACCATGTTCGGCAGGTCGTGGCCCATCTGGTTCATCACGTGGTGGGTCATGTGGCAGTGCATGGCCCAGTCGCCGGGCTCGTCCGCCACGAACTCGATGGTGCGCGTGCTGCCCGTGGGCACCAGCACCGTTGTCTCCGGCCACTGCGCGCTGTCCGGGATGCGGCCTCCGTCCGTCTCGGTGATGAGGAACTGGAAGCCGTGCAGGTGGATGGGGTGGTGGTCCATGGCGCTCAGGTTGCCGAAGCGGATCCGCACCCGCTCTCCCTTGCGCACCACCAGCGGCTCCGTGCCCGGGAACGCTTTCGCGTTCATCGTCAGGACATTGAAGTCCGTCATCTCGTTTGGGTCCGGACGCCGCGTGCCCGGGTCGATGCGCCACTCGTGCAGCATGATGGCGAAGTCCCGGTCGATGCGCGGCCCCACCGGCTTGCGCGGGTGGATGATGAACAGGCCCACCATGCCCAACGCCATCTGCGTCATCTCGTCGTGGTGCGAGTGATACATGCCCGTCCCCGACTGACGCACCGTGAACTCGTAACGGTAGGTCTCTCCGGGCGCGATGGCCTTCTGGTTCAGCCCTCCCACGCCGTCCATGCCGCTGGGGAGCAGGATGCCGTGCCAGTGCACCGTGGTGGCCGCGGGCAGCCGGTTCGTGACGTAGAAGCGCACGCGGTCGCCCTCCACCACCTCGATGGTGGGCCCGTGCACGTGGCCGTTGTAGCCCCAGCACGTGGCCTTGAGGCCGGGCGCGAATTCGTGCTCCACCTCCTCGGCCACCATGTGGAACACCTTCACGCCGTCCACGACCTTCCAGGGCAGCTTCGCGCCGTTGGGCACGACGACGGGCCGGTAGTCGCGGCCCGCCTTCCCGGGTGGCAGATGCGATTGCCGGGCGACCTTGCCGCCCGTGTCCGCGGCGGAGCCTTCGCGCGGTCCCTTCGCGCCGGGCACGCTGGCTTGCGCCTGGGCGGCGCGGCCGTGCATCAGCAGGGCGCCCGTCGCCAGCGTCGCGCCCGTGCGCGCGAGCAGCCCGCGGCGCGTGAGCGCGTGAGTCGTATCGGGAGACTCGTCGGACCGCGTGTCCTCGGAGGGCCCCTGGGTTTCGTCAGTGGGCATCGTGGTGCTCATGGGTGGAATCGGGGGAAGGGGAAGGAGCGGGTGCGGGTGCGGGAACCGCGGCCGCGGCTGCGGGCAGGCGTCCGCCCACGAGGCGCTCCAGGTCAGCGCGCGCCATCCAGTAGTCGCGGACCGTTTCCAGGTAGGCCCTCCAGGCCTCCACCTGATCGCGCCTTGCGAGGAGGAGGGCAGGGAGGCCGATCTGCATGGCGTTGTACTGGCGTTGCGACTCCTCGACGATGGTGGTGCGCAGCGGGAGCACGACCTTCTGATAGCGCTCCGCCATGTTCCGGAGCGTCACCAGCTTCGCCCTCGCGGCGCGCACCTCCGAGCGGGCGTTCACGGCCAGCTCCGTCAGCCGGACCTCCCCCTGGCGGTACTGCGCTTCCAGCTTCGCGATGAGCGCCTGCCGTTGATCGAAGATTGGCAGCTCCAGCGACAGCGTGGGGCCCAGCAGGCGCGGCCCGTTCGCATCGCGGTGCGTGTGCACGCCCACCTCCACGCGGCCGAAGAAGCGCGTGCTGCGCGCAAGCTCCAGCGCGTTCCACAACAGCGACGTCTGCTTCCGGGCCGCGTCGATGTCCAGCCGCTGCTCGATGGCGACTGTCTCCAGGCGCTCCAGCGACGCCTCGGACGCGGGGACCTCCGGCAGCTTCTGCGCGAGCGTCCACCGCACCCTCGCGCCGTACAGGCCCATCAGGCGGGTGAGGTGCTCACGCGCTTCGACCAGCGCCAGTTCGTCCTGCGCCAGCTCCAACCGCGCCTGCTCCAGCGCGGCCTGTTCGGTGGCCAGCGCCAGCACCGTGACGTTGCCCGCGGCGCGCTGACGGCCGGACAGGTCCGCCGCCGCGTCCGCGGCCTGGAGCACCTCGCGTCGCAGCGCGACCAGCTGCTGCCGGGCCTGCACCTCCGTGAATGCCTGACGGACCTCCGCCGTGGTGGCCAGCGCCTCGTGCGCGACGCGCAGCGTGTCCGCCAGGAACTGCTCCTTCGCCACGCGCTTGCGCAGGGGCAGGGTGAAGAGGTCCACGAAGCTCTGGACGATGGAGAACTCGGACTCGGTGGAGCCGTCCGAGGACAGGGGGAAGCCGATGCTCCCGTCGAAGGACGGGTTGGTGAGCAGCCCGGCCTGCACCATGTCCGCCTGCGACACGCCCAGCTCTTCGTACGTCCCCTGGAGCGCCGGGTTGTTGAGCAGCGCCACCTCCACCGCGCGGTCCGGCGTGAGGTCGCCGGCCAGCAGGGCATCCAGGTGCTGTTGAACCTGGGCGTCCTCGGGCGTCCCCTGGTTCCAGCGCGTCTTCAGACCGGTCCGCTCCTCCACGAGTGCCGCCACCTCCATGTGGCCGCGCTCCTTCTGGATGGAGGCGCAGCCACCGAGCAGCAGAACGGTGAGGAGCGAGAGATGTTTCCAATGCACACGAGACCTCGTCACACGGTGATGCGCGGCGCGTTGGCCACGCCTGCCTGCTCAAGCCGCCCAACGCCTGGGATGAAGCGGCCCACGCGCGCCGCATAGGTTTGATACGCGCCACCGTGCAGCCGGAGAAGGTGGTCCTCCTCCAGCCGCACCTGGAGCGACACGAGCAGCACATAGTCGAGCCAGCCCATCACGGTCCAAGCGCTCGGGGTTGCGAGCGCCATGCCTGTCACCACGATGAGCATCCCGCTGAAGATGGGGTTGCGCACGACGCCGAAGAGGCCTCCCGTCACCAGCTCCGTCCGCTCCGAGTCGATGCCGATGCGCCACGACGCCCCCATCTCCACCTGCGCCCGCACCGTGACGATGAACCCCACGGCGACCAGGGCCCAGCCGCTCCACCGGAGCGCATCGGGCACGTGCCACACGCCCAGTGCCGTTTCACCGAAGGCCAGGTGCGCCGCGCTCCAGAGCACGATGGCCCCCATGAACAGCGCCATGCCCACGCCGATGACCCGCTGGAGCGGCGGCCCGGAGCGATGCAGCACCAGCGCCGGGCGGCCCGTGCGCCGGCGCAGGCGCACCGACGGCAACACCATGGCGAAGAGGAGGAAGGCGAGGGTGGCGGCGGGCAGGGCCGGCCGGGTGAAGGTGGCGACGTCCATTGGGGGCCTCCAGCTGCGTTCCTCCACGCTGACGCTCGGTCTCATGCGCAATTACACCTGCATTTTCAGGCGGGCGCGCAGGAGCAGTCCAGGCAGCCCTGCGCGCAGCAGTGGCCACACAGCTCCACCAGCTGACGGCCCAGGGCCTGCCGCGCACGGTGCAGGCGCACGGCGGCGTTGTTGGCGGAGATGCCCGCCTCCTTCGCGTACGCGGCCACGGAGAGCCCTTCCAGGTCCACCCGGCGCACGGCCTCCGCGTACTCGGGCTTGAGCGTCTCCGCGAGCCCGGCCACGCAGCCGCACACCGTTGCCTCCAGGCCGGAGGCTTCCTCCGTGGACAGCGGCTGTTCGTGGGACAGGGACTCCAGCGCGGTGACTTCACGCTGGCCCCGGCGGTGGCGGTCCACCAGCGCGTTGCGCAGCAGCCGGTAGAACCAGGCCACCGCGCTCTGGTCCTCGCGCAGGGAACCTCCCTGTTCCATGCCCTTCACGAACGCGGCCTGGAGCACCTCGCGCGCGGCCTCCTGGCTCCCCACGCGCGGCGTGAGGAAGGTGAGGAACGCATGGTGATGGCGCAGCAGCGTGTCCAGCGCCTCGGGTGACAGGCTCATGCCTCCGCCTTTCGCGCGGCCCTGCGCGCCGCGACGCGTTCCTGGAACCCGTGCACCAGCGCGTAGAACGTGGGCAGGGCCAGCAGCGTGAAGAGGGTAGAGGTGACGAGCCCGCCCACCATCACCACCGCGAGCGGACGTTCAATCTCCGTCCCGTGCAGCGGCAGCACCAGGAGCGGCAGCAACCCGAGGATGGCCGTGCCCGCCGTCATCAGCTTGGGCCGCACGCGGCCGAGGCTCGCCTCGCGCACGGCTTCCGCGAAGGGCCTGCCCCGGCGCATCAGGTCCTTCGTCTGCGCCACCAGCACCAGGCCATTCTGCACCGCGATGCCGAACAGGCCGATGAGCCCCACCAGGCTGGACACGTTCCACGTCTCTCCCGCGATGAGCAGCGCGAGGATGCCGCCCACGAACGCGTCCGGCAACGTGGCCAGGATGACCAGCGCCTCCGCCACCGAGTCCAGCGCGAGGTACAGCAAGACGAACACCGCCAGCAGCGCCAGGGCGATGGCCACCGTCAACGCCTGCGCCGCGCGCTCCTGGCTCTCCACCTTGCCGCCCACGTCCACGAAGTAGCCCGTGGGCAGCTTCAGCTGCGTGGCCAGCACCTCCCGCACCTCCGCCGCGGTGCCGCCCAGGTCGCGGCCGGACACGCCCGCCTCCACCGCGATGCGCCGGCTGCCCGCCTCGCGGCGCACGCTCCCCGCGCCCGTGGTTTCCTCGATGGTGGCCAGCTGGCTCAGCGGGATGCGCGTGCCGTCGTGCCCGTCCACCAGCAGGTTGCGCAGGGCGTTCACGTCGCCCCGGCGGTGATCCGCCAGCCGGAGCACCAGGTCATAGCGGCGCTGGCCCCGCCAGATCTGCGCGGCCTCCTCGCCCACGAGCCCCACGCGGACGGCCCGGACGACGTCCCCGGGCGTCAGTCCCACGCGCGCCACCGCCGCCCGGTTCACCGCGATGCGCAGCTGCGGCAGACCGCTCAGCCGCTCCACCCGCAGGTCCTCCACGCCATCCACCTTCGCCATCAACGCGCGCGTGCGCTCCGCGAGCCCCGCCAGCACGTCCAGGTCCGGCCCGAAGATGCGCACGGAGAGATCCGCGGGGCTGCCGCCCAGTCCCTCGTCGATGCGCATCCCCAGCGGCGTGGTGAAGAGCACCGACACGCCGGGCACCTTCTCCACCGCCTCGCGCATCCGGGACTCCAGCGCCTCCCGGCCGCCCGTCGTGTCCTTCTTGAGCACCACCAGCACGTCGGACAACGTGTGGGGCATCGGGTCCTCGGTGCGCTCGGCGCGGCCGGTGCGGCGCACCACGTCCTCCACCTCCGGGAACTCGCGCAGCACGTCCTCCATGCGGTGGTTGAGGCGGTCCACCTCGTCCAGGGACGTCTCCGGCGGCAGCACCGTCTGGAGCAGGAACGCGCCTTCGTCCAGCCGGGGCATGAAGTCGCTGCCCACCATGAAGGCCAGCCCCAGCGCGGGCACGGTGATGGCCAGCGCCACCACGCGCACCAGGCCCGCGTGGCGCATGCACCTGTCCAACAGCGGCGCGTACGCGGCCTTCACCTTGCGGATGAGCCACACGTCCTCCGGCGAGTCCTCGCGCGGCGCGCGCAACAGGAGCCCTGACACCACCGGCACCAGCGTGAGCGCCAGCCCCAGCGACGCGGCCAGGCACGCCACCACCGCCGCCGCGAGCGGCTGATACATGCGGCCCTCGATGCCCGTCATCGCGAAGAGCGGGATGAACACCGCGACGACGATGAGCGTGGCGAAGGCGATGGGACGGCCCACCTCCAGCGCCGCCGCCAGCGCCTCGTCGCGCACGGAGCGGCGGCCCTTGCCCTCGCGCAGGTCGTGGATGACGTTCTCCACGACGATGATGGCCGCGTCCACCAGCAGGCCCACCGCGATGGCCAGCCCTCCCAGCGTCATCGTGTTCAACCCGATGCCCGCCGCCTTGAGCAGCAGTCCCGCCAGCGCCAGCGACAGGGGCAGGGTGAGCGTGACGATGAGCGCCGCGCGCCAGTCCCCGAGCAGCAGGAAGAGCACGCCCACCACCAGGAACGCGCCCAGCAGGATGGCCCGGCCCACGCCGCCCAGCGCGGAGCCCACCAGCTCCGACTGGTCATAGACGACGCGCAGCTTCACGCCCGGAGGCAGCGAACGGCTCAGCTCCTCGATGGCCGCGCGCACGCCTTCGGCCACCCGCACGGTGTCCGCGCCAAACTGCTTGCTCACGCGACAGCTCACGACCTCGCCCTGGAGCCGGTGCGCCAGACCCCGGCGCGGCGCGGGGGCTTCGCGTACGTCCGCCACGTCTCCCAGCAGCACCGGCGTCCCGTCCCGCAGCGCGACCACGGTGTTGTTCAGGTCCTCCACGGTCTCCGCCCGGCCCACCGCGCGCACGGCCCACTCCATGGGGCCCTGCGTGATGAAGCCTCCGGCCGCGTTGGCGCTGGCGCCCTCCAGGCCGTGCTGCACCTCGTTCAGGGTGATGCCTCGCGCCACCAGTTGATCCGGATCCAGCAGCACCTGGAACTGGCGCAGGTAGCCGCCCAGCCGCTCCACGCCCGCGACGCCGGGCACCGCGAGCAGCCGGTTCTTGATGTCGAACTCCGCCAGGTCGCGCAGCGCCATCAGGTCCGCGCTGCCGGGCTCCGCCTCCAGCGTGAACTCGAAGACCTCGTTGAGCCGGCCGGTGAGGCTGGACACGAGCGGCGCGTCGGTGCCGGGCGGCAGCTCGCCTTCCGCCTGCGCCACGTGCTCCGCCACGTACTGGCGGCTGCGGAAGTAGTCCGCGTCCGGTTCGAACTCCACCGTCACCTGCGTGACGCCCAGCTGCGAGGTGGAGCGGATGCGGCGCACCTGGGGCAGGCCCGCCAGCGCCACCTCCATGGGGATGGCCACCGCCGTCTCCAGCTCCTCGGCGCCCATGGCTGGGTTCTGCACGATGACGTTGAAGATGGGCGCGGACAGGTCCGGGAACACGTCCTGGCGCAGGTTGCGGAGCGCCACCGCGCCGAAGGCCGCCAGCGCCAGGACGACGAGCACCGTCAGCCCGGGCCGCGCGAAGGACGCGCGGAGGATGCGCCCCGGCAGGGTCGTGCGCGGATCAGTGGCCATGTTCGTCACCTCCGCCCCGGGACTTCTCCACCTCGGCCTTGAGCAGGAACGCGCCCTCCACCACGACCTCGTCCCCCACGGCGAGCCCCTTCAGGACCTCCACCTGCGTGCCCAGGCTGCGGCCCCGGCCCACCTCGCGCTGTTCGAAGACGCCGGCCTCCGCCGTGGGCAGGAACACCACCCAGCCGTTCTCCAACCGCTGGAGCGACACGGCGGGCACCGCGGTGAGCGTGGCGCCCGGATCTCCCAGCGGGATGGACGCGGACGCGGACATGCCCGGCCGCAGGAGCCCCTTGCCGTTGTCCAGCTCCAGGCGCACGGGGATGGTGCGGCTGTGCGGATCCACCCGCTGGCCCACGTGGCCCACCTTCGCGGTGAACTCCTGGCCCGGGAACGCGGCGAAGGTGACGCGGGCCTCCGCTCCAGGTTGCAAACGCACGGCGTCCCGTTCGAACGCGTGGACGACGAGCCACAGCGACGACAGGTCGCCGATGCGGAAGAGCGGTTGCGACGGATCCGCCATCTGCCCCAGCCGCGCGGCGCGCTCCACGATGGTGCCGCCGATGGGGGCCTTGAGCACGAAGCCGGACGTGCCATCGCCACCGGCACCGCCCGCGCCCAGGGCGGTGAGGGAAGCCTTCGCGGCGGCGACCTCCGCGTCCGCGGCGGCGGCGTCCGCTTCGGCGGCCTGCGCGTCCTTGCGCGCGACGATGCGCTCCTCCGCCAGCGTGCGCTTGCGGTCCGCGGCCTGCCGGGCGGCGGTGGCCCGGGCCTGGGCGGACTGGAGGTCCGCGCGCGCACGGCCCAGCTCCGGGCTCTGGAGCTCCGCCAGCCGCTGGCCCTGCTTCACCGCCTGGCCCGTCGTCACCGCGACGGAGGCCACGCGCGCCGGGACGGGCGAGGACACCTCCGCGTAGGCGTCCTCGCTGAAGGTCAGCTCTCCCAGCACGGTGACGCTCTCTCCGCCTGGACGGGCCTCCACCTTCGCGGTGGTGACGCGCAGGTCCCGGAGCATCTCCTGCGGGACGTGCACGTGGATGACGTCCCCGGATTCGACGTGGAGCTTCTCCGAGGACTCCTCGTCGTGCCCGTGTTCGTGCGCGTCGTCGTGTTCCGCCTTGGAGGACTTGCAGGCGGTGAGGCCCACGAGGACAGCGAGCAGCAGCAGGGTGGGCTTCATGGCAGGACTCCGGTTTCCACTTCGAGCTGCACACGGGCAAGGGCGGCGCGCGTGAGGCCGTCGAGCCACGCGGCCCGCGCCTCCAGCGTGTCGCGGCGGATGAGGAGGAACGCGGCGAGGTCCATCTCCCCGGCGTCGTAGGAGCGCTGCGCCAGCGCTTCGTTGTCGTCCAGCAGCGGCAGGACTTCTTCCAGGGTCCCGAGGGCGTCCCGGCTCGCGCGGTAGCGGTCGGTCGCGGCCTGGACCTGGGCGGGCACGGTGACGCGCGCGGCGCGCAGCTCCGCCTCCGCGCGGCTCGCGGCCGCTTCACCCACGAGGCTCGCTTCCTGGCCGCGGGCGAAGAGGGGCAGGGGCACGCTGAGCGTTCCCAGGAACACCGTCTCGACCGCCTCCTTCTGGTAGCGCACGCCCAACGCCACGTCCGGCAGCGCCTGCCGCCGGCCCAGCGTCGCGGCGGCCTTCGCCTGGGCCTGCTCCTGCTCCAGGGCCACCAGGTCCGCGCGCGTCCCCGTGCCCTCCGGCGGCGCGCGTGGAGACGCCAGCGCGAGCGCCCGCAGGTCATCGTCGAAGGCGCCAGCGTCCTGCGTGCGGTAGCCCAGACGGCCTTCCAGCTCCGCCCGCAGCGCGGAGACCTCGCCCCGCGCGACCTGGACCTCCGCGAGGGCGCGGGCCCGGGCCACCTTCGCCACGTTGACGTCCACCGCTGGCACGTCGCCGGCCTCGTACCGCCGCTCCGTGGCCTGGACGGTGCGCGCCGCCGCTTCCGCCGCGGAGCTCACCAGCTTCAACCGCTCCCCGGCTTGCAGCAGGCGCAGGTAGGCCGCGGCCACGTCCCCCAGCACGAGCCGTTCCGCGTCGCGCAGGCGGGCCTCTTCCATGGACAGGCCGGCGCGCGCCGCTTCCCGCCGCAGGCCCTGCTTGCCGCCAAGCTCGAAGGGCTGCGCCAGCCCTACCGCGACGTCCAGCCCCCGGTTGCCATTGGCCTGCCGTCGCGGCCCGACCTGGAGGTCCAGCTGGGGATTCTCGCGCAAGAGCGGCGCGGCGCTGGCCACGGGCCCCTGGGCGGCGCGCACGCGGGCCCGGGCCTCCACCAGCGCCGGGGCATGCTGGCGCGCCAGGGCGAAGGCGTCCTGAAGGGTGATGCGGGAGGGAGCCGCGCCACCAGGGCGCGGCCAGAGCAGTGCGGCGGCCAGCCCGAGGGCGGCCGTCGCGGAACGGATGGACACGGAGGAAGACCTCTTCGGAAGAAGGCGGGCCGCGCGCATCCATGCACCCGGGCAAGAGGCCGGGCACACCGGTGGCGGGGCGCGTGCGAACGACGGCGGACGCGGGCCTTAAGCCAGAGGAACTATGGGGACGTGCAGGATGTCATCCGCGTCGGCGGACGACGGCTCGGAGGCTTCGAGCGTGAGGGGGGGCTCCTGGAACAGGGAGCCCACCAACCCCGGCAGCGGCACGGCGACCGCCAGGGGTTTCGGGTGCGTGCAGCAGGCGCAATCCACGCAGGTGGGAGCGCACTCGCCCTGCGCGTCGTCATCCGCGCAGCCGGCGAGGCACGTCTCCGCCTGCGCCGGCCCGAGGGCGTGCGCGAGTCCGCCCCCCACGGGAGCGAGCAGCATCAGGCAGATGAAGAGCCAGAGTCGGAGCACCGGGGCGGTCTTCTAGCACGCCCCGGCGGAGGCGCGCACGCCCGGTGAGGCAGGGCGAGCGGCGTGAGGAGCGCTGCTCAGCCGCCAATGCCCTTGCGCAGGCGGGACCAGTCGAAGTTGGCCGCCGGGTCGTCCTTGCGGCCCTTGGGCACGGCCACGTCCTTGTGCCCGACGATGTTGTTCGCGGGCACCTTGTACTCCTGCTTCAGGTAGCCCACGAGCTGCGTCAGCGACTTGTACTGCGCGTCGGTGAAGGCCGTCTTGCCGCTGCCGTCGTTGACGATCTCGATGCCGATGGAGCGCGCGTTCACGTCCGTGGGCACGCCGTGCAGCTCGCCCTTGCCCGCGTGCCAGGCGCGCTTGGTGTCGCCCACGAGTTGGTAGATCTTCCCGTCGCGGTCCAGCATGTAGTGCGCGGACACCTTGCTGTCCGGGTTGCGCATCCACGCCATGTCACCGGCGCCGTTGTTGGTGCCCGTGTGGTGCAGCACGATGGCGTCGATGTCCGCGCCGTTGCGCGAGTCGCTGTTGGGCGAGGGCGCGCTGATGACCGCGGGCTTCTTGAACTTCCCCGGCTCCGTGGGCGGGGGCGTCGTCGTCGGCTTCGCGAGCGCCTTCTTCAGCGCCGCCGCCGTCTGCTCCCCGTAGTAGCCGGTGGTGGGCACCTTGTGGTCGCCCTGGAACTTCTTCACCGCCGCCTCGGTCGCCGGCCCGAAGCTGCCCGTGCCCGTGTTCATCTGCGCCTGCGTCAGGTAGCCCAGCTTCACCAGCCCCTGCTGCAGCTGCTTCACCTTGGCCCCCGAGTCGCCCTTGCCCAGGCCGGCGGGCGGCGCCGTCAGGGCGGTGGACACGGCCACCTTGCGCGGGGCGACGGCGTTGGCCTTGGGGGCCGTGGCGGTGCTCGCGGGCGCGGAGGAGGTGGCGCGGGGAGCCGTGGTGCGGACAGTCATGGCGGAATAATCCCGGGAAGAAGGGACAGCTATTGCTTTCGCGATTATCGGCCTGGGGCGCCGGAAGTTGTGTGCCGGGAGTGAAACGAAGCCGCCCCGGCGTCAGGTGCCGGTGGCCCGGCGGGGCGATTCGGCGCGTGCGCCCTCGTCACCGTGCACCATCGCGTACGGATCCAGCGGGTCGCCACCCAGCGCCTCCAGCGCCACCAGGGTGCCCAGACCCAGGCGCCGCGCGTGCTCCAGCAGGAGGCGCGTCACCACGTGGTCCTCCAGCGCGTGGCCGGTGGAGTCGAACACCGTGTTGCGCTCCCTCCAGCCCGCGAACTCCTCCGGCTGCTGCACCACGGTGGCCAGGTCCGGGCCAATCTGATCCGGGTGGAGCTGCTGGCACTCGCCCTCCAGGCGCGCCTGGGCGGGGAAGTCCGGCACGACGAGGCTGCGCCGCAGGAGCGCCAGGGGCAGCTCCGCCTTGCCCGGCTGATCCGCGCCCACCGCGTTGACGTGCGCGTGCGGCTGGAGCGCGTGGCCGGAGATGACGGGCCCCGCGCCCGGGGAGACGGTGGTCGCGGTGCAGAGGATGTCCGCGCGTGCCTCCAGGTCCGGCAGGAGCGTGGGCCGCACGTCCAGCCCCAGGAACGCCACGCGCCGCACGAAGGAGCGCGCCGCGTCCGGGTCGATGTCGTGCACCAGCACCTGCTCCAGCCGGAACACGCGGCTGAGCGCGTGCAGCTGCGAGACGGCCTGCGCGCCGCAGCCCACCAGCCCCAGCACCCGGCTGTCCGGGGACGCCAGGTAGCGGCTGGCCACCGCGGAAGCGGCGCCCGTGCGCAGCGCCGTGGCGAACACGCCGTCCATCACCGCCACCAGGTGGCCCGTCTTCACGTCGTAGACGCTGTGGGTCGCGACCAGCGTGGGCAGCCCCGAGTCCCCCCGGTTGGTGGGGAGCGAGGAGGACACCCGCACGGTCAGGCTGTCCCCTCGCCGCAGGGCGGGCATCCAGCCAATCGTCCCGGAGGGGCGCGGCTCGCTCACCACCTGGAAACCCTCCCGCTTGGGAACCTGCAGGACGGACTCGTCGAACTCCCGCAGCGCCACGGTGAGCGCCTGGATGAGCTCGTCCATCAGGACGTCCAGACCCACGCCTTCCACGAGCGCGCGCAAGTCAGGGGGACCGAGCAGGAGGGTGCGAGGAGCCGGGTGAGTCATGTGCGCGAAGTCTACGCTCCTGACAGGAATTGCAATGGGTCAGTTTTGAACATGAATTCCTGTCTCGCTGTGTCTTTTGAATACAGGTGCAGGGAACAACGCGAAGCGCGGAGCGTGTTGGATGCAGGCGCTCAACATCCAGCGGACCGGCGAAGCCCCGACTGCCTGCCCGCCACCCGAGCCGCTCCACCCCAACGCCCGAGTGAACGCCGCCTTGAAGCCCTCCGTTCCCAGGACGCCCGCGCTCACCGCAGTGTCCGATGCGTCCCTCCTTCGCCACACCGATGACTCGCCCGATTCCCCCCGCGCGCGCGTCCTCCTGGTGGATGACACGCCGTCGAACCTGCTGGCCCTGGAGGGTGTCCTGGAGCCGCTCGGGCAGCACGTGGTGTCGGTGCGCTCCGGAGATGAAGCGCTGAAGGCGCTGCTGCTGGACGAGTACGCGTGCGTGCTGATGGACGTGCAGATGCCGGGGCTGGACGGGCTGGAGACGGCCCGCCTCATCCGCACGCGCGAGCGCACGAAGCACCTGCCCATCCTCTTCATCACCGCGCTCAGCCGCGAGGCGGCCTACGTCACGCGCGGCTACGAGTACGGCGCGGTGGACTACCTGCTCAAGCCCGTGGATCCGAACATCCTGCGCGCCAAGGTGTCGGTGTTCGTGGAGCTGTACCTGCGCGGAGAGAAGCTGCGGCAGCAGGCGCTGGAGCTGGCGGAGCGCCGCCGCGTGGAGGAGGAGCTGCAGCGCGCCACGGAGCTCGAGCAGCAGCTGGTGGGAATCGTGGGACACGACATCCGCACGCCGCTCGCGGCCATCCTCACCACGGCCAGCACCCAGCTGTCGCGCGAGGCGCTGCCGGACGCCCAGCGCAAGGCGTTCGAGCGCGTGGCCCGGGGCGGCGAGCGCATCCAGCGCATCGTGGATCAGCTGCTGGACTTCACCCGCGCGCGCGTGGGCGGAGGCATCCCGGTGGTGCCGGGCGCGGGCGACCTCAACGAGCTGTGCCACAAGGTCGTGGACGAGCTGCGCGCGGCCCGGCCGGAGCGCTCCATCCAGTTCGACTTCGCCCACGACACCCTCCCCGGCGTGTGGGACCTGGACCGGCTGGAGCAGGTGGTGGCCAACCTCCTGGACAACGCGCTCAAGTACAGCCCGCGCGACACCGCCGTGCGCCTGCGCACCTATGAGCAGGGCGTGGACACCGTGTATCTGGAGGTCCAGAACGCCGGGGCCCCCATCCCCGCGCACCTCCTGCCCACGCTCTTCCAGCCCTTCCGCCGCGGCGACGGTCCGGGCCAGCGCGAAAGCCTGGGCCTGGGGCTCTACATCGCACGCAGCATCGTGGAGGCTCACGGCGGAACCCTCCGGGTAGAATCCACCCCGGAGGTGGGTACGGTTTTCTCCCTTTGCCTACCACGTCAGGCATTGGGCGACACGCGAGCGCATTCCTCCTGCGCGGGCGTCGCTGCACCGATGACGGCCTGAGACACAAGGCCGGTCGCGTCACGGACAAGGCATTGCAGTGATGGCTGATTCCTTCACCTCAAAGCCATACAACAATCCGTCCACATCAAAACCTCTCATAACATGAGGCGAATATGTGGAGGATTTGCTACAACGCCAGACGTCCGGAAGGCGATCCGTCCGGGCGCAAAGAGTGTCCGCTTTGGGGAGGGTGCGCGACAAATGAACGACAACTCGACGTGGATTCCCGTGGATGGAAGCGACCCGATGCGTGCGTGGGTGCGACGCCCCGCCTCTGGAACGGGTCCAGGCCTGCTCTTGCTGATGGTGGAGGCGTTCGAGGGAAACGCCCACCTGAAGCTGATGGCCGAGCGTTTCAGCGAAGAGGGCTACGTGGTGGTGGTGCCGGACCTCGCTTCGCGAGGTGAGCCGGAAGAGGTGGACCTGAAGCCGGTGGTGGCCTGGACGCGCGCGCTTCCGGAGGTCGTGGGGCTGCGGGGCAAGAAGCAGGTCGGCGCGCTGGGCTACGGCCTGGGCGGGACGCTGGCCGCGCAGCTGGCGGCGCACGCGCACGTGGACTGCGCGGTGGCCTACTGCGCGCCGGGGATGGAGGACGTGCTCTCACAGGGCGGTGAGAGCGCGGCCCCCATGGTGCTGCACTACGCGGAGTGGGACGGCTTCGTGCCCCCGGCCGCGGTGGCGCGGGTGAAGCAGCACGTCAGCGTCGACGTGGAGCTGTACGTGTACCAGGGCGTGCGCCACGGCTTCTTCCGTGAAGGGTCCCCGGCCTACAACCGGCCCTCGCAGATGACGGCGCACACGCGCACCCTCGCGCTGCTCAAGCGCGTGATGGGGCCGCGCTACGACCTGGCCGCGCTGTGGGAGCGGCACACGGAGCTGGAGTTCGCCATCCGGGACGCCGCCGCGACCATGAAGACCATGGTGGCGCACCCGTACGTCAACAGCGTCCCGGTGATGACGGGCGGCGTGGGCGCGGAGTACCTGCACCGCTTCTACGAGCACCACTTCGTGCACTCGAACCCCAAGGACACGAAGATGTCCCTGCTGTCTCGCACCGTGGGTGCGGACCGCGTGGTGGACGAGTTCATCCTCAGCTTCACCCACGACATCGAGATGGACTGGATGCTCCCGGGCATCCCGCCCACCGGGAAGTTCGTGGAGGTGGCCTTCGTCGCGGTGGTGAACTTCCGCGGCGACAAGCTCTACCACGAGCACATCTACTGGGATCAGGCGTCGGTGCTGGTGCAGCTGGGCCTGCTGGACCCCAAGGGCCTGCCCGTCACCGGCGTCGAGGCCGCGCGCAAGCTGCTGGATGAGACCCTCCCGTCCAACACCCTGATGGAGAAGTGGGACGAGAGCTCGCAGGACAGCCGCAAGGCCGGCTGACGCAGGGATGACGTCCGCGCCCCGGGGTCGGGTCTACCCAGGGCGCGGTGTCTGACTTTCACGGGCTGGGATGCGCGGAGCCTTGCGCCGGCTCCTCTGGAATGTCCACAATGAGCCACCTCACTGGATGGTCCAGGGGGGCTTCGTTTCCCAGACTTCCTCTGGATTTGGCGCCGCTCCCGGATGCGACTCTCCCTGTCCCAGAAGCTCACGCTGGCGCCGCTCTTGGTGGCGCTGTTCTTCACGGTCCTCTTCTTCGGGTACCTCATCCCGCGCGTCACCTCCGCCTTCGAGGCGCAGGGCCGCGACGTGGGGGGGGCACTGCCCGCGGCGCTGGCGGCCACGCTGCCCGCGGCGATGCCGGGGGGGCAGACGGAGTCGCTCCAGACGGTGCTGGAGCAGGTGGCGCGGCACCATCAGGTGGCCTACCTGGCCGTCTTCGACGGGTCCGGGCAGCTGCGCGCGGTGGCGGGCGAGTACGCCCCGGCCATGCGGGAGCTGCGCGACCGGCTGGCCCGCGCGCAGGGGGATGCGACGTTCTACGTGCGGGACGCGGAGCTGCTGGACGTGAGCTCGCGCTTCGCGAACGGCGCGGGCAGCGTGCACGTGGGCTTCAACCGCTCGGCGGCGCGCGCGCAGGTCCGGGCCATCACCACGGGGGTGAGCGTGGGCGTGCTGCTGGCGCTCGTGGCGTTCGTGGTGGTGGGCATCGTGCTGGCGCGCCGGGTGGCGGCGCCGCTGGTGCAGCTGACGGAGGCCGCGCAGCGCATCGCGGAGCACGGCGACCTGCGTGAGACGGTGCGCGTGGAGGGCTCGGACGAGGTGGGCCAGCTGGCGAAGGCCTTCTCGCTGATGACGTCGAAGGTGAAGGACCTGCTGCAGCAGCTGCAGGCATCGTCGGACCTGCTGCGCGGTTCGGTGGACCACCTGAACGACTCCGCGGGCCGGCAGAATGAGATGGTGTCCCGCCACGCCGCCGCGCTGCAGGAGACGCAGGTGACGGCGCAGGAGATCCGCCAGACGTCCGTGGTGGCGTCTCGCGCGGCGGAGACGGTCATCGACGTGGCGGAGCGCGCGGAGGTGCTGGGCAAGACGGGCGAAATCGCCATCACCGAGAGCATCGAGGGCATGGTGGCCCTGCGCGCCCAGGTGGAGCAGATCGCCGAGCGCATCATGGCCCTGGGCGAGCGCACCGAGCAGATCTCCGGCATCACGGAGACGGTGAAGGACCTGGCGGACCAGTCCCACCTGCTGGCGGTGAACGCGGCCATTGAAGCGGCGCGCTCCGGGGAGCACGGCAAGGGCTTCGCGGTGGTGGCCCGGGAGATCCGCGGCCTGGCGGACCAGTCCATCCGCGCGACGAACCAGGTGCGCGGCATCCTGGCGGACATCAGCACCGCCATCTTCGCCACGGTCGAGATCACGGCCGCGGGCACGCAGCGCATGGAGACGGGCCTGGCCCAGGTGCGCACGTCCGGAGACACGCTGCGCCAGCTGTCCTCCATCGTGCGAGACAGCGTGGTGTCCGCCCGGCAGATTTCCAATACGGTGAACCAGCAGGCCACCGGCATCGAGCAGATCTTCACCGCCGTGAACGAGCTCAACACGGTGATGGGCGACACGGTGAAGCGCATCTCCACCACCAGTGAGTCCGCCGTGGCGCTCAAGCTCCTGTCGGAGCGCGTGGCCGCGATGGTGCGCGACTACCGGCTGTAGCCGGCCGGAGGCGGGGCAGGAAGCGCTCCACCACCTGGGCCACGGTGCGCGTGGTGGCGGCGCCGGGTTCGTTCACCCGGGCCGCGAGGAACGCGGCGCCCAGCCGGGCCACCGACGACACGACGAAGAGGACGTGCAGGTTCACCCACAGGTGGCCGCCCAGCATGAACTGCTGGGGCACCCGCGCCGCCAGCGCCCCGCCCAGGGACGCCGCCGCCGCGTAGGCCAGCCCACCCGCGGTGGCGAAGGCCGCCAGGTAGAAGGGCCGGCCGCGGCGCGGCGCCACCGTGAGGGGCAGCGCGAAGATGGCCAGGCCGTGGCCGCTCCACAGTGCACCCGCCAGGAGCACGTCGAAGAGCAGCGGCCAGAGCGTCCCCGCCGAGGGCAGGAGCCACAGCATGGGGATGGCGCTGATGCCCAGCGAGCAGAGCATCAGCACCGGCTGTGCGCCCAGCCGGTCGATGGCGCGGCCCCAGAGGGGCGCCGTCAGCACGCGCACCCCGGCCACCGCCGCCGCGTGCAGCGCCATGATGACGAAGGTCATCTTGAGGTTCTGCAGGCTGTGCAGCGCGAAGAAGGGCGCGGACACGCCCACCGCCGCGTTCCACGCCACCTGGTACTGGAGCACCCGCCGCGCGCCGTCGTCCTTCCAGGGCAGGAGCGCCGCCTTGAGCTCCAGCTTCGGCAGGGTGCCCGGGGGCGCCGGGTCATGCTGCGCGGCCATCATCAGCGTGGTGACGACGCCCATCACGCACGCGACGAGCGCCAGCAGCGGCAGCGCCAGGCCCACCCCGTCCAGCCCCTTCAGCCGGTCCATCAGCAGGCCCGCGGTGAGCGACGCGCCGGTGCCCATCAGCGTGATGATCGCGGTGCGCTTGCCGAAGAAGCGGCCCCGCACGGCGCTGGGGACCAGCTCCCCCATCCACGCCACCCACGCGTTGTTGCCCACCACCGCCAGCAGCGCGGAGGCCCCGGCCACGGCGAGCAGCAGGTGCTGCTTTCCCTCCAGGGACAGGCCCAGCCACGGCAGCAGCGCCAGGGGCAGGAGCGCGAGCCGGGACAGGCACACCGCCGTCAGCGCCACCCGCCGGTGGCCGAAGCAGAGCGTGAGCCACGCGGCGGGGAACTGCACGAACTGGGAGAAGAACGGCAGCGCCGTCATCACGCCCACGAGGAAGGGCCCCAGCTTCAGCGCGATGGCCCAGGCGGTGAGCACCGTGGGGCCCGCGCACGCGGTGAACACCTCCGCGAACATCCCCTCCACGATGGACACCTTCAGCGACGCGCGCAGGCGCCGGTGCAGGGGCTGGCTGCGGTGGCCGTCCGGGGGAGGGGGGGCTCCCAAGAGGCGCTCGGCGGCGCGCGCGCAGGTC
>NZ_RAWK01000126.1 GCF_003612165.1 Corallococcus aberystwythensis | reverse complement strand
TCCCTGCCCCGCCCCATCGTGGGTGACATCAAGCTGGAGCGCTCCAACCAGCTGCTCGCCGAGGCCCGCAAGTGGGTCCCCGGCGTCACCCAGACGATGATGAAGAAGCCGGACCACTTCGCCCCCGGCGCCTTCCCCGTGTTCCTCGCCAGGGGCCAGGGCGCGCTGGTGGAGGACGCGGACGGCCAGGAGTACATCGACTTCATCCAGGCGCTGGGCGCCAACATGCTGGGCCACAACCACCCGGCCGTCGCGGAGACCATCCGCAAGCACCTGGCGGAAGGCATCATCCACTCGCTGCCCACGCCGGTGGAAGTGTCGTCCGTGAAGGCGCTGGTGGAGGTGATTCCGGGCGCGGAGATGGCCCGCTTCTTCAAGACGGGCGCGGACGCCACCTCCGCCGCCGTGCGTCTGGCGCGCCACCTCACTGGCCGCGAGCACATCGTCACCGTGGGCTACAACGGCTGGCACGACCACTTCATGTATGACACGCCGGGCGTGCCCGCGACGGTGGCGAAGCTCACCACCCGCCTGCCCCTCTTCACGCCCCCGGACGAGCCCGCGCTCATCGAGCACATCGAGAAGCACGGCGCCCAGCTGGCCTGCGTGCTGCTGGCCATCCCGTACAACCGCACCGTCACCCGCGAGTTCCTCCTCCAGGTGAAGGAGACCTGCGCGAAGCACGGCGTGCTGTTCGTCCTGGACGAGGTCGTCACCGGCTTCCGCCTGGCGTTGGGCGGCGCGCAGCAGTACTTCAACATCCAGGCGGACTTCGTCACCCTGTCCAAGGGCATCGCCGCGGGCATGCCCCTGTCCGCCATCGCGGGCCCGGAGAAGTACCTCTCCCGCCTGAGCGAGCTCCAGGTCTCCACCACCTTCGGCGGCGAGATGCTGTCGCTGGCCGTGTGCGAGGCGGTCATCAAGGAGTACCGCAACACGAACTACATCGAGCACATCGCCAGCATGGGCCGCCGCCTGCGTGACGGCGTCAACGCCCACGCGCGCGAGACGGGCTCCAGCCTGGAGGTCATCGGCTACGACGCCGTGCCCTTCTTCCGCTTCAGCAAGGTCATCCCCGAGCACATCGAGAAGATGATCCCCTTCCAGGCCGGCATGGCCCGCCGGGGTGTCATCCTCCGCCGCGACCTCAACTTCATCAGCGCCGTGCACACCGTGGAGCAGATCGACCACACCATCGCCGCCGCGGGCGAGGTGCTCCGCGAGACGGCCGCGCGCGCCAAGGCCACCGCCGCCTGAGCCTGAAACATCCGCCGCCCACCACCCCCCGTGAAGCCAGACACCGCCGGTTCCGTGTTTGAGCCTTCTTGACAGGAATTCATGGCCATGGCACTTCCAGGCCTCGAAAATGAGAATGGTTCTCATTTTCATTCAAACAATCAGGGCGAGCGGCTGATGGCTCCGACGACGGGACACGCGGTGGTGACGGGCGCGGCGCAGGGCATTGGCGCGGCGGTCGCGCGCAAGCTGGCGCGCACGATGCCCGTCGCGGTGTTCGACCAGAACGCCGCCGGGCTGGAGCTGCTGGTGGCGGAGCTGCGCCAGCAGGGCCTGAAGGCCACCGCGTTCCCGGTGGACGTGCGTGACAAGGACGGCGTCGAGGACGCCATCGCCTCCATCGAGTCCAAGCTGGGTCCCATCCAGGTGCTGGCCAACGTGGCGGGCATCCTGCGCATGGGCTCGGTGCTCACGCAGAGCGACGCGGACTGGATGTCCACGTTCGCGGTCAACACCCACGGCGTGTTCCATGTGTCTCGCGCGGTGGCCCGGCACATGGTGCCCCGCCGCGCTGGCGTCATCGTGACGGTGGGCTCCAATGCGTCCAGCGTGCCGCGCATGCAGATGGCGGCCTACGCGGCCTCCAAGGCCGCTTCCACCATGTTCACCAAGTGTCTGGGATTGGAGCTGGCCCAGCACGGCATCCGTTGCAACGTCGTCTCCCCCGGCTCCACCGACACCGCCATGCAGCGGGGCATGTGGACGGATGAGTCCGGCCCCGAGCGGGTCATCCAGGGCTCGCTGGACACCTACCGCACGGGCATCCCGCTGCGCCGCATCGCCACGCCGGAGGACGTCGCGGACGCCGTGGTGTTCCTCGCGTCCGACCAGGCCCGGCACATCACGATGCACGACCTGTGTATCGACGGCGGCGCCACGCTGGGCGTCTAGCGCGCCCGCGACCGCCCGCCTTCCCCACCCTGATTTTCCCCTTCCGGGATGGACGCCTGTCCCTCCTCCCATCGCCCCGAGTTGAGAATGATTCCTGATACCAAAATCGTAAATCGGCAGCAGGACGCGCGGACGGTGGACGGCGTGGTGGGCGCGCCGGTCGTGGCGCGGGAGCCGGAGCAGGAGGCGCTGTCGTCGCGGCTCCTGCGCGACTACGACGCGGGCTCCTTCTTCTTCGCGTCCCCCAAGCGCACGATGCTGGCGCGCGGCGTGTTCGCCACGGTGCCGGACGCGGGCGGGGCCAACTCGCTGGACGGCCTGCCGGAGCGCGTGGCTGCGGTGCTCAGCGCCTCGCGCGACGCGGCGCATGACATCCCGGTGGCGGTGGGCGCGGTGCCCTTCGACGGCAAGGTGGCCGCGCAGCTGGTGGTGCCCATGACCATCCAGCGCGCGGGGCCCATGGTGTTCGACGGGGCCTCCACCGCACGGTCGCCCCTGGCCGGGCAGTACACGCTGCGGCCCGTGCCGGAGCCCTCCGTCTACAAGGACGGCGTGGCGGCGGCGCTGAAGCTCATGCAGGAAGGGCCGCTGCGCAAGGTGGTGCTGTCGCGGTCGCTGCACGTGGACACGGCGTCGCCCGTGGACCTGCGGCAGCTGCTGCACAACCTGGCCCGGCGCAACCCGCATGGCTACACCTTCGCGGTGGACCTGCCGCAGCACGCGGACGTGGCCCCCGGCGCGGGGCGGCGCACGCTCATCGGCGCGAGCCCGGAGCTGCTGGTGGCGCGCTCGGGCCTCCAGGTCCTGGCCAATCCGCTGGCGGGCTCCGCCGCGCGCAGTCTGGATCCGGTGGAGGACCAGACGCGGGCCACGCGGCTGATGGCCTCGCCCAAGGACCTGCACGAGCACGCGGTCGTCATCGACGCCGTGGCGGAGGCGCTGCGGCCCTTCTGCAAGACGCTGGACGTGCCCAGGGGCCCGTCGCTCGTGAGCACCCAGACGATGTGGCACCTGTCCAGCCGCATCACCGGTGAGCTGAAGGACCCGTCCATCACGTCGCTGACGCTGGCGCTGGCCATGCACCCCACCCCGGCGGTGGGCGGCCACCCGACGGCGCTGGCGCATGAGGCCATCGGGAACATCGAGCCGTTCCACCGCGGCTACTACACGGGCACCGTGGGCTGGTGCGACGCGAACGGCGACGGTCAGTGGGCCGTCACCATCCGCTGCGCGGAGGCCGACGAGCGCACCCTGCGGCTGTTCGCGGGCGCGGGCATCGTCGTGGGCTCCACGCCGGAGGCGGAGCTCGCGGAGACCGAGGCCAAGTTCCGCACCATGCTCCAGGCCATGGGCCTGGGCCTCGAGGTGCAGCCGTGAGCACGGCGCGTGAGCACCTGCCCGGCTGCCCCACCTGGCCGGAGGACTTCGCCCGGCGCTACCGCGAGGCGGGCTACTGGCGCGGGGAGACGTTCGGCCAGCTGCTGCGCGACCGCGCCCGGGACTTCGGGACGCGCGTGGCGCTGGTGGGCGGCGCGCACCGCTGGACGTACGCGGAGCTGGACGCGCGCGTGGACCGCATGGCCGCGGGCTTCCATGCGCTGGGCATCCGTCCGCGCGACCGCGTGGTGGTGCAGCTGCCCAACGTGCCGGAGTTCTACGAGGTCATCTTCGCGCTCTTCCGCATGGGCGCGCTGCCGGTGTTCGCGCTGCCGGCGCACCGCGCGTCGGAGATTGGCTACTTCTGCGCCTTCACGGAGGCCGTGGCCTACGTCATCCCGGACCGCTTCGGCGGCTTCGACTACCGGGGGCTCGCGGATCAGGTGAAGGCCGCCACGCCCACGCTCCAGCACGTGCTGGTGCTGGGCGATGCGGGGAGCCACACCGCGCTGGCCTCCGTGCCCACGGAGCCCGTGGCGCTGGAGGGTCCGTCACCGTCGGACGTGGCCTTCTTCCAGCTGTCCGGTGGCAGCACCGGCGTGCCCAAGCTGATTCCCCGCACGCACGACGACTACATCTACAGCCTGCGCGCCAGCGTGGACGTGTGCCGGTTCACTCCGGAGACGGTGTACCTGTGCGCGCTGCCCGCGGCGCACAACTTCCCCATGTCCTCGCCCGGCGTGCTGGGCGCCTTCCAAGCCGGTGGCACGGCGGTGATGGCGCTGAACCCCAGCCCGGACGTGGCCTTCCCGCTCATCGAGCGCGAGCGCGTCACCGTCACCGCGCTGGTGCCGCCGCTGACCATGGTGTGGCTCGACTCCTCGCTGGCGAAGAAGCACGACCTGTCCAGCCTGAAGGTCCTCCAGGTGGGCGGCGCACGGCTGAGCGACGAGGCCGCCGCGCGCGTGCGCCCCACGCTGGGCTGCGGACTCCAGCAGGTCTTCGGCATGGCGGAAGGCCTGGTGAACTACACGCGGCTGGACGACCCGGAGACGCTCATCGTCACCACGCAGGGCCGCCCCATGTCGGACGCGGACGAGCTGCGCGTGGTGGACGACGACGACGTGCCGGTGGCGCCCGGCGAGACGGGGCACCTGCTCACGCGCGGGCCGTACACCATCCGCGGCTACTACAAGGCGGAGGCGCACAACGCCAAGGCCTTCACGACGGACGGCTTCTACCGCACGGGCGACCTGGTGCGCCTGACGCCCGAGGGCTACCTCGTGGTGGAGGGCCGCGCGAAGGATCAGATCAACCGGGGCGGCGACAAGGTCGCGGCGGAGGAGGTGGAGAACCACCTGCTCGCGCACCCTTCCGTCAGCGACGCGGCGGTGGTGGCCATCCCGGACAAGTTCCTGGGCGAGCGCACCTGCGCCGTCGTCATCCCTCGCGGCGAAGCCCCCGCGCCCTCCGCGCTCAACGCCTTCCTGCGCCAGCGTGGCCTGGCGTCGTTCAAGATTCCCGACCGCATCGAGTTCGTCGCGGCCTTCCCGCAGACGGGCGTCGGCAAGGTCAGCAAGAAGGCGCTGCGCGACAGCCTGCGCCAGTCCCTCTCCACCCCTTCTCCCTGAACCCGGAGCCCTTCATGGCACTGCCTGCCATTGCCCCCTATTCCATGCCCGCCGCGGCGGACCTGCCCCGGAACAAGCTGGCCTGGACGCCGGAGCCCCAGCGCTGCGTCCTGCTCATCCACGACATGCAGCGCTACTTCGTGGACGCCTTCACCCAAGGGCAGTCCCCGGTCACGGACCTGGTGGCCAACATCCAGCGCCTGCGTGAGCACGCGGTGAAGCTGGGCATCCCCGTCGTCTACTCGGCCCAGCCTGGAGACCAGACGCCGGAGCAGCGCGGCCTCCAGCTGGAGTTCTGGGGCCCGGGCGTCCGCGCCGGTCCGAAGCAGCAGATCATCGAAGCGCTCACCCCGGCGGAGGGCGACACCGTCCTCACCAAGTGGCGCTACAGCGCGTTCCGCAACACGCGCCTGATGGACCTGATGCGCGAGCAGGGGCGCGACCAGCTCATCATCTGCGGCATCTACGCGCACATCGGCTGCCTCCAGACGGCCAGCGACGGCTCCATGAGTGAGATCCGCCCCTTCCTCGTCGCGGACGCGGTGGCGGACTTCTCGCTGGAGAAGCACCGGATGGCGTTGGACTACGCCTCGCAGCTCGTCGCGTTCGTCACCACCACGGAGCAGCTCATGGACGCGATGCCTGTGCAGGGCGCCACCCCGGCGGTGGACCGCGAGCAGCTTCGCGCGGCCGTGGCGGAGCTCCTGATGGAGTCCGCGTCGGCCATTGGCGAGGACGAGAACCTGCTGGAGCGCGGCATGGACTCCATCCGCCTGATGAGCCTGGTGGAGCGCTGGCGGCAGGGCGGCACGGAGGTGTCCTTCGTGGAGCTCGCGGAGAAGCCCACGCTCACCGACTGGTACGCGCTGCTCGCCGCGAAGCAGCCTGTCGCGATGGCCCCTGGCGCCCGCGTCTCATAATCCGCCGCCCTCGGGGCGGCCCCTTCCCCTTCGGAGTTCCCCCGTCATGCTCCCCCCATCCCAGGACAACCGCCCGCTGACCGCGGCCCAGCACGGCATCTGGGTGGGGCAACAGCTCGACCTGCGAAGCCCCGTCTACAACGCCGGGGAGTGCATCGAGTTCCGGGGCGCCGTGGATCCGGTGCGCTTCGAGTCCGCCCTGCGCAAGGCCGTGGCGGACGCGGACGCGCTGCACTCGCGCTTCGTCGCGGGGGAGGAGGGTCCGGCCCAGCGCATCGACGCGGGCACGGACTGGACGCTCCAGCATGTGGACCTGAGCGGTGCGTCCGACCCCTGGGCCGCCGCGCAGGAGTGGATGTGGAAGGACCTGGGCCGCACGGTGGACCTGGCCACGGGGCCGCTGTTCGCGCAGGCGCTGCTCACCATGGGGCCGGAGCGGTCCTTCTGGTTCCAGCGCATCCACCACATCGCCATGGATGGCTATGGCTTCTCGCTGCTCGCCCGGCGGGTGGCGGAGCTCTACACGGCGGAAGTGACGGGCAAGGCTGCTCCGGCGGGGTTCAACCGGCTGGGCCCTGTGCTGGATGAGGACGTCGCGTACCGGAATGGTCCCCAGCTCCAGAAGGACCGCGACTTCTGGACGGGCCGCTTCGAGGACGCGCCCGTGCCCCCGCTGCTCGCGGAGGCCGCGCCCATGTCGTCGCGCTTCGTGCGCCGCTCGGAGCACCTGCGGCCGGAGTTGATGGCGGCGCTGCAGGCGGGCGCGAAGCAGGCGGGCGTGAGCTGGTCCGACCTGGTGCTGGCCGTGACGGCCATCTACCTGCACCAGCGCACGGGTGCACCGGAGGCCGTGCTGGGCCTGCCGGTGATGGGCCGCCTGGGCTCCGCTTCGCTGCGCGTGCCCTGCATGGCGATGAACATCGTCCCGCTGCGCATCGCGGTGCGGCCGGACGCGGGGCTGTACGCGCTGGCCCGCGACGTGGCGGCGGAGATGAAGGCCTCGCGGCCCCACCTGCGCTACCGCTACGAGCAGCTGCGGCGCGACCTGTGCCTCGTGGGTGGGCAGCGCAAGCTGTTCGGCCCCGTCGTCAACATCATGCCCTTCGACTACGCCCTGGACTTCGCGGGCGTGCCGGGCACGGCGCACAACATCTCCGCGGGTCCGGTGGAGGACCTGTCGTTCGGCTTCCACGCGCGCTCGGGTGGAGCGAGCCTGCGCGTGGACCTGGACGCGAACCCGGCCTGCTACACGGAGGCCGCGCTCGAGGAGCACCAGCGCGGGTTCCTCCAACTGCTGGAGTCGTTGCTCGCGCAGCCCGAGCAGCCGGTGCGGCGCTCCGCGCCGGGTACGATGGGCTCCGTGCTGGATGGCGGGCCGGTGCCTCCGGTGCGCCCCGTGCTGGAGCTGCTGAAGGCGCAGGCCGAGGTCCGGCCGGACGCGGTCGCGCTGGAGCACGGCCGCTGGCGGATGACCTACCGCGAGCTGGTGGCGGCGTCGCAGGCCCTGTCGTCGCGCCTGACCGAAGCGGGCGTGCGGCCCGACACGGCGGTGGCGGTGAAGGTCCCTCGCGGCATCGACGCCATCGTGTCCAGCCTGGGGATCCTCTTCGCGGGCGCGGGCTACCTGCCCATCGACCCGGCGGGCCCCGCCACGCGCAACGCGGCCATCCTCCAGGACGCGCGGCCGGCCGTGATGCTGGTGTCCGAGCGCCCTACGCCCGACACGGATCCGACCGCGCCGGGAGTCCTCGTCGTGCAGCGGCTGACGCAGGACGACGCTTCAGCACCAGGCGCTACAGGCCAGCGGGCGACGCCTGCTGAAAACAGCGCGTCCCTTGGGAAGGCGCCTTCCACCGCGGAGGAGTCCACGTCGAGCGCCGAGGCCCGGCTCGCCTACGTCATCTATACGTCCGGATCCACGGGGCAGCCCAACGGCGTGCAGATCACGCACGGAGCCCTGGCCCAATTCGTCGCGGGCGCGACGCAGCGCTACAGCGTCGGCCCCGAGGACCGGGTCCTCCAGTTCGCGCCGCTCCACTTCGATGCCAGCGTGGAGGAGATCTTCGTCACGCTGTGCGCGGGCGGACGGCTGGTGCTGCGCACGGACGAGATGCTCCAGTCCGTACCGCGCCTGATGGAGGCGTGCGCCGAAGCCGGCATCACCCTGCTCGACCTGCCTACTGCGTTCTGGCACGAGCTGGCCTACAGCCTGTCCACCGGCGCCGCCCGGCTGCCGGACGCCCTCCGCACCGTCATCATCGGTGGCGAGGCGGCGCTGCCGGAGCGCATCGCGCGCTGGAGGGACGTCGCGGGCGACCGCGTGCACCTGCTCAACACCTACGGCCCCACCGAGGCCACCGTCGTCGCCACCGTCGCCGCGCTCGCGGGGCCTGACGCCCTGCCGTCCGGTGACGAGGTTCCCATCGGCCGCCCGCTTCCGGGGGTCGTCGCCGCGGTCATCACGCCGCAGGGACGGCTGGCCGCCCCTGGCAAGGAGGGCGAGCTGTGCCTGATGGGTGGCGCGCTCGCGCGGGGCTACCTGGGCCGCCCGGAGCTGGACGCCTCCCGCTTCACGCGTCTGGACTCGGTGGAGGGAACGCCCCGCGCCTACCGCACCGGCGACAAGGTCCGCGTTCGCGACGACGGCCAGCTCGTGTTCGTGGGCCGCGTGGATGACGAGTTCAAGATCAGCGGCCACCGCATCGACCCGGGCGAAGTTGAAACCGTGTTGCTGAAGTACCCCGGTGTCCGTGAGGCCGCCGTCGTCGGCCAGGTGCTGCCGGGCGGGTCGCGCCGGCTGTGCGCGCACCTGGTGGCCTCGCCCGAGCCCACGCCCGCGGAGCTGCGCAAGCACCTGCTCGCGGCGCTCCCCGCCCCCATGGTGCCCGGCGCCTTCGCCTTCGCGGAGCGGCTGCCTCGCACCAGCACCGGGAAGATCGACCGCAAGGCCCTCCAGAACGCGATGCCTCCGGACGAGAGCGCCGCGCTGCTCGCCTCCGCGACGCCCCTGGAGCGCACGGTGCTGGAGGTCTGGGAGCAGGTGCTGGGCCGCGCCGCCACGTCGCTCCAGGACGACTTCTTCGAGCTGGGCGGCCAGTCCCTCCAGAGCATCCAGGTCGCGAACCGGCTGGGCATCGCCGTGGGCCGCGATGTCCCCGTGGCCACCGTCTTCAAACACCCCACCGTCTCCGGCCTCGCGCAGGCGCTCCAGGGCGGCGGCACCGGGAGCGCGGATGCAGGCGGCCTCACGCCCGCGATGCTCGCGGACGCGGAGCTGGGCGAGGACATCGTCCCCTCCACGACGGGCGAGGCCTGGGCGCGCGAGCTGCCGCACCGGAGCCAGGGCTTCCGCCAGGTCCTCCTCACGGGTGCCACCGGCTTCGTCGGCGCGCACCTGCTCCACCAGCTCCTGAGCCGGACGGACGCACGCATCATCTGCCCCGTGCGCGCGAAGGACGAGGCGCAGGCGATGGAGCGGCTGCGCGCGGCGCTGGCTGGCCAGCAGCTGCCCGTGACGGGGCTGGAGGCGCGGGTGCTCGCGCTGCCGGCGGACCTCTCCCAGCCCCTGCTGGGCCTGGACGCGACGCGCTTTTGCAACCTCGCCGCCGAGTGCGACGCCGTCATCCACAACGCCGCAGTGGTCAGCGTGGTGCGCGAGTACGGCAGCCTCCAGGGCGTCAACGTGCGCGGCACGCGCGAGCTGCTCAAGCTGGCCGCTGCCGTCCGCCCCAAGCCCTTCCACTACGTGTCCACCATCGCGGTGGCGCCCCAGGCGAACCTGTCCCCGGACGTGCCGGAGGCCTTCGTCCCCGCCCACCCCGGCCTGCGCGACGGCTACCAGCAGAGCAAGTGGATCGCGGAGCGGCTGGTGCAACAGGCGTCCGAGCGCGGCCTGCCCGCGACGGTGTACCGCCTGGGCCGCGTGGTGGGCGCGCCGGACACCGCGCTCGTCAACACGCAGGACCTGGTGTGGCGCATCGTGCTCGCGGGCCTGCCGGTCCGCGCCCTGCCGCTGCTGGACGTGGGCGAGGTCTGGACGCCGGTGGACTTCGTGGCCAGCGCCATCGTCCAGCTCGCCCGCGCGTCGCATCCCGGCGCGGTGTTCAATGTGACGCCGGCGGCCGAAGTGCGCCTGTCGGAGCTGTTCGGCTGGGTGCGCGACTACGGCTACCCGCTGGACCTGTGTCACGTGCCGGAATGGCGCGACCGCGTCGCGAAGGGTGCTGGCGGCCACGACGCCACGCTCGCGTTCTTCGATTTGCGCAGCGGGGACTCCACGCCTGCGTTCGGCCTGGGCCCCATCCGCTGTGAACGGCTGCTGGCCGCGCTGGAGGGCACCGGCGTCCGCTGCCCTCCCACGGACCGCAAGCTCCTCCACCGCTATCTCGACTCCTGCGTCGCGCAGGGAATCCTGCCCCCGAAAGTGACGGCGCTCCCGTGACGAATAACTCCTGGTCTCCCTCCTCCTGGCGCGCGAAGCCGGTCCGTTACATCCCTGATGACTACCCCGACCTCCCTGCACTCGGGCGAGTGGAGGCGGAGCTCGCGCAGCTGCCGCCGCTGGTGCACGCCGAGGAGATCCGCCGCCTGCGGGAGGCCCTGGGCCAGGTCGCCGAGGGCAAGGCCTTCCTGCTCCAGGGCGGCGACTGCGCGGAGAGCTTCAAGGAGTTCTCCGCGCAGAACGTGCGCAGCACCTTCCAGCTGCTGCTCCAGATGGCGGGCGTGCTCACGTTCGCGGGCGGATGCCCGGTGGTGAAGGTGGGCCGCATCGCGGGCCAGTTCGCCAAGCCGCGCTCCAGCGCCACGGAGACCATCAACGGCGTCACCCTGCCCAGCTACCGCGGCGACATCATCAACGGCATGGACTTCAACGCCCGCGAGCGCACGCCGGATCCCAAGCGCCTGCTGCGCGCGTACCACCAGTCCGCGGAGACGATGCAGCTGGTGCGGGCCTTCGCGCGCGAGGGCTACACGGACCTGACCCGCCTGCTGGGTCACCGCCCCGAGTCCGAAGGCGCCGTGCGCCCCGTGGACTTCTTCACCAGCCACGAGGCCCTGCTCCTCAACGTCGAACAGGCGATGACGCGCGCCGATGAGGCGACGGGCGGCTGGTACGACACGTCCGCGCACATGCTCTGGATTGGCGAGCGCACGCGCCAGCTGGACGGCGGCCACGTCGAGTTCATGCGCGGCATCCAGAACCCCATCGGGCTCAAGTGCGGTCCCACGATGGAGCCGGACGACCTGGTGCGCCTCATCGACACGCTCAATCCACAGGGCATCCCGGGCAAGCTCACGCTCATCGGGCGCTTCGGCTCGGATCAGGTCGCCGCGCGCCTGCCCCGGCTGATGGCCGCCACCCGGCGTCACGGCAGCCCCGTGGTGTGGTCCATCGACCCGATGCACGGCAACACGCACAAGGCCAGCAATGGCTACAAGACGCGCTCGCTGGAGCGGATCCTCGCGGAGGTGATGGGCTTCCTCCAGGTCGCCGCCGCCGAAGGCGTCCACCCCGGGGGCCTCCACCTGGAGATGACCGGCCAGGACGTCACCGAGTGCCTGGGCGGCCCGCTGGATGTGTCCGAGGACGACCTCTCCGACCGCTACCACACGCACTGCGATCCGCGCCTCAACGCGGATCAGGCGCTCCAGCTCGCGTTTCGCGTCGCGGACGGCCTGCACACCACCGTGCTCACGCCCCAGGACCGCGCTGCCTGATTGCCATGCAGCCTTGACAGTCCGGATATCGAGCGGCTAAACGTCGCGCCGTTGAAAATGAGAACCATTTTCATAATCGCGATCAAGGCGAAGCGCAGGTGGCGGTCCCAGGTGGGCGTGGCGCTGCTGTCGGCTGTCTGCTTCAGCAGCCTCGCGCACGCGGGCACGGCGCAGGCAGAGGTCCCGGGAGCGACGTCTCCGGTGACGGAGGCCCCAGCGCAGCCGCTCCCTGCCACCGCGCCAGCGGAACCGGTCATCGAGCTGCCGAAGCTGATCCACACCGTGGAAGCGGCCTACCCGGAGGAGGCGGAGCGCGCGCAGCTGGAGGCGAACGTCCGCCTGCGCCTGCGCGTGGACACGCAGGGACAGGTGACGCAGGCGGAGGTAATGGAGCCCGTGGGCCACGGCTTCGACGAGGCCGCGCGCACCGCCGCGCTCCAGTTCCGCTTCACCCCCGCGAAGCGCAACGGCGTCCCGGCACCCGCGCGCGTCACGTACACCTACGTCTTCCAGCTCCCCGGCCGCTCCAAGGCCGTGGCCGCCACGCCGCCTCCCGCGCTGTCGAGCGCCCCGAAGGCCACCGCGTCCCAGGACGAGGCTCCGACGGAGTACCAGGAGGACGTCGAGGTCACCGCCGTGGGCGAGACGCGCGCCGAGCGCCGCCGCAAGTCCGCGGAGGCGGTGCAGGTCATCGAGCTGGAGCAGGCCAGCATGGAGTCCGCCGACCTGGGCACCGCGCTGTCGCGCACGGAGGGCGTGGACGTGCGCCGCACGGGCGGCCTGGGCAGCACCGCGCGCATCTCCATCGCGGGCCTGTCGGATGATCAGGTGCGCTTCTTCGTCGACGGCGTGCCGCTGGAGCTCGCGGGCTACGGCCCGGGCCTGGCGAACGTGCCGGTGAACCTGGTGCAGCAGATGGAGGTCTACCAGGGCGTGGTGCCCATCCGCTTCGGCGCGGACGTGCTGGGCGGCGCGGTGGAGCTCGTCACCGACCAGGACGTGCGCGGCTCCAGCGTGTCGGGCTCCTACGAGCTGGCCTCCTTCGACACGCACCGCTTCACGGCGAGCGCGCGCCACCTCCAGGAGTCCACCGGCCTGCTGGTGCGGGCCCACGGCTTCTACGACGACGCGCGCAACAACTACCCCATCAACGTGGAGGTGCCCAACGACCTGGGCAAGCTCGCGCCCGTGGAGGTGCGGCGCTTCCACGACGGCTACCGCGCGGGTGGCGCCAGCGTCGAAGCGGGCTTCGTGGATCAGCCCTGGGCCCGGCGCCTGCTGGTGCGCGGCTTCATCAACGCGGCCGGCCGGGACATCCAGAACGACGTCAACATGGAGTCCCCCTACGGCGAGGTGACCACCGCCGAGGGCTCCGCGGGCGCCACGCTGCGCTTCGCCCAGAGCTACGAGCCGGGCGTCACCGTGGACGCGGTGGGCGGGTACACCTTCCGCCGCAACCGGTTCCTGGACATCGGCACGTGCGCCTACGACTGGTACGGCCGCTGCTTCACCACCCTGCCCCAACCTGGGGAGATCACCGAAGGCGGGGTGGAGCGCTACGTCAACCAGCACACCGCCTTCGCGCGCCTCCAGGCCGCCTGGTCGCCCGTGCCCAACGGGGCGCACACGCTGCGGCTCGCGCTCGCGCCCACCTTCGTGGAGCGCTCGGGCGAGGACCGCCGGCTCCAGGCGAACAACCAGCCGGATCCGCTCTCCGTGGACCGCGGCGTGACGTCGCTGGTGACGGGCGTGGAGTACCAGCTGGATGCCTTCGACGGGCGGCTGCAGAACATCGCCTTCGTGAAGGACTACCTCCAGGACGTGCGGGCGCAGAAGCTGCTGCCCAGCTCCGAGTTCATGGACGTGGGCCGCACCGCGCACGAGCTGGGCGTGGGCGACAGCCTGCGCTTCCGCCTCACCTCCGAGCTCAGCGCCAAGGCCTCCTACGAGTGGGCCACGCGGCTGCCGCGCCCGGACGAGCTCTTCGGTGACGGCCTGCTCATCGGCGACAACATGGAGCTGCGGCCGGAGGTCAGCCACAACTTCAACCTGGGCCTGGGCTACGCGTCCGAGCCCGGCCGCGCCGGGAGCTTCCGCGCCAACGTGGCCGGCTTCGCCCGGCTGACGGATCAGCTCATCGTCCTGATTGGCCAGGGGAGCTTCTTCACCTACCAGAACGTCTACGGGTCCCGCTCCCTGGGCGGGCTGGGCGGCGTGGGGTGGACGTCGCCGGGCCGCTACCTGAGCCTGGACGGCAACGCCACGTATCAGGACCTGCGCAACACCTCCTCCGAAGGCAACTACGCCTCCTTCGACGGACAGCGCATCCCCAACCGTCCCTACCTGACGGCCAACGGCAGCGCGCAGGCCCGGGTGACGGACCTGCTCCGGTTCCAGGACGAGCTGCTCGTCACCTGGCGCACGCGCTTCGTGGATGACTTCCTCCTCTCCTGGGAGGAGCTGGGCAGCGAGGAGTCGAAGCTGCGCGTCGACTCCCAGCTCACGCACTCGCTGGCGTTCACCTATGTGATCCGCGACGCGGCGACGCGGCTGAGCTGGACGCTGGACATCCAGAACCTCACCAACGCCCAGACCTTCGACTTCTACGGGGTCCAGCGCCCCGGGCGGATTGTCGCCGCCAAGTTCACGCTGGAGCGCTGAACACCGCCTCCTGGCCTTTCGCAGCACGCCCACCCCCACTGAAAGGGATGTCCTTGAAGCCCTCACCCTTCCTCCGCACCTCCGCCCGCCTGCTGACGGCGCTCGCCCTGGCCTTCACCGCCGCCTGCAGCGACGACGGTGATGACAACAAGCCGGACGCGGGCACCAACCCCGACGCCGGCACGACGACGCCCATGTACGCGTTCGTCGCGCAGGTGAACGTGGACAACGCCTCCACGAGCTACGTCGTCCTGACGGAGACGCTGGATCCGGCCACGCCGCTGTCCCTGACGAACGCCACGCAGATCAACGGCCGCGCGCTGGGCTCCGGTATCTCCAAGACGGGCTCCATCTTCGTCTCCAGCAGCGCCGGCGCCACCGTCACCCGCTACAACCTGACGGCCAGCAACACGCTGGAGAAGGCCGGTGAGGTCAGCTTCGCGAGCAAGGCCGTCACCACCATCGGCGAGTACCAGAACCAGTTCCAGTTCGTCTCCGAGACGAAGGCCTACTACTTCGATGGCCGCAACTCGCAGATCATCATCTGGAACCCGAAGGACATGACGCTGACGAACAGCATCTCGCTGCCGGAGATGACCATCGCCGGGAGCACGCTGACCTTCGCCTCCAACCCGCTGCGCGTGGGCACCAAGGTGCTGATGCCGCTGGGCTGGCGCGCGGGCGCCGCCGTCACCAGGCAGGCGGGCATCATCGTGGTGGACACCACGAACGACAGCGCGGTGGTGGTGAAGGATGACCGCTGCGGCTACGTGCGTGACGGCATCGTGGGCACGGACGGCAAGGTGTACCTGGCGACGGAGGCGTACGGCGCCGCGGAGAAGCGCGTGTCCGGCTCCAACCCCTCCGTGCCCACCCCCTGCCTGCTGAAGTTCGACCCGGCGACGAACACCTACGACAAGGACTTCTTCAAGGAGCTGAGCACGCTGACGAACGGCGGCGCCACGGGCTCGCTGCTCGCGGCCCCCAACGGCACGGGCTACCTGCGCGTGCTGGATGAGACCGCGTACCCGGTCCAGGCGGACACGGTCGCGCGCACCCTGGCAAGCGCCGTGGCCTGGAAGTGGTGGAAGATCGACCCGGCCGCGGGCACCAACGCGACGCTGGTGGACACGCTGCCGGCCAGCACGGGCAGCTCCTTCCTGTACGAGATGAACGGCCGCACGGTGTTCAGCGAGTTCACCAACAACAGCGGCACCACGAACTACCGCGAGCTGACGGACCTGACCGGCAACCTGGTGGCGACGCACCAGGGCCTGTCGTTCTCGTTCCTGCAGCTGCGCTAGTCCCTGAAGCATCCGGCCCCCGGGATCCTCAGGATCCCGGGGGCCGTTTCATTGCGGGGAACTCACGTGCACATCAGCCACGAGCACTTGCCGGACTGGCACTCGCGGCCGGAGGAGCAGATGGAGCCCTTGGCCCGCTTGTTCACGCACTTGCCCGCGTTGGTGCCCCAACCGCAGAACTGGTTCGTGGCGCAGTGCGAGTCCACGGAGCAGGTGCAGACGCCGGGCACATCACCGCAGTCGTCCCACGCGTTGCACGCGCCGCTCTTGCACTCCTGATCGAACCGGCACGTCTCCGACACCAGCTTGGTGCCGGGGGCATAGGCCTTGCCACAGAGCTTCGGGTACGCCGCCTCGCGGGTGGCCTTGGCGACGTAGGGGTCGACGCCGCCCGTGTCGATGTCGTTGGCCGCGTCCGCCATGCCGGTGCGGGGGGTGTTGGCGCGCTCCCACATCCGGATGAAGTTCTCCGAGGAGCCCTCCAGGCCCGTGGTGTTGACGCCCAGCTGCTTCAGGTCCTTCACCACGTCCGGCAGCAGGCCCACGTGCGCCAGGCCGTACACGTCGAAGTCGGTGCCCAGGGGCGCCGGGCCGCCGGTGCGCTGCTGCTCCTCCTGCGCATCGGCCTCCGCACGGAAGCCCGCGGAGCACGCGCCAAAGTCACCGAAGCGCGGGCGCGTCTGCTGGATGAAGCCGTTCAGGTCCGCGCCGAAGCCCATGTTGACCTTGAGGCCCTGACGGCCGAACTCGTACGCCTGCGCGAGCGAGCGCGTGGAGCCCTGGCAGTTGTTGGCCACCGGCGTACGGTTGTAGTTGCGCGTCTCGTCGTGCGCGGTGCGCAGGCCGAACATGCCGCCCGTCTGGCGCACGTAGCGGACCACCCATGAAGGCGTCGTCTTCTCGTTGGCGGCGAGCTCCGGGTTCATCACCTCGCGGAAGTGGCCGTGGGAGATGTACAGCGGGTAGTACGTCCGGCCCTGGGACAGGGCATACGCGTCGTTCACGCTCTTCTCGGACATGTGGGCCATGTCGATGAGCATCCCCTTGTTCATCATCTCCTGGACCAGCGCCTTGCCATCCGCGGTGAGGCCCTTGGTGTTCTTGCAGTTGGCGTCCACGTCGAAGCCGAGCGTGAAGCCGTTGCCGGTGAGGCCGCAGTCCGTGTCGATGTGACAGTTCTCCAGGAACTGGGCGACCTGGAAGATGGCGTTGTGCGGGGCCGCGCCGCCAAAGCGGTTGTCCAGCTGGTGCACGGGCTGCAACGAGCGCACGCCCAGCGAGTACACGCGGTTCAACTCCGCGCGCCAGTCCTTGGTGCCAAAGAGCTTGCTGGACTCAATGGAGAGCACCATGGCGAGCTTGCCCTGCGAGATGATCTGCCGGGCGTGCGCGGGCGACAGGGCGATCTCCGCCCAGTCCGTGCGCGCGTCGAAGTCGCGGGCCATCTGGAGCTGGACGTCCACGTCCATCATCTCGTCACAGGGCCGCTTGAGGTTCTGGTACGGCAGCGCCTTGCAGAGGAACTCGTTGCTGACCAGCGACACCATGACCAGGGACATGCCGCCCTGGCGGGCCTTGTTCAGCCAGCCCTCCCACGCCTGCTGATGCGCGATGGTGTCCCAGCGCGGCCACTGGGTGGGCGTCTCCATGCGGCCCAGGTGCAGGCCGGTGTCGCCCTCGGTGCCCTCCACCTGGCCAATCACCTCCGACGCCACCGCGCCGCCCACGCCGAAGACGTCGGACAGGATGGGGATGCCGCCCAGGTTCACGCTGCCGGCGTTGGGACAGAGGTTGAGCATGTCGCGCAGGTCCATGCGGACACGCGCGTGGTCGCTCTCCGGCATGCCGCCGTCACAGCTCGCCAGCGTGCCGGTGTGGCCGCCGTGGAACCACCCGCCGCCGAAGGCCTCTTCCGCGAACATGTGGTGGTGCATCTCCGCGAAGCCGCTCACCGCGAGCGGCTGGGCCACCTCCGCGGGCGCTTCCGGTGTGGCGGCCGGCTCGTCGGTGACAGGCCCGCAGGCCAGCGCGAGCGACGTGGCCGCGAGCAGGGGTGAGAACAGATATCTTGAGACAATTCGGGAGCGACGCGACATGCGGGGCACCTTTCCGGGTGGAGGGGCACCGGGCGTAGCAGCACCTGTTCCAGCTAATCAAATCTCACGGCCTAAGCGTGGTGACGCATGACATTGACGCACTGCGGCCCGGTGGGTTGTCACGTGCTCGCGCCGTGGCCATGTGTCCTTCATGGCGGCCACCGACACGCTCCCCGACCCTTCGCTGCCGGAGCTGCTGAAGCGCGTGGGCTTCAGGCGGAAGCGGCGGGGGTTCGGCTCGGCCACCCAGCTGCTCTGGAACAGGGTGGAGAGCAACGCCTCGCTCCTCAAGCTGTGCCAGAGCGGCAAGGTCCACAGGCCCGAAGCCGAGGCCATCCTGAAGCAGTGCGAGGAGAAGCTGGAGGCCGCCCGGTGGTGCCTGGACAAGCCCCTGGGCCGCTGGTCCTTCTCCTTCTGGGAGCTCATCCACGAGATGGACGGGCTGCTGCTGCTCGTGATGCCCGCGGACATGCTGGTGCCCCGGGCGCTGGAGATCCAACAGCAGTTCGAGCGCCGGGTGAAGGACTCCGGGCGGAGCCAGCTCTGGCTCGGTGAGGACAAGACGAGCGGCCCCTTGCCCCGCTGCGTGCGCAGGCTCATCGAGAGGGAGGACCCGCCCCTCGACGAGGATCAGACCAGCTACTGCCGCAACGTGCTGCGCGGCGCGCTCGACACCGTCAATCAGCAGGTGGACAAGACGTTCTGGCAGCTCTCCATCAACGTCACGCTGCAGGTCTTCAGCACGCTGCTGCTGCTGGCGGTCTTCATCGCCTCTTTCTTGATTCTCTCTCCGGCGCTGATCAAGACCTGGCCCCAGGACCTGGTGCCCAGGGGGCTGCTCCTGGTGGGCCTGGCGGGGGGCTCCGGAGCCATCGTCTCCAACATGCTGTCGAAGGAGCGCTTCGTCGTCGCCACGGGTGCGACGAGCCGCTTCTTCGCCTACCACCTGATGGTGAAGCCCGTGATTGGCGCGTTCGCGGCGCTGATGCTCCTCTTCCTGGAGCAGTCCCGCATGTTGCTGTCGGTGGACACGAGGCAGAGCAGCATGTCCGGGGACGCAAGCCCCGCCATCCTCCACATCGTCGTGAGCGACGAGCAGGCCGTGTTCTTCACGCTGATGGCGCTGGCGGTCGTCGCGGGCTGGTCCGCGGACAAGCTCCTGAGTTCCATCATGGACAAGGTGCTGGGCCGGCTCCTGGGCCAGTCGGAGAAGGTGCTGCCGCCATCCAATCCCACGGGCACGGCGCCGCCTCCCGCCAAGGCGCCACCGAAGCCGTGACGCTCAAGCGGGCGCGTGGGCCTCCGGGCGGCGCACGACCCTCCGGGTGAAGCGGGCCAGCGCGTACAGCAACTCATCCGCCATCTGCAGGGGGCCGGGCCGCCAGGCCGCGGTGAAGCGCGCGTCCATGCTCGTCTGGCGGATGGTGGACAGCCACTCGTGCACCACCCGCTCGGAATAGCCCGCGCTGCGGGCGGCCTCGTGCAGCAGCGAGTATTCGCGCAGCAGGAAGGTGGAGAACGTGACGGGGTCGTCCGCGCCCAGCGCGATGGGCACCGGCGGCGGCGCGCCCTCTTCCGCGCGCGGGGGATTGAGCCGCAGGATGGGATGGTTGCGCAGGTCCATCATGTTGCCGATGAGCAGGTTGCTGGACGGGTTCACCTCCACCACCGTCCCGCGCGCGCCCACGTGCCGGCGCATCGCGTCTTGCACGGACCGGAGCGCGTCCACCTCCGAGGCATCCAGTGGGATGTCCACCAGCTGCTGCCCGCGCTGGAACACGCGCTCGTCCTCCCGGTACGCCACGAGGAGGCTCCGGACGTGCTCGGCGTTGAGGACCCGGCTCCAGTTCAGCCGGTGGAAGGTGCGGCTGAAGGCATCCAGCCCCACCCCGCCCTCTTCGCGCGCCAGCGGCGGGCACCAGAGGTTGTGCAACACGTGATGCGCTTCGGCCAGCACGTGCGGCGGGACGCAATCTCCAAAGACGGACTCGGACAGCTCGCGCAGCTGGTTCTCCACCCGCTGTGTCCGTCCGGGGGGGGCCTCCGCGGCCAGCGCTGGCGGCAGCCGGTAGTCGCCGTACAGCCGCCACTCGAAGACCAGGTCCCACAGCCGGTCCTCGGCGGGCATCATCACCGCGCCCACGGACTCGGCCCACATGCCGGGCTCCACGCCCAGCGCGGTGGCGTGTCCCAGCCGTCCTCCCGTGCGGTCCAGCAGGTAGTGCACGCTCTCGTAGATGCGGCGCAGCCCCTCCATGAGGTGCCGGTAGTCCTCGCCCACGTGCGACGTCAGCCGGAGCGGCGGCGCGTTCCGTGCCTCCAGCCTCGTCGCGGCGCGCGCGGCGCCCCACCGCACGTAGCGGTACAGCGGCGCCAGCACCCATGTGGGCACGCTCAGCTCGTCCGACGCCACGTCCAGGCCCCGCACCAGCCAGAGCGACAACGGCACCGCCTTGAACAGGTCCACCAGCGCTTCCACCTGCACCGACTGCGCGGCGAAGTAGTCCGAGAACCGTCCGCCCAGCCGCACGCGGCCCTCGGGCACCGGCTCCGCGTAGGTGCCCATGCCGTGCGCGGGAGGCTGCCCCTGCATCCAGTGCCGCCCCGGGTCGCGGGCCTTGATGAGGTGCATCACCACGCCGAACTCCGGCGGGCGCCCCCCTACGTCGCGCTCCCCCGTACGGCTCAGCACGCCCCGCCAGGACTGCATCAGGGAGGCCAGCTCCTCGGCGATACGTACGGGATCATTCGCGAGGCTCGTGCGGACCTCCAGCGCGGCGATGGGCTGTTCCCCTCCGGCCACCGCGTAGGACACCTCCGCGCGCACGGCGCGCAAGGGGCGCTTCATCAAGCCCGGCCGTCCGTAGAAGCGGATGAACCACTGGAGCCCCGCGGTGAGCGGCCGCTGTACGTAGGCGCGGTAGCTGAGGCACCGCACGCGCTGGACCTGCCAGAAGAGGCGGTCGAAGTGCACGTCGTGGATGCCCGCATGCTCCAGGCTCGCCAGGTGCTTCAGGCCCGCGCGCACCAGCCAGCGCTCCCCTCCATTGGGGGTGCCCAGCCGAAGCCGCAATGAGACGGGGTCGCACCGCCGCCACACCTCGGCGAGCGTGTTCGGGGGATCGGACACGTTGCTGGCGGCCAGCGGATGCAGGTCCTCGTAGAGGCCGCGCAACTCGTCCAGCGCGGGGAGGACCTCCCGGCGTCCACGCGAGAGCGCCTCCAGCGCCCGCGAGAGCACGCGCCGCCGCTGCGGCAGCCACGCCTGGGACTCCGAAAGGCCGCGCACGAACTCCAGCAGCGGAGGCGTCTCGCGGCGCAGGAGGACCTCCGCGAGGACGCAGCGGGTCACCGCGGTCGCGATCAGCCAGCGCAGCAGCACCTCCGCGTCATCGAAGGGCAGCCCCGGCCCCGCCATCATGCGCGGATCCAGCCCCGGGTCGCCCACAGCGGACAGCAGCGACGTCCACAGGAGCGGAAAGTCCATGCCCGCGCCGACGTGGTGGTGGACCTCCGCCACGCCCCGGTCGAGCAGGTGGCGCACCAGCAGGGGCGGTTCAATGTCCACGCGCGTGGGAGGCGGCTCCACCGGCACGGCGGCGAGCAACAGGTCCTCCGGCATCGCGAAGGTGAGCCAGCGGTAGTGCGTCAGCGCCTCCACCGCCTCCGCGCCCGTGCCCTGGAAGATGACGGTGACGCCGGGCCGGCGCTCCAGGTGGGTGTCCGCCAGGTGCCGCAGGTAGTGCAGCATCGACACGCCCTGGCGCGGGGCCCGCCGGTGGCTGATGTGCCCCCGCGAGGGAAACCAGAACGCGTCGCGCACGGCGATGATCCGGTCCAACGACCAGCCGCTGGCGTGCTCCGACAGGGTCTTCTCGCACTCGCGCCAGAGCGCCCTCGTGGGCTCGCCCGCTCCTGCGTCCAGCGACGGCACCAGCTCCGTCACGGCCGAGCGGAAGGCCCCGAGGCTCGTCAGCGGGAAGCTGGCCACCTCCGCGCGCACGTAGGCCTCCGGGACCCGTCGCGGGGCCAGGTTGCCCGGCGGTGGGCGTGGGCCCTCGCGGCTCACGTGCGCTCTTCGCCAGGCGTGGAGTCCAGGCGGGACGTCGTGCCCAGCACCTCCGCCAGCGGATCACCGTCGTGGTCCACCACGGTGAACCAGGCCTCCGCCACGGTGTCGAGCCAGCCGTAGTACGTGTCCGACGCGCGCCCGCCGCCCGCGCCGAGCGCCTGACGGAGCGACCCGGCCGCGCTGGAGCGGTTCACCGCGTCGCGTACCCGCTGCTGCCGGAAGGCCGTCAGCCGGGACGCCTGGGTGCGCCAGTCCTGCATCAGGGTGTCCCAGCCTCCGCCCGCGAGGGCCCGTCCCGGCGGCTGGCACAGCAGCCCTCGCGTGCCGGGAGCGAGCGCGAACTCCGGCAGCACCTGGAGGGGCAGCGTGTTGCGCAGCCAGGTCTGCGCCGTCCACAGCCGGTCATACCCGGCGCTGTGCTCGCGGATCCGCGTGACGAGCTCCGACACCGTGTCACGCACCCGCTGTTCATACGGCGCCAGCGCGGCGGCCAGCCCCGGGCCTCGCAGCGCGGACACGGCGCCCCCCTGTGCATCTCCCCCCCAGTCCCACTGGCCCAGCGTCAGCCCGGCCACGGAGCAGATGTTCTCCACCCACGCGGCCTGGATGAAGCGTGCACGCAGCACGGGGTCCTGCCCGTCGCTGGCGGTGAGGAACCCCTTGGAGAACCGCACGAGGAACGCGCGCCACTGCGCGGTGAGGACGGCGAACTCGATGAAGGTGTTCCACGATGGGGGCGTCCACCAGAAGTCGGCCTGGATGAACGGCTCTCCTTGCGCATGCCCCGCCCAGAGCTCGTGCACGGTCACGACCAGCTCCGGGCTCATCTCGAAGGGCGTCACGTCCGCGCTCAGCACGCGGGGCCGTTCGAACAGCATCAGCACGTCATGCAGGAGCATGAACCAGCCGGTGACGTTCGCGGGCAGGGATGCTGCGCGGCCGGAGCCGTCCAGGTCCTCCAGCTCCAGCACCACCTCATGGAAGCGGCGCAGGTGCACCTCCGTGCCCAGCACCCGGGCGTGCGCGCCCGTCCCGTTTCCAACCGGGGCGCGAGGCGGTCCCTGCAGGACACCATGAAGGCTGGTGCGCTTGGAGCGGTGGATGGGCTTGCCCGTCAGGTCCAGGCAGATGCGGCCCTGGTCGTCATGCCGGAGGATCCGGTGGTGCAGCTGCTCGCTCGCCCAGGCCGGCAGGTCGCTTTCGTCGATGGCGTTGCGCAGCATCTCCGCGGCCACGCGGACCGCGGCCTCGCCCTCCTCGGGAGCGGCGGATGACCCGGCCCCTGGCGCGGGCGCGGCGGCGCACAGGACCTCGCGCCGGACGGAGTGCCAGAGGTCCTGCAGGGTGCGCGCGGGCAGCGTGAGGGCAAGCCTTCCGACGTGGTGGAGGAGCGGCTCGCCCGGGTGCGGTCCGGCTTCGCTGGCTTCCTCGCCGTCGGAGCGGAGGGCTTCGCGGTAGCAGCGAGCCACTTCGGGCGTCAACCGGCCCTCGATGTCGAAGAGGTCCGCGAAGGAGTCCAACACCGGCGACTCCGTCCGCCGGCCGCGCGGCAGCTTCATGCGCCGCAGGAGTGAGCCCAGCCGTTCCCCCTGCCCATCCACGGGGAAGCGCCAGGCTTCATGGGGCTCCACCGGCTCCAGCGCGATGCGGTAGCTGGGCGGCAGCGCGCGGCGCAGCGTGGTGGCGGCCTGCCGCCGGGCGATGGCGAGCGTCTCCTCCTGGCCGTGAGAACCGATGCCGGCCTGTCCGGAGACGATGAGTTCCTTCTGGAAGGAGCGCTCCATGAAGCGCTGGAACTCCTGGTGGCCGGCGGCCAGGACGAACCAGAGGTGGGGGCTGGCCACCATGCGCGTGAGCTTCACGATGTTGTAGAGGTGCTCGATGCTGCGGTCCACGTTGTCGATGGGCAGCACGAGCAGCACCTGCTCACCGCCGGACGCGCCGAAGCGCGGCATGGACAGCGTCCGGGCCACGTCCTCCATGGCGTCGGCGAAGCGCGACTGGAAGTTGGCGAAGATCTCCGACGCGCGGATCTGCTGCTCCGCGCGCACGCGGGCATCGGTGGTGGACGGGATGTCCTCCCACATGAACGACGCATCGCGGATGAGGTGATCCAGCTTCCCCCACGTCTCCTCCGCGCCCTCCTCCAGGATGGAAGAGGCCCACCGCGACGACTCGCCGCGAGCGCCCTTCGCGTGCCGGGGATGGTCCAGCGCGGCCCGCACGCGGACCAGCAGCGTGGCCAGCAGGTTGGCCTGGGACGGGACGGGTTCCAGGTCGAGCGGCTCAAGCCAGAGGATGCGCCGTTCAAGGCGCTCGAGCGTCCGCGACAGCGCGGCCATCTCGGGACGCCCCGGCCCGCCGACGAAGCGCTTCCAGTCCCGCAGGGCCTGCACGGCGCTGAGCAGGAGGGTGGTCTTCCCGGAGCCCCGGGCGCCGGAGACGAGCAGGCTGGTGGAGAGATGTTCGGCGCTGACTCCTGCGGCGTCCACGGGGCCCTTGCAGGCGGCCTCCAGCCAGGAGAAGAGCTCCCGGAGGCCCTGTTGGGTGGGAGTCAGCAGGTCGGCCCACACGAAGGCCCGGGCCTCCGGAAGGGGGGTGGGCAGATACTGCGCGCCCGCCTCCGGGGCATCGTTCGGTGTCGTGGCCATGGCCTTGGGAGGATGGCCAGGGGACACCGCCGCGCGAATCGCCCTGGAGTCAGGCAGGGTGTCACGCTTCGCGCAGACATCTAGGCACCCGGGCTCGCGGCGACGCTTCGCACCAGCCACAGGCAGGGGCATTTCCCTCCTTCACATTGGTAGTCCCCGGGCTGCCCTCTTCTGCCCCAGGACGAGCGACGCATGGCGTAGAGCTTGTCCCGCTCCGTGCCGTCCGGCTCCTCGAACCCGCTGGAGCGATAGAGCACGGCCTCGTCCGCCTCCCGCTTCATCTCACTGGCGGATGCATTCGTGCTCCCGTGGAGGTGGACCGCCAGGCGGGACACCCGCGTGTCCGGGCCGAGGTGCCGTTGGCCGTTGCCCCACTCAGGAAAGCGGACGAGGGCGCGCAGGAAGGCCTCGCCAATGCCGGAGCCCCAGAAGCCGGGCGGAACGAAGAAGTCGCTCGCGTCCCAGGCCGCGAGCCCGCCGTCCGTCCACGCCTCCTGGATGTACACGCGAACCTGGGCCAGCTGGATGGGGACGTCCCTGTCCCCGTAGCGGACCGGGTGCACGAAGGAGAGCAGCCGCGCGCCGTCCGTCAGCTGGAGCCTGCCCCGCTCCTGCGTCCACCTGGACATCGCCAGTCCCGTCGGGGCCGGGCTGTCCCGTTCCAGCTCCACATGGGGTTCCGCGCGCCTTCGCGGCGCAAGACCGAACTGCGTCTCGAGGAAGCGCGTGAAGCGCTGCGGATACAGGGCCTTCAGGAGTGGCCACCACATCCGGAACAGCGGCGCGTGCGCCCAGCGCGCGAAGTAGTTCATCAACCCCAGATAGGCGGGATGGTTGTACTCCTGGGCGAGGTCCTCGCGGAGGAACACCTCCTCCATGAAGAGCAGGGCCTGCCGGCTCGCCCACAGCGAGCCGGTGATGTCCAGGGCCTCGGGCCGGGCGGCCAGCTCTCGCACGCCATCCCCCTGCTCCCGCGACAGGCCTGCGACGAACACCTCCTCCTCGAAGACTTCCCGCAGCAGCCGGTGGGTCCCCGCCGCATGCAGCAACGCGTCGATCTCCGCCGCGCGCGAAGCGAGCCGCGCGAAGCGGTCCGAGTACCCGGCGGGCAGGGGGAGCCATTCCCGGCGGGCCCAGGCGAAGAGGGCGGCCCCCCGCGTCCCCTCCTCCAGCATGCGCCAGTCGGGCTGGCTCGTGACGGGCAGGAACGCGGTCTCGACCACGTGCTCGCCCAGCCGGCGGTACGACTCCCACTGGGCCTCGTCGTAGAACTGGTCCCCTGTCGACTCATGCGGGAAGGCCGCGTTGCGCGCCTTGTACTGCGCGACATCCGCCGGCTCATCGCCCGTCAGCGTGGGCTTGATCATCAGCAAGACCCCGGCGTCCCCCGTGGGGTAGTGGATGTCTCCGGCCACCATCCGCTGCCGGGCGCGCCCGTTGGGCCCCGGGTGCAGCGGCGACAGGTCGATGCGGATCTCCACCCCGAAGTCCTCGCGCACGCGCCGCACGGCATTGCCGAAGTCGTCGCAGGCGACATCCGGATCCATGCCGCAATCCGAGACGAGGATGTAGCGGCAGTGCCTGCGTACCAGCTCGTAGAGCGACAGGTTCTCGAAGTGCCCTCCGTCGGAGAGGTGCACGTCGCGGTCCTGGGCCCGCGACATGCCGAACAGCTCCTTGTAGAACGGAAGCCCGATGGGCAGCGCCTCGAACCAGCGACGCTGACGGCCACGCGTCGGGTGCGGCCACCACAGCCCCAGGCGAAGGTTGAAGGCGCTCATCAGGAACGTGACGGCCGACCCGAGACGCTTGGAGTGGCCCCCCATGTTGGAGTTGAAGGCCGCGCCTGACGCGGTCATCGCCGCGGCGAGCGTGGGCGCCCCTCCATTGCGCCGCCGCGTCCCGGCGGGATGCCAGACGTGGGCTTCATCGGCCACGCTCATTCCCACGGGTGAGAGGACGGCGCTCTGCGCCCCTCGCTCCAGGTTGGACAGCGGGTCCGGAGGCCGCAGGTCATTGGCCGCGCAGCAGATGAGGTGCAGGGGCCGCAGCGGCGTGCCAGGGACGGCGAGTTCCGACAGCAGGAGGTCATCCCCCTTGCGCGCGCCTGAGAGCCGCGCCGCGCCACCGCCAGGACTGGTGGCGCCCAGGTAGGCTCGTGCGAGCCGGGCCCGGTAGAAGTTGTGCAGGCCCACCCGCGTGGTCTCGAAGCAGAGCAGCGTCGCGAGGGTGGCCGCGGCGGCCACCACGAACAGCCACGTGAGCCACCCGTGCAACCGCGCCTGGATGACCAGGGCCACGACCCCGACGAGGAGCAGCACCGCGATGGCGCTGGCAAGGAGCCTGAGCGACACCGGTATCCAGCGCTCCCGCTTGCCGGGCAGGGCAGGTCTGCTCGGCTGGTGACTGATGAGCTTCTGCCCACGGGCGAGCACGGCCATGAGGGAGCTGATGAAGGTGGCCAGTCCCACGGTGGAGAGGGGAGACCCCGACAACTTCCGCTGTAGCCACGCCCCCGCGAGCCAGCACGACGCCATGCCCGCCCAGAGCGCGGCGCTCGTGAGCAGCCGGCTGATGGCTCGCTCGAAGCCGTACATCCAGGAGGGTTGCCCACTGCCCCGGCCCAGGTTCGAGAAGAGGAAGCGGCCCAGGATGAGCGCGCCCGCCGCGGCGCCCCACGCCACGGCGGGTGTGAAGAGGGCCCGAAGCACCCTCCATCCGGAGACGTCCGGCGCGCTCGCGGCGGGTGCGAAGAGCCCCCCGAAGCCAACGGTGAGGCCCACGGCGCACACGGCCGCCAGGAGATAGGCGCCCGACCCCTCCGCCGAGAGCCGATCCTCGCCGGGTTGCGCCAGCTCCCTTCTTCGCCACCACCATTCGCCCTGCGTCAACTCCACGGCGGTCAACACAAAGAGGAGCAGCAAGCCGCCGCGCAGGCACAGCGCGCCGAGCAGGCCTGCACAGGCCGCCAGCCTGGCCTCGAGGCGCTTCCGGCGCCATGCCCACAGGGGCGGGACAAACAGCAGGAGCCACGGCAGCCCCCGCGCGAAGCCGCCGGGCCACGCCACCCGCCCCGGAAGGAGAGCCGCCCACGCGAGCCCCACCCAGGCAAGGACCCCCAGCACCAGGAGCGAGAGTGCCGCCAGCAGTGAGGGGATGATGGCGCTCGACACGGAGGCGACGATTCGTCCCGTGTCGGAGTTCAGCAGTCCCGACCGCGGGCGCAGGAAGTTGCTGAACTCACGCAGGTGGCGGATGGCGCAGGGCTCCCCCATGCAGGGCGCCTCGGGCTTCCGCGGGAAGAGGGGGTCCGCCCCCCGGCAGGGGCCAGGGTCCTGTCCGGCGGCGTGCCCATTGCGCCTGAGCCAGGCCGACCAGAAGCCCCCGATGTACCCACCGCCCGACACGGTCGCGAGGTAGTCGAAGGTCCCGAGCAGCTCCAGCTTCGCCAGCCCTTGCAACAGCCCCAGGTTGAAGGTCGCGCTGCGGATGCCCCCTCCGGAGAGCGCGAGCCCGAAGAGGCTCCTGCTGGGATGCTCGATCCACGCCGGCTCGCGGCTGTCATCCGTCCGCGTCTGGGAAGTGAGGGCCGAGCCCTCCATCGCTTTCAGCTCGAGCTCGACGAGGCCCTGGATGCCCAGTCCCTTCGCCTCCTTCGGCTCCACCCGTCTCCTCATGGCCGTGTGCCCCCCAGGGCATGGGTGGGCCTGTCCCCGCCTCCGGACAATGACGGGAAGCCCTACCGCCGTCCGTCCGGAGGCAGAGGAGCGCGCCCCTCTGGCGGCAACAGGCCCATGCGACCTCCGCACGGGTGTCCGTGGCGTCGTGTGTTGCCAACCCTCCCCTCCGCACCGCGTCCATCCCTGGCGCGGGTTCCGGTGGGCGGGAGGCGACGATGACGGGCATGAAGGCGTGGGCCATCGCGGGGTGGGG